>SCTQ01000117.1 GCA_004322345.1 Aquabacterium sp. | reverse complement strand
GCCCAGGCCTGGTTGATGGCCGCCAGCGTCGTGGCATCCGTGAACTGCGCCTGCCCCGGCGCGGGCGCGAAGCCCACCATCGCATCCACCAGGCTTTGCACCTGGGTGTCCTGCAGCGTGCCGTAGTGCCAGGCGCTGGAGTTGCCGCTCATGTCGCCGCCCGAGCCCAGGATGGTCTCGACGTGGCGGCTGGCTCCGGCGTACCAGTCCTTGATCACGATGCTGCCGGCGCCGCCCAGCGCGGTGATGCTCAGGTCGTTGCCGACGTGCTGGAAGAGCATGCGGTAGGGGTTGATGTCGGTCACCAGCTTGTCGAGGTTGCCCGCCGTCGCGTCGTTCTCGACGATGCTCAGGTTGCTGCCACTGCCGTAGCCGATGCCCCAGGTGGAGTACTGGTCGTCGCCGCTGCCGCCCAGCAGCGTGTCGTTGCCGCTGTTGGCGTAGAGGGTGTCGCTGCCGGTGCCGCCGTCGAGCAGGTCGTCACCCTCGCCGCCGTCCAGGTTGTCGTTCTCGCTGCCGCCGTAGAGCTGGTCGTTGCCTACGCCGCCGTAGAGCGCGTCGATGCCGGCCGAGCCGTACAGCACGTCGGCACCGCCGCGGCCCTGGAGCTGGTCGTCGCCGGCGGCGCCGTCCAGCGTGTCGGCGCCTTCGGTGCCGATCAGCACGTTGTTCATCACGTTGCCGACGGCGGTCTGCGCCGCGACGGCGGCGGCGGAGACGTCCACGTAGCCCGTGCCCGATTCGGCCAGCACGCGCAGGACCGGGCGCGTCGTCGAGGAGGCGTAGTAGTTGGAGATCGTCACGCTGTCGGTCTGCCAGGCGTTCTTGTTGGCGATGACCAGCTGGTTGCCCCAGCTGTTGGACAGCAGCAGGTCGGACAGCTTCAGGCCTTCCATGCGGATCACCGAGTCGCCTGCGCTGACCGTGTCCACGCCGTCGCCGGCGCGGTGCACGAAGGTGTCCTTGGCGGACAGCGAGATCGTGTCGTTGCCCAGCCCGCCGTCGATCAGCGAGCCCGCCGGCGTGGGGCTGCCGGGGGGGTTGTAGAAGCCGTAGCTGCTGATCACGTCGTTGCCGTCGCCGCCGTAGACGGCGTAGGACACCGTGCGGTCCGCGGGCGAGAGGTAGATGGCATCGTCGCCCGCGCCGCCGCGCAGCTCGCCCGAGCCGGCGATGTAGTCCCCGCCGTCACCGCCGTCGAGCAGGCCGCAGCCCTGGATGTGGTCGCTGCCGGCACCGCCGCGCAGGGTGTCGTTGCCGCCGACGCCGTCGATCAGGTCGTCGCCGTCGCCGCCCTCCAGCAGGTCGTTGGTCGTGAAGCCGAACAGCGTGTCGTTGCCGGCGGTGGGCGCCGGCTGCAGCGCGGCCTTGATCTCGGCGAAGCTCAGCGTCGTGCCGGCGACCTGGATGGTCTGCAGGCGGCCGCTGTCGGTGCCGTCGGCGTTGAACAGGTCCACGTAGACCGCGCTCGTGCCGCCGGCCTTGGTGATGGACACCGTGGTGCCGGCGCCCTGGTACCAGTAGTTGTGGGTGTCGCCCTCGCCGGAAGAGCCGACCACGCGCTGGAAGCGCAGCTCGGATTTGCTGGCCACGCCCAGGATCTGCAGCACGTCGCCGTCGGGTGCCCAGATGCTGAGCTCGGCTTCGCTGTAGGCGGCCGACAGGTCGACGACGTAGGTGTCGGTGCCCGCGTCGCCGGCCAGGATGTCGTAGCTGGTGCCGGCCACCAGCGTGTCGTTGCCGGTGCCGCCCAGGCCGTAGTCGTCGCCGCCGCCCATCACGAAGCGGTCGTTGCCGCTGCTGCCGTAGAAGAAGTTGGCCGCGTCGTTGCCGGTGAGGTCCATCGCGCCACCGTTGGCGTAGATGGCCTCGACCCAGCCGTTGGTGGCGTCCAGCGTGTAGCTGCCGCTGAACTCGAGGTAGAGCGCGTCGCCGCCGTACCAGCCGCTGCCGTTGATGGTCTCGACGAAGACGTCGGAGGCGCTGTCCAGGTGGTAGGTGTCGGCGCCCGTGCCCCCGATCATCGTGTCCGCCCCGCCGCCGCCGATGAAGACGTTGCTGCCGCTGTTGCCGGTCAGCACGTTGTCCGCGGCATTGCCGGTGGCGTCGACCGAGGCCGTGCCGACCAGCGTCAGGTTCTCCAGGTTGGTGCCCGCCAGGCTGTAGCCGATCGTGCTGCGCACGGTGTCGATGCCTTCGCCGGCCGCCTCGGTGATCACGTCGCCGGCCACGTCCACCCCGTAGGTGTCGTTGCCCAGGCCGCCGACCAGCGTGTCCGCGCCGGCGCCGCCATCCAGCGTGTCGTTGCCGTCGCCGCCGTTCAGCGTGTTGGCCACGCCGTTGCCCGTCAGCACGTTGCTCGACGCGTTGCCGGTGCCGTTGATCGCGGCGCCGCCGCTCAGCGTCAGGTTCTCCAGGTAGGTGCCCACCAGGCTGAAGGCCAGCGAGGAGACGACGGTGTCGGTGCCTTCGCGGTTGCGCTCGACGATGCGGTCGCCGATGTCGTCGATCACGTAGGTGTCGTCGCCCAGGCCACCGGTCAGCGAGTCGGCGCCGGTGCCGCCGTCCAGCGTGTCGTTGCCGTAGCCGCCGGAGATCGTGTCGTTGCCGGCCAGGCCCGACAGCACGTCGTGGCCGAAGCTGCCCGTCAGGTTGTTGGCCAGCGTGTTGCCGGTCAGGGAGAGCGTGGAGTTGGTGCTGAAGCTGGCCGAGCTGATGGCGCCGTTCTCGACGAAGGCGGTCAGCGTGTAGCTGCCCAGGTTCTGCACGCGCACCGTGTCGATGCCTTCGCCGTCCAGCTCGATCACTTGCTGGCCGCCCTGGACGATGTAGCTGTCGTCGCCGGTGCCGCCGCGCAGCGTGTCATTCCCCCCGGCGCCGCCCTGCAGTGTGTCGTTGCCGCCCAGGCCCCACAGCGTGTTGGTGCCGCTGTTGCCCTGCAGGAAGTTGGCCTGCGCGTTGCCGGTGCCGTTGATGGCGGCGCTGCCTTGCAGGTAGAGGTTCTCCAGCGTGTCCTGCAGCGTCAGCGTGATGGAGGACAGTGCGCTGTCGACACCTGCGTCGGCGGCCTCGGTGATGACGTCGCCGATGTTGTCGACGACGTAGGTGTCGCCCTCGGTGCCACCGATCATGGTGTCGGCGCCCGCGCCGCCGTCCAGGAAGTCGTAGCCCGCGCCGCCGGTCAGCACGTTGTTGGCGGCGTTGCCGGTCAGCGTGTTGTCCAGCGCATTGCCGGTGGCGTTGATCGCGGTGGTGCCGGTCAGCGTCAGGTTCTCCAGGTTGGCGCCCAGCGTGTAGTCGAAGCCGACGTTCACCGTGTCCACGCCGCCGTTGCGCGTGTCACCGTTGGCGTCGATGTCGGCGTCCTCGACGATCACGTCGTCGGCGCTGTCGATGTTGTAGGTGTCGTTGCCTTCGCCGCCGCGCAGGGTGTCGGTGCCGCCGCCGCCGGTCAGGACGTTGTCGAAGGCGTTGCCCTCGATCAAGTTGTTGCCGGTGTTGCCGGTGGCGTCGACGAAGCCGTAGCCGACCAGCTTCAGGTTCTCCAGCGTCGCGCCCAGCGTCCAGGTGATGCTGCTCTCGACGGTGTCGGTGCCTTCGTTGGCGTTCTCGACGATGGTGTCGGCGAGGCTGTCCACGACGTAGGTGTCGTTGCCCGTGCCGCCGGTCAGCGAGTCGTTGCCCATGCCGCCGTCCAGCCGGTCGTTGCCGCCGCCGCCGCTCAGCGTGTCGGCGCCCGCGCCGCCGGCCAGCACGTTGGCCGCGCCGTTGCCGATGAGCGTGTTGTCCAGCTCGTTGCCGCTGCCGTTGATCGCATTGCCGCCGAGCAGCGTCAGGTTCTCGACGTTGGCCGCCAGCGTGTGCGTGGCCCAGGCGCGGACGAGGTCCGTGCCCCCGTTGGCCGCTTCCTCGATCAC
>SCTQ01000116.1 GCA_004322345.1 Aquabacterium sp. | reverse complement strand
CTGGCCCGTGGCCAGTCGCCACGGGCCAGTCGCCCGAGGACCTGATGCAGGGCACCAGCCCCACGCTGACGCCCACCAACCTGGCCAATGCGCAGACCGCCTTGCGTCAGGGCCTGTCGGGCGTGCTGGCCGATGCCGGCGTGGCCTCCGACTTCGACTTCATCAGCGGCAACCTGTCGGCCGGCACGCGCACCGGCTACGACCGCGTGCTGGACGCCGTGGGCGTGACCACCGGCGAGGCCAGCCAGCCCTTCGTGCAGATCACGCCGCGCATGGGTACCGGCAACCTCTACATCGAGGCCGGCTCCGCGCCCCAGGGCACGTTGACGGTGGACAGCGCCGCGGCCTCCGTCTCGCTCGCCGGCATCGAGCCGCTGTTCGTCAGCCTTACGCAGGCGCTGAGCAGCCGCACCGCCTGCGACGCCAACCTGGAGGGCCTGATCGCCTCCAGCGCGATGATGTCCTTCGACAGCCCGACGCCGGCCACCGGCGCACATGACGTGGCCGCGCTGATGTGCAACTTCATCGGCGACACGGCGCACGAAGGCCCCGGCTTCGGCGTGGCCCTCGTCAGCCCCACGCTGGGCCGCTGCGACCTGTCGGGCGCCGACCCGGTGTGCCGCGTGTCCTTCGTGCTGCGCATGCCCGATGGCAGCCTGCAGTCCATCGGCGAGGAGATGGCCGTCGCGCGCGAGGGCGGCAACTGGAAGTTCAAGGGCCAGGTCAACCCGATCGCCATCCACGCCAACGCCACGGTGCAGCGCTCGCAGGCCTTCGACGGCGGCGGCAACACCGCCGTCACCTACCAGCGCGCCCTCCAGTTCGACATCCAGGCCTACAGCGGCCTGCAATGCGCCAAGGTGTCGCAGCGCAATGCCTCGGGCAACGAAGTCGTGCTGGCCTGGTTCAAGCCCTACGGCGGCAGCCCGCAGCGCCTGTCGGCCTGGCGCGACGGCTCGAGCAACGTGGAGCTGAACCCCACGGCCTCCGGCGGCACGCTGCGCGACGCGGACGACACCTGGATCATGTTGCCCGACGGCACCGCCGGCGACAGCTCGATCAACA
This sequence comes from Aquabacterium sp., assembly GCA_004322345.1. Classification (GTDB taxonomy): domain Bacteria; phylum Pseudomonadota; class Gammaproteobacteria; order Burkholderiales; family Burkholderiaceae_C; genus Aquabacterium. The sequence continues at coordinate 6,539 of SCTQ01000116.1, read as the reverse complement.
ACTTCTACCGCGCGGGCCGCAGCGTGACCTTCACGCTCTACGGCAACAGCGCCTGCTCCACGCCCTTCACCATCGCCGGCCGCAGCGAGTTCGAGGTCGACGTGATGGGCGTGCCGCCGCTGTCCGACCGGCTGGACAGCTTCCCCTGGCCCAACCTGACGGCCGCCTCTGCGGCCAACCTGCGCACGCTGAGCCTGGCCTCCAGTGCCAGCGGCAGCTTCCAGGCCAGCTGGACCTTCGCGCGCGGCTTCACCAACATGGGCGAGGCCTCGTTCTGCACGGACTATTCCTGCGGCGACGGCTCCTCGGCACGCATCGGCGAAGGGCGCGTCTCGTCGTCCACCTCGACCGCACAGTCGCTGAACGTGGCACTGAGCAACGGCTCCACCGCGCTGCCGGCCGCGCACTTCAAGATGCTGGCGCTGTATGGCCGCACCGGCGAAGGCATGGGCGTGCAGGCGAACTTCGCCTACTGCCCCAACGGCATCGGCTCCTTCGGGCAATGCAACCCTTGAACGGCCGGTGTTGCGCGCAGGCGCCAACGGCGCCCCGCGCGTGTGAAGCACACGCAAAGTTGCCCGCGTCTGCGCGCAGTAGTTCGCGCGGCCGCGTGCGGGCCTTGCCGCAAGGCCGGCGCGCGCAGGCAGGATGCCAGCCATGCCCGCCCCGTCCCGCCGCAGCCCTGCCGCATCCAATGCCTCCAAGGCAGCCGGGGAGGCCGCCGTGTCCAGGCCATCCCTGATGTCCGTCCTGCGCCACGCGTTGCGCTGGCTGCGGCTGGCCTTCGTCGGTCAGGTGCGGCTCAAGCGCCGCGGGAGCAACTTCGACATCGTGATGGAAAGCCGCCTGCACGGCCGCGACAGCACGACGAGCCGCCCCGCCGGCGCACACGCCGAGCCCGAGGACGTGAAGCTGATGCGCCGCGAGCTGCGCTCCGTCCTGGACCGCCATCCCGCCGCGCGCTCCGTGCTGCCTCACCTGGCCGCCGTCGAACGCGGCCTGCGCCACAAGGGCCTGGCCGCCTTCGCCGACTTCCCGCCCGGCGTGCTGCGCAAGGCCCTGGTGCAGCTGGAGCCGCTGTGCGCCGATCCATCGGCCACGGGCCTGACTGCCCTGCGCGCCCAGCTGGTCACGCGCACGCTGGACGACCAGCCCAAGCCCGAGCAAGGCTCGCCCGGGCTGATCTCGGACTTCAACGTCAGCGACAAGGTGGAGCTGTCCGAGGTCGGTGTCTCGGTCTTCCTGGAAGCCGAGCAGGCGATGGCGCGGCAGGCGAAATAGCCGGGTCGGCTGCGGCCTGGCGTGTGGCCGTGAACTATGCACGCCGCCCCTGGTTGGCCGGCGCTTCAGACAGGCGCATCGGGGCCGAAGACCCCTGGAGCCCGGGCGCCGTGCCCGGCAACGAGAGAGACCTGCCATGCAGACTGCCCTGGAAGCCCCCACCGCCACCCCCGCCGCCCGCTCGGAGCCGCGTTTCGATTTCGGCGGGTCGTCCAAGCGCGACGCGCGCGCCAAGCAGAACTCGGTGTTCCGCGAGGTGCTCACCTTCTGCCTGGGCAACGAGGAATACGGCATCGACATCCTGAAGGTGCAGGAGATCCGCTCCTACGAGCAGCCCACGCGCATCGCCAATGCGCCGTCCTACCTCAAGGGCGTGGTGGACCTGCGCGGCGTGATCGTGCCCATCGTGGACCTGCGCGTGAAGTTCGGCTGCGTGGACCCCTCCACCGGCGAGGCCGCGATCAATCCCTTCACCGTCGTCATCGTGCTCAACGTGCGCGGCCGCGTGCTGGGTGCGGTGGTGGACTCGGTGAGCGACGTGACCCAGCTGTCGACGGAGCAGATCCGCGAAGCCCCGCAGATGACCGCCGCGGTGGACACCAGCTACATCACCGGCATCGCGCAGTTGGGCGAGCGCCTGCTGATCGTGATGGACATCGAGTCGCTGATGAGCAGCGCCGAGCTGGGCCTGATCGACGACAGCGTCGGCCACCAGGGCTGACGCACTCCGCCGGCCGCAGCGGCCGCTGCGGGCAAACAAAAAGGGCACCTACGGGTGCCCTTGTCGTTGTCGGCCTGCCAGCCTCAGTTCAGCGTCTGCTCCTGCGGCGGCTGTGCCAGGCGCTCCATCAGCGCGGAGGCCTCGCCCAGCGAAGGCAGGTCGTCCATCAGCTCGTCGACAGCATTGAACACGAGGTAGCGCACGGCGGCTCCCCCGTTTCTGTCGTCCAGCTTGGCGTACAGCGAGTACCCGCCCTTGCTGAACCTGAACTGACGATGCTTGTCCATGCCAGGAATTGTCGGAAGCTCGACACTCGCTTTGAGTAGGCAAAAGCGAGTGGGCAGGGCAAATGCCTTTGTCGTTTGCCCTGCCCTCCGACGGGGGCGCTCCCATGGGCAGTGGCAATAGCGGCCAGGCGATTGGCCGAGTCAGCCAGCAAGCGGGGAGAAATCGCTTTTGGACGAAGAGCAGTCAGGGCAGCGCCAGTCATGGGGCACGTCTTCCCATGCGGTGCCCGGCGCAATGCCTTCGGACGGCCAGCCCTCGGACGGGTCGTAGACGAAGGCGCAGCTGTCGCATTGCCAGAGTTGCGCGTTGGCGGTCGCGGTGCTCATTGGAAGATCCTCGGCGTACTCATGCCCGTGCTCCTGTGGACGCGTCCTGCGCCTCGACAGGCAGGAAGTCGATCTTGTCGCGCACGGCGCAATCGGGGCAGGCCCAGTCCTCGGGCAGGTCGCCCCAGGAGGTGCCGGGTGCGAAGCCTTCGCGCGGCAGGCCCTGTTCCTCGGCATAGGTGAAGCCGCACTCGGGGCAGCGGTAGCGCTGGTAGCTCATCACGCCGCTCCCTGTGCAACCGTGCGCCCGGCCCAGCGCGCAAGCAGGCGCTCACGTTTGGCCGGGTGGATGTTGGCCTTGCTCAGGTCGCCACCGTAGTGGGCGACCACCTTCGGATCCATCATCCGGAACCACAGCGGCGGGAAGTAGGCGACGAGGATCATCGACGCATAGCCCGAGGGCAGCTGCGGGCAGCCCTCGAAGTGGCGCAGGGCCTGGTAGCGGCGCGTGGGATGCGCGTGGTGGTCGGAGTGGCGCTGCAACTGGTAGAGGAAGAGGTTGGTCACCACGTGGTTGCTGTTCCACGAGTGCTCGGGCTCGCAGCGCACGTAGCGGCCGTTGGCGTCCTGGGCGCGCAGCAGGCCGTAGTGCTCCAGGTAGTTCACCACCTCCAGCAACGAGGCCCCGTAGGCCGCCTGCAGCAGCAGGAAAGGCAGCGCGTGCCAGCCCAGCCAGGCGGTGATGCCGCCGAAGAGCACGATGGTCAGCGACCAGGCCTGCAGGTTCTCGTTGTCCCAGGTCCAGGGGCCCTTGTTCAGGCGCGCCAGGCGTTCCTTCTCCAGCTCCCAGGCCGAGCGCAGGCTGCCGAACACCGTGCGCGGCAGGAAGCGCCAGAAGCTCTCGCCCATCTTGGAGCTGGCCGGGTCCGCCGGCGTGGCGACGTTCTTGTGGTGGCCGCGGTTGTGCTCGACGAAGAAGTGGCCGTAGAAGGTGGGGGCCAGCGCCGCCTTGGCCAGCCAGCGCTCCCAGCCCGGCTTCTTGTGGCCCAGCTCGTGAGCAGTGTTGATGCCGATGCCGTTGAGGCCGCCGACGGCCAGCACCATGCCCAGCAGGCCGAACCAGTTGGTGTCCACCGTGACGGCCAGCCAGGTACCCAGCACCGTGGCCAGGATCTGCAGCGGCACGAAGGCCGCGACGATGACGCGGTAGTAGCGGTCGTTCTCCAGCTGCGCGACGGCGCTGTCCGGCGGGTTGCTGCGGTCGGTGCCGATCAGCAGGTCCAGGGCCGGGATCACGCCGTAGAGGATCACCGGCAGCACCCAGGCGAAGAGCACCCAGCCGGTGGCCCAGGTGATGGTCAGGCCGGCGAGCACCAGCAGCGGCACGACGGGGCCCAGCAGCCAGAGGTAACGCTTGGGGTCGGACCAGATGGTCGGCGACGAAACGGGATTGGGAGCCGGATTGGCGGCAGCACTCATATGAAGACACTCCGATGGCCGGCGATTCAGATGTCGCCGTATCGCAAGTGTTGCCAATACGGACGCCGCGCAGAACACGCCGAACGCCGTGCGGGTTCAGTGAGACGCCGCGGCCCTCTGGGTGAGTACCCTAGTTTCAAACGCTCGCTACGCTGCGGCGGCGTTTCGCTAGGGTCCAGCCCGCAGGGGCAAACGCGCAGCCGGCATGGGCCGATGTGAAGTCGTTCACGCTGCCGCTGAACCGCCCCTACACCGCGGCTTCGCGCAGCGTCTCGTTGACCGTCGAGCGCAGCACCCCGCGCAGTCCCCACCAGCCCGCGGCCCAGGCGATCACGCCGCCCAGCGCGGCGCCCAGGGGCGGCCACCACCACTTCGGCGTCCAGTCGAACTCGAAGACCTGGCTGGCCATCACCCAGCCCAGGCCGACGGCCGCGCTGGCCGCCAGCGCGCCGGCCAGCATGCCCAGCCCCAGCAGCTCGGCGCCCTGCACGCGCGAGAGCATGCGGTCGCCCGCGCCCAGGGCGCGCAGCACGGCGAACTCGCGCACGCGCTGCGTGCGGCTGGCCATCAGCGCGGCCAGCAGCACGGCCGAGCCCGCGGCCAGCGTGAAGAGGAAGAGGAACTCCACCGCGCGGATCACCTGGTCCAGCACGCGCTGCACCTGGGCCAGCGAGGCCGTGGTGTCCACCAGCGTGATGTTGGGGAAGGCGCGCGACAGCTCGCTGTCCAGCGTCAGCTTGCCGGTCGCACGCTCCGGGGCGCGGAAGGCGGCGATGTAGGTCACCGGCATCTCGGGCATCTGCGCCCGCGGGAACATGACGAAGAAGTTGACCCGCATCGACGACCAGTCCACCTTGCGCACGCTGGTGATGCGCGCTTCCACCAGCTGGCCCGCGACATCGAAGCGCAAGCGGTCGCCGAAGGCCAGGCCCAGCGTCTTCATCAGGCCTTCCTCGACGCTGATCTCGTCCTTCGCCCCCGTCTTCCACTCACCCTGCACGATGGGGTTGTGGCCCGGTGCCCGGGCATCGTGGCTGAGGTTGAACTCGCGGTCGATCAGGTTGCGCGCGCGTTCGCTGTCGTAGCTGCGCGAGTCCACCGCCTTGCCGTTCACCGCGACCAGCCGGCCGCGGATCATCGGGTACCAGTCGTAGCGCCTGACTCCGCCGGCCTCCAGCTTGTCGCGGAAGGGCTGGGCCTGGTCGGGCTGCACGTTGATGACGAAGCGGTTGGGCGCGTCCGGCGGCGTGGCCTGGCGCCAGCTGGCGATGAGGTCGGTGCGCAGCAGCACCAGCAGCAGCAGCGCGAACAGCCCCATGCCCAGCGACGAGATCTGCAGCACCGCCAGCCCCGGCCGCGCCGTGGCCGAGCGCGTGGCCAGCCGCCACCACGCCGGCCAGGCCGCGACCACCGGGCTTTGCAGCAGCCGGCGCAGCCCGGCCAGCAGCAGCCAGCCGGCCGCGGCGAACACCAGGCCCGCCGCCGCGAAGCCGGCGATCGCATAGGCCCCCAGCTTGGGATCCGCGGCCACCGCCCACAGCAGCAGCGCGAAGCCGACCAGCCCGCCCAGGCTCACGCCCAGCGAGGCCGCGCGCGGCTCGCCCAGGTCGCGCCGCATCACGCGCAGTGCGGGCACGCGTGCCAGCTGCAGCACCGGCGGCAGCCCGAAGCCCGCGCACAGCACCCAGCCCACCGCCAGCCCGAAGGCCGCCGGCCACCAGCCCGGCGCCGGCAAGGAAGCACCCACCAACGAGCCCACGAGGATCACGAAGACCTGATGCAGCACCAGGCCGATCGACACGCCCGCCACGCTGGCCACCGTGCCCGCGGCCAGGAAGCTGACCGCGAAGCCGCCGGCGATGCGCCGCTGCGGCTCGCCCAGCACGCGCAGCAGCGCGCAGGCGTCGAGCCGGCGCATGGCGTAGTCGCGCGAGGCGATGCCCACCGCGATGGCCGCCAGCAGCGCGGCCAGCAGCGCGACGAGCTTGAGGAAGTTCTCCGCCCGGTCCAGGGTCTGGCGCATCTCCGGGCGGCCGTTGCCCAGCGACTCCACGCGCACGCCACGCAGCTTGCGCTTGTGGATCTCCTGCTCGGCGGATTCCAGGTAGTTGCGCACGGCGGCCTGGTCGGCGGCGCTGTCCGGGCGCTGCGCCGCCACGGCCAGTCGCCAGGTGACGCGGCTGGCCGGCTGGACGAGGCCGCTGGCGGCGAGGTCGGCATCGTTCATCAGCACGCGCGGCGCGAAGACCATGAAGCCGGCGCCGCGGTCGGGCTCGATCAGCAGGCGCCTGGCGATGCGCATCGTCGAGTCGCCCAGCAGCAGGCTGTCGCCCACCTTCAGCTGCAGCGCGTCCAGCACGCCGCCCTCCACCCACACGGTGCCGGGCTCGGGGCGGGCCTTCACGTTCTGCACCGGGCCTTCCGCGGCGCCGTTGCCGTCGCTGACCTGCAGCTCGCCGCGCAGCGGGTAGGCGGCGGTCACCGCCTTCACCGCGACCAGGCGC
>SCTQ01000115.1 GCA_004322345.1 Aquabacterium sp. | reverse complement strand
CGTTCGAGTGCGTGGGCAACGTGCAGCTGATGCGCCAGGCGCTGGAGTGCACGCACAAGGGCTGGGGCCGCAGCATCATCATCGGCGTGGCCGAGGCCGGCGCGGAGATCTCCACCCGGCCCTTCCAGCTCGTCACCGGCCGCAAGTGGGAAGGCTCGGCCTTCGGCGGCGCGCGCGGACGCACCGACGTGCCGAAGATCGTCGACTGGTACATGGACGGCAAGCTCAACATCGACGACCTGATCACCCACAAGCTGAAGCTCGAGCAGATCAACGAAGGTTTCGATTTGATGAAGCGCGGGGAGTCGATCCGCTCGGTGGTCGTCTACTGACCCGCGCCGGGCAGCGTCTCCCCGCACCCGCGGGGGGATCCGTGCGTTGCCCGTGCGGCGCACACATGCGAGCCTTGCTGCCCGATACAAGCTGGCCAGGGAGGCCTCGATGTTCGCCGTACGTTCCGTCCTGCGACGCTCCTGCGTTGCGATCGCCACATGCGCCGCCTTGGGGGCCGCCGCCGTCGCGGCGCCCGCGCAGGCCGCTTCCTACACCGTGTCCGACCTCGGCCCTTCGGGGTTCTCGTCGAACCAGATCGGCGCCCTGGTGGCCTTCGACATCAACGCCCAGGGGCAGGTCGTGGGCACCCACATCGCCGCCGATGGGCTGGCCCGTGCCTTCGTCACCGCCCCCAACGGCGGCGCGCCCGTGACCATTTCGCCGGATTCCTACGGGCTCATCGCGGCCTACGGCATCAATGGTGCCGGCCAGGTGACCGGTAGTTCGGCCTTCTTCTACGACCCGGCCAGCGGCGGTGGCGCAGTCCGGCTGCCCGGGCTGGGCGGCGAAGGCAGCGGCGGGCGTGCGATCAATGCCAGCGGCCAGGTCGCCGGTGGTGCCGCGCTGCCGGCCGATCCGGACACCGGGCTCGTCACGTCCCACGCGTTCGTCACGGCGCCCGGTGGCGGCGCCCTGACCGACCTGGGGACGCTGGGCGGCAGCAGCAGCGCGCAAGGCATCAACGACTCCGGCCAGGTCGTCGGCTATTCGGAGATCGTCCCTGGCGGCCAGAGCCATGCCTTCGTCGCCACCATCGGCGCCGGCATGCGCGATCTCGGCACCTTCATCGAGGGCAACGCTGGCAGCAGCTTCGCCAGCGCCATCAACAACGCCGGCTCCATCGTCGGCTACGCCAGCAGCCTGAATGGCACCCGCGCCTTCATCACCGAGGCTGGCGGGCAGGGCCTGACCGGCCTGGTATCGCTGGGCCAGGAAAGCTTCGCTTCGGACATCAACGATCTCGGCCAGGTCGTCGGCAACTACCGGGACGATGCAGGTACCAACCACGCCTTCCTCTGGCAGGGCGGAACGATGGTTGAGCTCACCGACGCCGTCGACGGGTCCGGGTGGACGCTGGAAGGCGCCCAGGCGATCAACGACAAAGGCCAGATCGTCGGCTGGGGCGTCTTCAACGGCGAGCGCCGTGCCTTCCTGCTGACCCCCGTGCCCGAGCCTGCGACCTGGATGCTGACGGCGCTGGGCCTGGGCTTGGCGGTGGCCGTGCAGCGGCGCGCCAAAAGGTAGTACCTTCGAGGCATGCCCAGCCTCCAAACGGAATCCCATTGCCACGGCGGCCTCCAGCGCTTCTACCAGCACGATTCCCGGCTCATCGGCTTGCCGATGAAGTTCGCGGCCTACCTGCCGCCGCAAGCGCTGGAGCCCGGCGCCAAGCTGCCCGCCCTGTTCTACCTGGCCGGCCTCACCTGCACGGAAGAGACCTTCCCGATCAAGGCCGGCGCCCAGCGCTTTGCCGCCGAGCACGGCATCGTGCTGATCGCACCGGACACCAGCCCGCGCGGCGCCAACGTGGCGGGCGAGGCCGACAGCTGGGACTTCGGCGTCGGCGCCGGCTTCTACCTCGACGCCACGCAGGAGCCCTGGGCACGCCACTGGCGCATGGAGAGCTGGCTCATCGACGAGCTGTGCACGCTGGTCAGCACCCTGCTGCCGGTGAACCCGGCGCGCCTGGGTGTCTTCGGCCATTCGATGGGCGGGCACGGCGCGCTGACGCTGGCCTTGCGGCACCCGGGCGTGTTCCGCTCGGTCTCCGCCTTCGCGCCCATCGCCGCGCCCTCGTCCTGCCCGTGGGGCGAGAAGGCCTTCACCGGCTACCTCGGCGGCAACCGCGCGCTGTGGCTGGCGCATGACGCCAGTGCGCTGATGCGCCTGCAGAAGGCCGCACCCTATCCGCAGGGCATCCTCATCGATCAGGGCCTGGCCGACAAATTCCTGGCCGACCAGCTGCACCCCGAGGCCTTCGAGCAGGCCTGCGCTGCCGTGGGACAGCCGCTGACCCTGCGCCGCCATGCGGGCTACGACCACGGCTACTACTTCATCCAGAGCTTCATGGCCGATCACCTGGCCTTCCATACCGCGGCGCTGAAGGCCTGAACACACCCGCTCCCGGAGGCGCGGCAGACAAAGACAAGCGGTTGCAGCTTGCGCGGAGAGCCGCTGCTACGCTGCTGCGCGCTGCACCCAGACAAGAACGGAGGCCACGATGAACATCACCAAGACCCTCGCCGCGCTCGCCTGCGCCGGCGCCACGCTGCCGGCAGCCGCGTCGCTGCAGGCTTTCTATACGTTCGAGGGCACGCTGGGCAACGCTGCCTCCGCGTCCTATGCCGGCACGGCCACCAACGGCCCCACGTTCGCCGCCGGCTACCAAGGCCAGGGCATCGCCTTCCAGGCCGCGGCCAACCAATACGTCACCTTCACCGGCCTGGACATCAACACGTCCGCGATGCCGCAAGTCACCTTCGGCGGCTGGTTCAAGACCAACGGCAACACGCCCATCGTCGGCGTGCTCAGCCACGACGACCAGGGCTACGACCGCACCATCGACATCGATGCCCGCGGCGGCGCCACCGGCTGGTCCGCCTTCCGCGGCGACGGCGTGGTCTACGGCGCGCCCGCGGCGCTGGACACCTGGACCTTCGTGGCCGTGCGCCACGACCAGGCCACCGGCGCCTGGAGCCTCTTCGTCGACGGCACGCAGGTGGACGCCACGGGTGTCAGCTTCGGCCCCGGCCTCGGCAGCCTGGTGCTGGGCCGCAACCCCTGCTGCGACGCCCCCTTCGACGGCGTGGCCGACAACGTCTTCGTCTTCGACGAGACGCTGTCCGACGCCCGGATCGCCCAGATCCGCGCCGGCGGTGCCGCGGCCATCCTGGCAGTGCCCGAGCCTGCCTCCTGGGCGCTGTTCGGCCTGGGCGCCGCCGGCCTGGCGCTGGCGCGCCGGCGCGGTTGACCCAGCGTAGCCAGCTGGATACAGTGCGCGCCTCATGACGTAGCCGATTGGCTACGAACCGGGGTGCCGATTGAAGCTACGAAGAAGGACCGATCTCGCGACGACGGGCGGCGTGCTGCAGCGGCAGGTCGCCGGCGACTGGGTGGACCTGCCTGCGGACGGCGGCTTCGACTGGCTGCACACGCCGGCGCGGCACTCGCCGGGCGGTGGCCTGCTGCCACTGCAGCCGCTGTCCTTCCGCGACGGCATGCTCTTCGAGCAGCACTGGATCCAGTCCTCGCGCGGCTACGCGCGGCGCTTCCTGCCGCTGTCCTTTCGTCTCACCCAGGCTGTGGAGGCGCTGACACGGCGCCCCTTCCCGGCCTTCCGCCCCGGCGCGCTGTGGCAGCGACAGCCCATCTACTACTTCGGCAACCACCTGACCTTCGTGCCCAGCGGCGCCGAGGTGAAGACGCCCGGCTACACGCGGGCTTTGGACTACGAGCTGGAGCTGGGCTGGGTCCTTTGCAGGCCCCTGCTGAACGCGACGCCCGAGGAAGCCGAGGCTGCCATCGGCGGCTTCGTCGTCGTCAACGATTTCTCCGCCCGCGACGTGCAGCGCGACGAGATGCGCACCGGCCTGGGCCCGCAGAAGTCCAAGCACTTCCTCAGCTCGATGTCGCAGACGCTGGTCACGGCCGACGAGATCCTGCCGCGCGTGGGCCGGCTGCAGGCCACGGTGGAGATCAACGGCAAGCTGGTCTCGCGCACCTCCACGCAAGGCATGCGCTGGACGCCCGGCCAGGTGCTGGCCCACCTGTCGCGCGACGAGCAGCTGCACCCCGGCGAGCTGATCGCCTCCGGCACGCTGCCTGGCGGCTGCGGCATGGAAACGGACACCTGGCTTGCGCCCGGCGACACGCTGCGCCTGGTGATCGAGCCCATCGGCGAGATCGTGCATGTCATCCGCTGAGCGGCTGCCCGCGGGGGCGCAATGGCTGGCCGGCCCGCCGCCGCGCGCCAGCCGCTTCGGCGAGCCCGCACGCTTTCGCGAAGGGCTCTACCGCATCAGCCCGCGCTGCCTGGCCTGGATGGTGCCCAACGGGTCCTGGGGGGAGACCAACATCGGCCTCGTCGAAGCCGAAGGCGCCAGCGCGCTGGTCGACACCTGCTGGGACCTGAACTACACGCAGGAGATGCTCGCCGCCTGCGCGCCGGTGCTGGAGCGCGCACCGGTGGAGCTGGTCGTCAACACGCATGCCGACGGCGACCACTGCTGGGGCAACCAGCTCTTCCCCGGCCGCCCCATCCACGCCACGCACGCCTGCATCCACCAGATGCATCACATGAACCCGCGCGCGCTGCAGGCGCTCAAGCTCGGCGGCCGCGTGCTGCGCCACCTGCCCCTGGCGGGGCTGGACCGCTTCGGCCACTACATGTCCGGCATGTTCGCGCCCTACGACTTCGCGCCGGTGCGCATCACCTCGCCCGACCAGGGCTTCAGCGGCGAACGCGTGCTGGACCTGCGCGGGTTGCAGCTGCGGCTGATCGAGGTCGGCCCCGGCCACACCGATGGCGACGCCATCGTGCACGTGCCCGACGAGCGGGTGGCCTATGCGGGCGACATCCTGTTCACCGGGGTGACGCCCGTGATGTGGGCCGGCCCGGTGGAAAGCCTGGTCGCCGGCCTCAAGCGCCTGCAGGCGCTGGACGTGGACATCATCGTGCCCGGCCACGGCCCCCTGGCCGCTCCTGCCGACGTGCAGGACGTCATCGACTACTGGGACCACGCGCAGGAGGCCCTGCATCGCTGCCTGCTGCAGGGCATGGCGCCGGACGCGGCGGCGCGCAGCGTCGTGCTGGGCGCGGAGTTCCGCCGCCGGCCCTGGGCGGCCTGGGATTCGCCCGAGCGCATGGTGACCAATGCGTACACGCTCTATCGCCACTGGGGCGCCAGGCTGCCGTCGCTGCCCGGCCAGCTGGGCGTGATGGACCTGATGCGCCGCCAGGCTGCGCTGGCCTTCGCGCTGCCGCAGGCCACGCCGCGGGGCATGCATGCGTTCTGACCCGCCACAAGCCGGCGCTGGGGAACAATGCAGGCCATGGCGTCGTCCCAGCCCTTGCCCGAGTCCGTCCCTTTCGTCGCACCCACGACCTGGGTGAAGGCGGCCGTGCACTGCCGCTTCAACATCGAGCCGCTGTTCCGCGCGGCCGGTGTCGGGGATGCTTTGGGCGGCGGCCTGATGCCCCGCATCCATCCCCGCACCCTCAGCGAGCTGATGCACGCCTGCGTGAAGGCGGCCCGGCCGGACTTCCACTTTCCGCTGGTGGCCGGCGAAATGTTCGCCTTCGACCACCTGCCCGCGCTGGAGACCTTCCTCACCACCAGCCCGACCCTGCGCCAGGCCCTGGCCGGACTAGCCTGGGTCAGCCGGGCGTTGCCCCTGATGCAGATCCGGCTGGAGGAAGCGGGCGACACCGCCGCCCTGGTGGTGGACTACGGCCATCCGGACCTGTCCCCCGAGGACGTGGCCCACAGCATCGAAATGGCCCTGGCCGGCATCCACAAGTTCAGCCGCCTGATGCTGGGAGAGGTGCCGCCGGGCTGCAGCGCCCAGCTGCGGCACGACCCGGGCCCCGAGCTGCACGCGCTGTTCGAGCGCACCTTCGGCCTGCCGGTGAGCGTGAGCCAGCCGCGCAACGCCGCGCTCTTCCCGCGCCACCTGCTGGACCTGCCGCTGCGCGGCGCGATGCCCGCGCTGAACCAGCAGGCCCAGGCCATCGTCCAGCGCACCTTGCCGCCGGTGCCCGAGGCGGGGGTGATCGAGCAGATCGAGCACGGCCTCATGGGCGACGCCGCCCTGCTGTCGATCTCGATGGAGGACATGGCCGCGCGCCTGAAGCTGCATCCGCGCACCCTGCAGCGCAGGCTCAACGAAGCCGGCCTGTCGTATTCCGACCTGCGCTCGCGCTGCCGCCAGCGCCTGGCCGAAGCGGCCCTGCGCGACAGCGGCGACATCGAGGCCCTGAGCGAGCGCCTGGGCTTCTCCGACCGCCACAGTTTCACGCGTGCCTTCAAGCGCTGGACCGGCTG
>SCTQ01000114.1 GCA_004322345.1 Aquabacterium sp. | reverse complement strand
AAGGTCGCCCAGGTCGCCGCCATGCGCAAGCTACTGACTATGCTCAACGCCATCGCCAAGTCCGGCCGCCCCTGGGATGCCTCGCTTCATCCGGCTTGACGCCCAACACGGTTGCTTGGGAGGACCGGGCCACGTACTCGTGGCCCGAGGGGCCCACACAACTCGAGCGCCGGGCCGCCCCCGCAGCACCCGTTCACCGCCCCCGCCAGCATCGCCGACTGGCGGAGGCGGCAGGGGCCGAGCGCCGGGCCGTCCCAAGCCGGCCCCGTCCCCACGGGGGACCGGGCCACGTACCCGTGGCCCGAGGGGCTCAAACCCCGCCCAGCTTGAAGAAGGCCACGGCCCTCACCAGGCTGTCTGCCTGCTGGCGCAGCGATGCCGCCGCCGCGGCGGCCTGCTCCACCAGAGCCGCGTTGTGCTGGGTCGCGGTGTCCATCTGGACGATGGCCTCGTTGACCTGGCTGATGCCATTGGACTGTTCGCCGGCGGTGGTGCTGATCTCGGCCACCACGCTGCGCACCTCGTGCACGGCCTGCACCGCCTCGGCGATGGTGCCGCCGGCCTGGGTCACCAGGGCGAAGCCGCGTTCGGCGCGCTCGACGCTGGTGCCGATCAGTTCCTTGATCTCGCGCGCCGCGCCCGCGCTGCGCTGGGCCAGCGCGCGCACCTCGTCGGCCACCACCGCGAAACCGCGGCCCTGCTCGCCTGCGCGCGCCGCCTCCACCGAGGCATTCAGCGCCAGGATGTTGGTCTGGAAGGCGATGCCGTCGATGACCGCGATGATCTCGTTGATGCGGCGCGCGCTGTCCTGGATGTCGGTCATGGTCGCGACCACGTCCTGCACCGCCAGGCCGCCTTGCTCCGCCACCTGCGAGGCGCGCGCGCTCAGCTCGCTGGCGTGGCGCGCGTTGTCGGCGCTCTGGCGCACGGCCGCCGTCAGCTGCTCCAGTGCGGCGGCCGTCTGCTCCAGACTGGAAGCCTGTGCCTCGGTGCGGCTGGACAGGTCCTGGTTGCCTGAGGCGATCTGGGACGTGGCCTGGGCCACCATCTCGGCGCTGCTGCGCACCTGGCCCACGACGTGCGACAGGCTGCCGTCCATGCGCACCAGGGCGTCGAGCATGCGGCCGGTCTCGTCGCGACCGTGGCCTGCGTCCGTCGACAGGCCCAGCCTGCCGTCAGCCACGTCGGCGGCCACCGTCACCGCGGCGCGCAGCGGACGCACGATGCCGCGGACGATCACCCAGGCGCTGGCCGCACCCAGCCCGATCGCACCCAGCAGCAGCACGCACAGGCCCCACACCAGGGTGCGCAGCTGGGCATGGGTCTGCAGCCGCCGCTCCTCCAGCAGCTTGGCCGATGCCTGCAGCACCTGGCGCACGATCTCGTCGATGTGTTGCGTGGGCGCACGATCGATGCCCTTGACCAGCCGGTCCACCTTCTGCGCGCTGCCGGCCTCGCCGGGCTGGTACTGGGCCAGGGCGGCGCGATAGCGCTCCATCAGCGTGGCGTGGGTGGCCAGTGCCTCGGCGACGAGCGTGGGCGGCAGGCCGAGCCTGGACAGGTCGGCCTGCAGGCGGGACAGGTCGGCCCGCACCTCGTCGCCCTCCTTGAAGAAACCGTCGCGGTAGGTCACGAAGGCCTTGGGGTCTCCTCCGCGCAAGAGCAGGTTCTTCCACTCCTGCACCTGGATCTTGAAGCGCACCTGGGCCTGGCGTGCCAGGTCGGCGGATTCCTGCAGCGTGCGCGCCTGCTCGACGGTGGCGTCCAGCCGCGCGGCGTCGCGGCGCAGCTCCAGCCAGGCCAGGCCGCCCAGCAGCGCCATCATCAGCAAGAGCATGCCGGCGAGCGCTGCGATGCGCGCGCCGATGGGGACGTTCTGGAGGGCCATGTCGCGGGCTCCTTGCGACCGTCCGGAACCAGTGCCAACAGCCCCTGGGGCTTGCCGCGCCCTCCGGCTGGCGACGACGGTGCCCAATATGCATGGACCGGACCCTGCTTGGGAAGAGTGGCAAGCCGCGCTCGGCACAATGGGCCGCATTGCGCATCCGTCTTCGAGCACCGCCATGTCCCAGGATCCCACCCCTCCCTTCGACCACGAACTCGAGCGCGGCCTGGCCAACCGCCGCGCCGCGATGAGCGACGCCTTCGTCGACCGCGCCTTCGCCCATGCCACCAGCTTCAACGCCGAGTTCCAGAACTTCATGACGCGCTACGCCTGGCAGGGCGTGTGGGGGCGGCCGGGGCTGGACTGGTCCTCGCGCCGCCTCATCGTGCTGGCCATCACCAGCGCGCTGGGCCGCTGGGAGGAGTTCGACGGCCACCTGCGCGGCGCGCTGACGCCGGGCAACGAGGGCGCACTGACCGTGGACCAGCTACGCGAGGCGCTGATCCAGTTCGCGATCTACGCCGGCGTGCCTGCCGCCAACACCGCGATGGTCCGCGCCACCGGCATCCTGCGCGAGCTGGGCTACGAGGTGACGCCCCAGCCCGCCGACCAGGCGGCACACCCGGGCACCGGCCGCAGCGTGTTCACCACCAGCCGCCCGCGACAGCACGCCAGCGTGCGCACGCCGCGGCGCGGTGCGCCGCGCGCCACCTTCTTCTTCAGCCACGCGCTGGGCCAGGACCATTCGATGTGGGACGGCGTGGCCGACGAGCTGGCTGAACACCACACGCTGGTCTGCGCCGACACGCGCGGCCATGGCCGCAGCGACCTGAGCGGCGGCGCCTTCACGCTGGCCGACCTGGCAGACGACGCGGCACGCCTGCTCGACGAGCTGGAGGCCCGCGGACTGTGCAGCGGCCCCGTGGTCTGGGTCGGCCTGTCGATGGGCGGCATGGTGGGCCAGGAGTTCGCGCTGCGCCACGCCGCGCGGCTGCGCGCGCTGGTGCTGGCCAACACCACCGGCCAGTACCCCGCCACCGGCCGCCAGGCGATGAACGAGCGCCTGGCCGCCGCACGCGACCGCGGCCTGGACGCCATCGCCGAGGGCACGATGAGCCGTTTCTTCACGCAGGACTTCCGCGCGGGCCGCGGCGCCGCCACGGTGGCGCGCGCGCGCCGGCTGTTCGAAGCGACCGATCCGCAGGCCTACCTGGCCTGCGGATCGGCGGTGCGCGAGGTGGACACGCTGTCGCGCCTGCACGAGATCGAGGTGCCTGCGCTGGTGATCTCCGGCGCGCATGACGAGGGCACGCCGCCGGCGATGGCGCAGGCGCTGCATGCGGGCATCGCGGGCTCGAAGCTGGTGACGCTGGAGGCGGCGCACCTGAGCGCCGTCGAGCAGCCGCGGGCCTTCGCGCAGGAGCTGCTGCGCTTCGTCGGCGGGCTCTGAGGGCGGCGGCGCGAGACCGCGCTGGCGAGCCGCGCAGCTCCCGCGCCAGGTCGCCTGCGGGCGGCCCTGCTTCTTGCGGCGAGGGATTCCCGCCTCCCTCATCCGCGGTGGCCGCCTGCCGTGCTTGCCCTGAGCACAGGGTCACGGTCTCCGCCTAATCTGACAAGCAGGCCGGCCACATCGACCCATGCCACCACACGGCGACCAACAGCCACGCACCCGGGAGGACACATGACCATCGCATCCAGGCTCGCCCTGACGGCCTGCGCCTGCGCCGCACTGGCCTGCGCCCCTCCTGCGCAGGCCAGCGCCAGCGCCAGCGCCGAGCTGACCCACATCCGCTTCACGCTGACCGACCTCAATCCGGACGACGGCATCGCGCCCTCGTACACGCTGCTCACCGACCAGGGCAGCACGACGATCACCGGCGTCGGCAGCTTCGTCCTCAGCCCCGACCCCGAGGGCGACTTCGGACTCGACATGCTGGACCCGGCACAGATGCAGTTCGGCACCGCCGGCTCCACGCTGTTGCGCGACGCCAGCCTGGGCGGCGTGCAGGTCGTCTCGCAGGCGCTGAACGGCACCTACCTCGTCAACACGTCCGCTGCCTCGGGGCTCACCGGCAGCGGGATCTACGTCGCCGGCGCAGGCATCGGCTCGACCTCGATCTACAACGACGTGCTGGTCCCGGCAGGGCTGCCGCAGCGCAACGCGGTCGCGGGCCTGCTGTCGGTCAACACCCGGCTGACCGTCACGGCCGACGTCAGCCTGCAGCTCAACGGCGTCTTCGACTGCGCCGACTGCCAGACCGAGTCCCACACCGTCCTGGCCACGCTCGGCGTGCGGGCCGGCGCTCAGCCGTACTTCTCCAGCTTCGGCTCCGGCATCTCGCAGGACCTGCACTTCGAGCAGAACGGCAGCGACCCCCTGCACGAGATCTACAACGGCAGCTTCCAGGGCTCGCTGAGCCTGGACTACGACAACGAGTACGACGGCATCTCGGCAGCCGCGAGCGAAGTAAGCGTGCTCTTCGCCGTCACCGCTGTCGGCACCTGGAAGTCCGCTCCGGGCCCCATTCCCGAGCCCGGCACCTATGCACTGGTGGGCCTCGGCTTGGGCGCCGCCGCCTGGCGGGCCCGACGCCGCAAGCCGGCGTCCGAGTGAACCGACGCCGGTCGCAGGCCGCGTCCCTCAGAAAGCCACCCTCGGGTGGCTTTTTCGTGCCCGATCGACACGCGACGACGGCCGTCGCGGGTCACCCCGCCCCGTGCTTCAGGGTTCGTGCACCGACCCGGTGTAAACCCGCTCGATCAGCATTGGCGCCGTGATGAACATATCACCTGACACGAACGAGATACCGAGGAGCTCCCTGCATGACACCGACGCGCGCCCACACCCTGGCCCTGGCCTGCACCCTGGCCGCGATGCCCGCCGCCTTCGCCGGCAAGCTGCCCGACTGCCCGGAAGCCGTCACGCCGGTGGTCCTGGTCAAGGGCCAGGGCATCCTGGAATCGCTGGTCTTCGACCCGGCCGGGCGGCTGCTCTACAACGACACCAGTGCCAAGGCGCTGAAAGTCGTCGCACGCAGTGGCGCCGAACCTGCGGTGCTGGCCGGCGACCTGGCCGAAGGCGGCGGCCTGGCGCTGGGCCCGCAGAACGATGTCTACATGGGCCTGGGCAACGGCCTGGGCGGGCTGCTGCCGCAACTGGCCCAGGGCCGCATCGTGCGCATCGCCTTGGACACCGGCGCCGTCACGCCGTATGCGAAGGGCCTGTCCATGGCCAACGGCGTGGCACGCGCGCCGGACGGCACCTTCTATGCCTCCGACGACCTGGCCGACAGCCTGGACCGCGTGCTGCCCGACGGCACGGTGCAGCGCGGCTGGATCAAGCGCAACGGCAACGGCCTGGCGCTGAGCCCCGACGGCCGCACGCTCTACATGAACCAGTCGCTGCCGGCCAAGGTGCTGGCCATCGACACCACCACTGCGCAGGTGCGCACGGTGGCCACTGCGCCGGATGCCCAATCGCTGGTGTTCATCGACGGCCTGACCCGCGACGACTCGGGACGGCTGTACAGCGCGGCCTTCCTGGCCGGCCAGCTGTGGCGCATCGACGCCGACACCGGCGCGATCTGCGTGCTGGCGCGCGGCATGCCCTTCATCAGCTCGGTGACGCCGGGCAAGCCGGGCCAGGGCTTCTCGGCCACCAGCCTCTACACCGCCACTTTCGCGGGAAAGATCTACGAGCTTCCAGGAGTGCTGGCACCGCGCTGAGCCTCGGGCCGCGGGCGCAGCTCCTCGATCACGCGGGCCAGGGCACGCATCGCGCCGCTGCCGCTCAAGCCCAGGTCGGCGAACTCGCCTTCGGCCAGCGCGTCGCACAGGCGCTCGAACTGCACCAGCAGCGCTGCGGCCTCCTCGTCGTCCAGCGCGGGGTTCCAGCGGCGCAGCTCGGCGAGCTGGCGGCGGCGCGTCTCGGCGCGCGCGGCACGCACCAGCGGATGCTCGACCGCGAGCTGGCGCAGGTGGCGGCGAAAGAGCAGGAAGGAGCGGTGCCCCTCGACGCAGGCCTCGGCGATCTGCGTGCCTTCCGCGTGCTGGGTGAACAAGGCCTCCAGCATCGCCCACTCGGCCTCCTCCCAGGCGCGGTGCACCTCCACGAAGACATGCACCTTGTCGCGGTACCAGCGGTAGAAGGTCTGCGGCGCGAAGCCCGCGCGCCGCGCGATGCGGTTGGTGTCGGTATGGGCGTAGCCGTGGTCGATGAACTCGGCAGCCGCAGCCTGCAGCAGCCGCGTGCGGGTGTCGGTGACGGGCGCCTCGGTGCCGAGGCCGGCCGCCGCGGCGGCATCCGCGGCGGGCGAGTCGGGCACGGGAGCGGGCTTGGATCGTGGCATGGCAGCGATTTGAGCAGAAGCGCGGCCGGGCCCTTCCTCCTCAACCGAAACGCCGCGCCAGCCAGCCTGTGACGGCGCCCACGGGCTGCGCCCACTGCAGCTCGTTGAGCAGGTCGTGCGCGAGGTCTTCGTAGGCGTGCGCCTCGACCAGCTGCTGCGGCACCG
>SCTQ01000113.1 GCA_004322345.1 Aquabacterium sp. | reverse complement strand
CCAGCCGTGGAGAAAGGGAAGGCGCATGGTGCGTGTCGTATGAGTGTGTCGATAGATATATCGTACGATATATCAGAAGACACCCGCAACGTCCCTTGCACGAGCAGGCCCTTGCCGGCCCGCCGCGCTACAGCGCCAGCTTCTGGACCGCCTCGTAGCCCACGCCGACCACCTTGCCGCCGTGCTCGACCACCGGCCGCTTGATGAGGCTGGGCTGTTCCAGCATCAGCGAACGCGCCGACGCAGCATCCGTCACAGCCTCGCGCACGACCTCGTCGAGCTTGCGCCAGGTCGTGCCCTTGCGGTTGACCAGCGCCTCCCAGCCCAGGGCGGCGATCCAGGCGTCCAGCCGGTCGGCGGGCACGCCCTGCTTCTTGAAGTCGTGGAAGCTGTGGTCCAGCCTGAGTTCGTCCAGCCGCGCGCGGGACTTCTTCACCGTGTCGCAGTTGGGAATGCCGTAGAGCTTGAGCATCGGATGTCTTTCTAAAGGGGCCTGTGCCGATTGTCGGCGTAGCATCGCGGCATGAATTCCCCCGTCCTCACCACACCCAACGTCGACCCACAGGAACTGGCCAAGTTCTCCGAGCTCGCCCACCGCTGGTGGGACCCGGCCAGCGAGTTCCGCCCCCTGCACGAGATCAACCCGCTGCGCCTGGACTGGATCGACCGCCAGGCCGGCCTGCGCGGCAAGCAGGTGGTGGACGTGGGCTGCGGCGGCGGCATTCTGGCCGAATCCATGGCCCGCCGCGGCGCGGCCCAGGTGCTGGGCATCGACCTCGCCGACAAGCCGCTGAAGGTGGCGCAGCTGCACGCGCTGGAAGCCGGCGTGTCCAACATCCAGTACCGCGCCGTCGCGGCCGAGGCGCTGGCCGCCGAGCGGCCCGGCCAGTTCGACATCGTCACCTGCATGGAGATGCTGGAGCACGTGCCCGACCCGGCATCGGTGGTCGCCGCCTGCTCGGCCATGGCCAAGCCCGGCGGCTGGGTCTTCTTCTCGACGATCAACCGCAACCCCAAGGCCTGGCTCTTCGCCATCGTCGGCGCCGAGTACGTGCTCAAGCTGCTGCCCCAGGGCACGCACGAGTACGCCCGCTTCATCAAGCCGGCCGACCTGGCGCGCTGGACGCGCGACGCCGGCCTGGACGCCGCGGGCATGCGGGGCCTGCAGTACAACCCGCTGACCCAGCGCTACTGGCTGTCCGGCGACACCAGCGTGAACTACATGCTGGCCTGCCGCAAGGCCGCGGCATGACCACCGCGCGCTTCGCCGCGAGGGCCATCCTCTTCGACCTCGACGGCACGCTGGCCGACACCGCACCCGACCTCGGCGGCGCGCTGAACGACCTGCGCGCGCGCAAGGGCCTGGCGCCGATGGACCTGGCGCTGCTGCGCCCCTGGGCCTCGGCCGGCGCCCGCGGCCTGCTGGGCGCGGGCCTGCAGATGCAGCCCGGCCATCCGGAGTACGAAGCCCACCGCGTCGCCTTCCTCGAGATCTACGAAAGCCGCCTGGACCGCGACAGCCGCCTCTTCGACGGCATCGCCGCCTTGCTGGCGGGCATCGAGGCGCGTGGCCTGCGCTGGGGGATCGTGACGAACAAGATCATGCGTTTCACCGCCCCGGTGGTCGCGGGCCTCGGCCTGCAGGAACGCGCCGCAGTCGTCATCGCGGGCGACACCACGCCGCACGCCAAGCCCCACCCCGCCCCGCTGCTGGAAGCCTGCAAGCGGCTGGGCATCACCCCGGCCGAGGCCGTCTACCTGGGCGACGACCTGCGCGACGTCGAGGCCGCGCATGCCGCCGGCATGCCGGCGGTGGCGGTCGAGTGGGGCTACCTGGGCCAGGCCGAGCTGCAGACCTGGGGCGCGGACGCGCAGATCCGCGAGCCGGAGGACATGCTGGCGCTGCTGCGCCCGGGAAGCTAGGGCCTGCCGCTGGAGCTGCCCGCCGTGGGCCGCGGCATCGCCCGGCTGGCCGCGTCCTTCATCGACGCGGGCTCGGAGTCGGTGCAGGCGCCCTAGTCGCCGGCAACCGGCAGCACCGCCGCATCCAGTTCCTGCTGCGTATCGAGCATGCTCTGCTGGCTGACGAGGATCAGCCCACGGCGCGGGCGGTCCAGGTCGACGATCAGCATGATGGCCAGCACCAGCAGCACCGCGAGCACCGTTTGCGCCACGAGCTGGCGCCGCGCATGCAGCCCGCCGCCGTAGGCCACCAGGCCCACCGCGCCCAGCGTCACCAGCAGCAGGAGCAGGATGACCGTCGGCGGCACGTGGTTGCGCATCGCGGCCAGGCGCTTGCCGTGCAGGTCTATCGTGTCGTTGAGCGCCATGATGAAGAGGTTCACCTGGGCCGCGTTGCCGCCGCCGCGGGCCTGCTGCATCGCCACCCGCCACAGCGCCTGCTGGACCACGGCCGTCTGCGCGTTCACCGCGTGCAGCCGGCGTTCGTCGATGCCTGCGTCGTGGAAGTCCAGGCGCACCTGCACGTACTGGCGCAGCAGCCGCACCACCTCGGCCTCGGCCGCCGGCTGCAGCAACTGGGCGCGCAGCGCGGTGGTGCCGATGGCGTTGGCCTCCTCCAGCACGAGGCCCTGACGCAGGTCGAAGCGGTTGACCGCCATCGAGAAGGTGAAGCCGATCAGCAAGGCCAGCAGGCCCAGCACCGCTGCCGATATGGCGCTGACCTGGTTGCGTTCGCCGTCATCCGCCTGCGCGTGCCGGCGCCGCCCCCAGCGCCAGCCCAGTTCGGCGACCGCCAGCACCGCCACCAGCAGCGCCAGCGCGAACCACACCTGGCTGATGCCGTAAAGCCTATCCTCCGACATACTCCCCCTCCCGGCCCCGCCCCTTGCGGGCGCCGTTCGCTGTTGAACTCGATGTTGACCTGCCGAACGACGACGATCTGCCCGCGCCGATGACCGAAGCCGCTCCCGCGCAGTCCCCGAACGAGAACGCCTCCAGGCGTCCCGCTCTGCGCCGGCTGGCGCGAGTATCCATCGCGCTGATGGTCCTGGCCCTGGCATGGACCGTGGGCCTGGGCTGGCTGCTGCCCCGCTGGGCCCAGCCTCACCTGGAGGAGCAGGCCAGCCAGGCCCTGGGCACGCCGGTGCACATGAGCCGGCTCGAGGTCTCGCCCTGGCGCCTGGCCGCGCGGGTGCAGGACCTGTCGATCGGCCCCGCGGATGCGCCCTGGCTCACGCTGGCCGCGGCCGACGTGGACCTGTCCATCGAATCACTGTGGCGCCTGGCACCCGTGCTCGACAGCCTGACGCTGCAGTCGCCGCGCCTGCGCATCGAGCGCGTATCGGCACAGCAGCTGAACGTCTCGCCGATGATCGAGCGCCTGCGCGGCCAGCCGGCGTCCGAGGGCGAGCCGGCGCGCTTCTCGCTCAACAACATCCGCCTGAAGGACGGCGTGCTCGACTACCTGGACCACGTGCTCAAGCAGGAGCACCGCGTCAGCGAGCTGCAGGTCGGCATCCCCTTCATCAGCAACCTGCCGAGCAAGGTCGCCATCGACGTGCAGCCGCAGCTGGAGGCGCGCATCGACGGCAGCCCGCTGCGCCTGAGCGGCCGCAGCCGGCCCTTCGCGCGCGGGCGGCACTCGGAGCTGCAGTGGCAGTGGAGCGGCATCAGCATCGAGCAATGGGCCAACGCCCTGCGCCCCCTGCTGCCCGAGGACATGCGCGTCGACGTGCGCGCCGGCCAGCTCGCGGCCAGCGGCCGCGTGGTGTTCGAGGAAGGCGCCGGCGGCGCGGGCAACCGCCTGCAGGTGCAGGCCCGTGCCGAGCTCAGCGGCGTGCAGGCCGACTTGCCGGCCTGGGGCGTGCAGACGCGCTTCGCCCGCCTGTCCGTCGAGGGCCTCGACGTCCTGCCCCTGCAACGCGAGCTGAACGTGCAGCGCCTGGCGCTGGCGGGCTGGCAGGTGGACGCGGCGCTGGACCCGCCGGCCGCACGCGCGTCCGGCAGGCGCGCCGAGCCCAAGGCCGAGGCGGCCTCGCCCACGGCATCGTCCGTGCTGCCCTCGGCGCCTGCGACGGCCGCGCCCGCGTGGCGCTGGCGCGTCGCCCGCATCGACCTGGACGCCGAGCGCCTGGCCCTGCATCCCCACAAGGAGACGCCGGCCACCGCCCTGCCCGTGCTGGGCCCGGTGAAGCTGAAGGTGGAGCGCCTGGATTCGCGTCCCGGCACGCCGCCGGCGGCGCTGGACCTGCAACTGGCCGACAGCCTGGGCGGCAAGCTGCAGGCCAGCGCCGAGCTGGAACCCGACGCGCGCCGGGTGAAGGCCAGGCTGCAGGCCGATGCCCTGCAGCCCCAACCCTGGCTCACCCCCTGGCAACAGGCGCTGCCGCTGCGCCTGGCGCGCGGGCAGGCCAGCCTGCGCGTTGAACTGGCAGCCACGCCCGCGGCGCTGAGCTGGAGTGCCGGCAGCCTGCAGCTGGACGACGTGCGCCTGCAGCCCCATGGCAGCAGCGAGGACCGCCTGGGCTGGAAGCGCGTGGCGCTGGAGGGCCTGGAGGGCGAGCTGGGCCTGGGCGTCAACGGCGCGGCACTCAAGCGTGCGGCGGCCAGGCGCCTGGCCGTGCAGGCACTGGACCTCAAGGCCAGCCGTGATGCCGACGGCCAGCTCCCGCTGCTGCCCCAGGCCACCGCCGCACGCGCCGCGGGCGCCGGGCCTGCGGCGTCGGCTGCGGCCTCGCCGTCCGCCGCGCCCACGCCGCCGGCACCGCGCCTGGAGCTGGCCGAGCTGCATTGCGACGACTGTCGCGCCGAGCTGTCCGACCACGCCGTCGAGCCCACCGCGCAGTGGCAGTTGAACCAGGCACGGCTGCGCCTGCGCGGCCTGTCCAGCGACCTGCGCCGGCGCATCGCCTTCGACCTCGACACCCGTGCCCAGCAGGACGGCCGCGTCAGCCTCAGCGGCAACCTGCAGCCCGCGCCGCTGGAGCTGCAGGGCAAGGTCGGCGTGAAGGCGCTGGACCTGCGGATGCTGCAGCCCTACCTGGCTCCCTACCTCAACGTCCGCATCGCCACCGCGCGCGCCGAGGTCGACGCCACCGTGCAGGCCCACGCGCCGCGCGCCGCCGCGGGCCCGGCCGGGGAGGCCGCGTCCGCCCCCGCACTGGACTGGCAGCTGCGCGGCCGCCTGGCGCTGACCGACCTCAGCGCCCAGGACCGCGTCAGCCAGACCGACTTCCTGCGCTGGCGCGAGCTTTCGCTCAACGGCGCCGACATCCGTTCGCAGGGTGAGCAGCTCCATGCGGACCTGGGCCGCATCGAACTGCGCGACTTCTACGGCCGGCTGATCATCAACGCCAGGGGCGAGCTGAACCTGCGCGACATCGTGCGGCGCCAGGGCGAGACCGGGCCGCGCTCCATCACCTCCGCCGACGCGGCAAGCGCCCCCGCCGGCAGCGGCAGTGCATCCACCGCGCTGCCGTCGGCACCGCCCGTGCAGGCAGCGTCCGCGGGCGCGACGCCGGCGTCGGCCGCCTCCTCCGCAGCACCCCCTGCCGCACCTCGCGACCTGCGCTGGCGCTCGGTGCGGCTGCTCAACGGCCGCGTCGACTTCACCGACAACTTCATCCGCCCCAACTACTCCGCCCGCCTGACCGACGTCAGCGGCGAGGTCTCCGCCGTGGCTGCCTTCGACCCGCGGCCTGCCACCGTGCGCATCGCCGGCCGCGTGGACGCCGGCGCGCCGCTGTCCATCGAGGGCGAGCTGCATCCGCTGGGCCCGCGCCTGTACACCGACATCAAGGGTTCGGCCAAAGGCATCGAGCTGACGCGCCTGACGCCCTATGCTGCGCGCTACGCCGGCTACGCCATCGAGAAGGGCACGCTGTCGATGACGGTGCAGTACAAGGTGGCCGACGGCAAGCTGGAGGCGCAGAACCAGGTCTTCCTCGACCAGCTGACCTTCGGCGAGAAGGTGGACAGCCCGGACGCCACCAGGCTGCCGGTGCAGTTCGCGGTCTCGCTGCTGAAGAACAGCCGGGGCGAGATCGACGTCAACCTGCCCATCAGCGGCACGCTGGACGACCCGCAGTTCTCCGTCGGCGGGCTGATCTGGCGCGTGGTGCTCAACCTCGTCGCCAAGGCCGTGACCTCGCCCTTCAACCTGCTGGCCGGTGCCTTCGGCTCGCCCGACCAGGAGCTGGGGTATATCGAGTTCGACGCCGGCTCCGCCGAGCTGGACGAGACCGCACGCAAGAAGCTGGACACGCTCGCCAAGGCGCTGGCCGACCGCCCCGCGTTGAAGCTGGAGGCCACCGGGCGCGCCGACCCGGCCATGGACACCGAGGGCCTGCGCCGCAACTGGCTGCAGCGCCTGCTGCGCGCCGCCAAGGCCCGCGCCACCGGCGAGAGCCCGGTCAACCTGGCCATCGCGCCCGAGGAGCGCTTGCGCTGGCTGGAAGCCGCCTACAAGGCGGCCGAGATCAAGAAGCCGCGCAACCTGCTGGGCATCCCCAAGACCCTGCCCCCGGCCGAAATGGAGGCCCTGCTGCTGGCCACCGCCCCTGCCGGCGACGAGGCCCTGCGCAGCCTGGCCAACCACCGCGCCGACCGCATCAAGGCCTACCTGACCGAGAAGCTGGCCCCCGAGCGTGTGCTGCTCACCGCCTCCAAGCCGGACGCCTCCGGCATCGAGGACAAGGGCCGCACGACGCGCGTGCAGTTCAACCTGCGCTGAGGCCTTGAAACGCGCTTGCCCGCACCCAACTACAATCCACTTCCTTTTCAGGGGCCGACCTGGTTTCGACGTGGGTGCGGATCCGGAATGGGGCATGCCGAGCACCAGTCAGCTCGTAAATCCACTGGAACAAAGTAACTGCGAACGACGAACGTTTCGCCCTCGCCGCTTAACACCGGTGAGCCTCGCAACAGTTGGCCGATGGGCTGGGCACTAGACCGCAAGGTCTAAGGCTGCGAGGTCATACACATTGGCTGGTTCCCGTTTGGGTCACTCAAGCAGGAACGAGATCTAGTGACTGGTGAGTCCCGGAGCGTGCTGCTGCGCGCCGTGGCTCACGAGAATCAAATCAGTCAGCTACGCATGTAGAACCACCCGGTGATGGCTTGCGGACGCGGGTTCAATTCCCGCCGGCTCCACCAACAACCCGTTCGCCAGCGTTCGCGAATGTGCGAAAAGTTCTTTGAAATCAAAGACTTAACGACAAAACGAATACGCTGACGTTCGCCACAATCCGCCTCTTGCTGCGGCGGATTGCAGTAACTCCTACAGTAGCCGCAGAATCTGCGGTTACTGCTTGGAGGAGTTACTGCATGGCCCGAGACCTCATCCGTTCCGATGCTGCGATCCGCAACATCAAGGCTGGTGATCCGCGCCGGCGGCTGAGCGACGGGGACGGGCTCTACCTCCTGCTCTTCGTCAAGGGAGGGGCCCACGGCTGGCGCCTGGACTACACCGCCGGCGGCAAGCGCAAGACCCTCTCTCTCGGCACATATCCGGACACGACCCTCGCCCTCGCCAGGAAGAAGGCGGACGAGTTCCGTCGGCTCTTGGCCGAGGGCATCGACCCCAGCGACGTCCGCAAAGCAAGGCGTGCCGAACAGGCGCACGCGAAGGAGGCCGATGAGCGCGAAGCCCAAGGCTTGCCCCCCGTCGGAAGCTTTGAAGCCGTTGCCCGCGAATGGATGAGCCTCGTCCATCTGCGCAAGGTGAGCGCAGGGCACGCTGAACGCACGCTGACACGGCTCGAAACCTACGTGTTCCCCTGGCTCGGCCGAGAACCAATCGCAAGCATCAAACCCCCTGCCCTCCTCGCTTGCCTGCGCAGAGTCGAAGCCAAGGGCGCAGCCGAGACAGCCCACAGGGTCAAGCAGGCATGCGGGCAGGTCTTTCGCTACGGCATCCAGACGGGACACTGCGAACGCGACCCCACCGTCGATCTGCGCGACGCTCTTGCCCCCGTGCTGGTCAAGCATCACGCCGCGATCATCGAGCCCAAGCGCGTGGGCGAGCTGCTGAGAGCCATTGACGACTATCGCGGGTACGCCGTCACGCGAGCAGCCCTCCAGTTGGCACCGATGGTGTTCCTCCGCCCCGGCGAGCTCCGAAAGGCCGAGTGGTCCGAGCTGGACCTGGACGCAGCCCTCTGGACGATCCCCAGCGTGCGTTTGAAGCGCACCTTGCAAGGCAAGACAAGCGGCGCTCCCCACCTAGTACCGCTGGCCCGGCAAGCGGTCGACATCTTCAAGGAGCTGCAGCCGCTGACGGGCCACCGACAGCATGTGTTCCCCGGACTGGTCAGCCCCAAACGCCCAATGAGCGACAACGCCATCCTCTCCGCATTGAGGCGTATGGGCTTCCCCAAGGACGAGATGACGGGACATGGCTTTCGTGCCACCGCTCGCACCTTGCTGGCCGAGCGCCTCGGGACCCCTGAGGCGGTCATCGAGGCCCAGCTTGCGCACGCGGTACCCGACGCCCTGGGCCGGGCCTACAACCGGACAGAGTTCGTCGAACAGCGGCGCACCATGATGCAAACCTGGGCGGACTACCTCGACACGCTGAAGAAGGGCGCCGACATCATTCCGATCAACCAATCCGCCGCCTGACGGCCTCAGGCACAAGCGGGTCCCCTGTGCTGCGCCAACAGCACAGAGGCCCCTAACCAAAACCGATCACTAGGAGATCGATCATGGCTGAGCAAGACGCTATCACCCCCACCGAGCAATTTGAGCATGTCCCCTTTAGGTGGCATCGAGACGAAGTGGAGAAGGTATCCCTTCCTGGAGCTGTAGTCATGGACTTCGCAGGCCTGGCCCGCGACGTCGCGTACGGAGTTCAGACGCTCCTGGAGCTGCTGGAAACCAACGAGCTGCGCAAAAGCAATATGGAGGCCCCTTTGATGAACGCCTGTGACGCAGGCAACTTGGAGCGCTTGGCGATCACGTCGCTCAAGGTCTTGGGGGACAGTGCGGAGAAGCTTCAAACCTGGGCGTTCAAGTGCCATACCCCCGAAGGTCGTGCCGAGGAGGCGCGCGATTTGGCGCTGTCTTGCCGCAAGGCTCAGGAAAAGACACGCAGTTGAATCCCACGCAATGCGGGGACGTGGGGACGGAGCCTCTTCGAGACGGCCCCCCCTGCGAACAGACCGGGCGCCGGACCCGGGCACAAGGCGAGGACACAAGGGGTACGGAGTGGGGACACAAAGACAAAAGAGGCTCGCCTTCTCTCCGGAGAAAGTATTCACGTCAGCTCAGCTGGCAGACCTCAAGAGGTGTCGGCTAAGCGATGCCACGTTGGCCGCTCTCGCCGATGGCTGCCATGGCTTGCGAGCCAAGCTGGCTCGCATGACAGCGACCGAGAAGCAAGCACCCAATGCAAAACAGCGCGAGAAGTTGCTGGCACAGGTCCACGAATTCTCCAAGGGCTTGCGAAGCCTCCTCACCACCGACCTTCCCACGGAGGACTTCGCGGCAATGCATGAGCGGGTCTCACACCTCGATGGGCTGGATCCCAATGTGAACGGCTTCGATCCCGAACGGTGGGCACCAGCACTTGAAGCATTGAGGTTGTGGGCCACCGCCGCCTATCAGCTCGCCGCGGAGGCGGCAAAGCACCAGAGGCGTGGAAGAGCTGCCGCACCGCGATGGCGACGTGAGTTTGCTCAGTGGATTGCGTCGACT
>SCTQ01000112.1 GCA_004322345.1 Aquabacterium sp. | reverse complement strand
ACAGCACGGTGCTCAACCGCGGCAACACGAACACGGGTACGGCGGTGTTCGAGCTGCAGGGTGCGGACGACGTGACGCTGGACCACCTGAGCATCACGGGTGCGCTGACGGGCGTGCTGGCGGCCAACGGGCAGGACAGCGACCGCCTGACGGTGACCGACAGCCGGGTGTGGAACAACGCGGGGCGCGGCATCCACGTGGATGCGAGCAACGACTACCTGGTGGTCAGCGGCAACGTGATCGAATACAACGGCCAGGGCGGCGTGTACGTCAACGGCACGGACGCGCTGGTCGAGGGCAACGAGATCGGGCGCAACGGCGGGTCGTGGGGCGTGGAGGTCTACAACGTGCGTGGGCGCGTGCTGGACAACGTGGTGTACGGCAACGCCAATGGCGTGATATCGAGCGAATCGACTGCGGTGGTGGCCGACCGGATCGTCATCGCGGGCAACCGCGTGTTCGGCAACAACGGCACGGGCATCCAGGGCACCTACGGCGCCAACGTCTACGACAACGAGGCGTGGGACAACGGCACGGGCATCTCGGGCTACTACGGCACGCAGGTGCACGACAACCTGTCGTGGGGCAACGGCACGGGCCTGTACGTGTACCAGGCCACGGCGCGAGACAACCGCGTGTGGGGCAACACCACCGGCATCGAGCTGGTCTACAACAGCGAGGTGGTGGGCAACCGCGTGTACGGCAACAGCGGCGTGGGCGTGCTGTCCAGCGGCTGGGACGGCTGGATCCACAACAACGTGATCGAAGCCAATGGCGGGGCGGCGGTGCTGCTCAACGGCGTGAGCTACTCCGGCCGCGGTGCGCGGGTGGAGAACAACACCCTGGTGGCGACGGCAGCCGATGCGATCGTCGTGCAGGGCAGCAGCTCCAACGTTCGCATCCGCAACAACATCATCGACGTGCGCGGCACGGGCTACGCGCTGAACGTGGCGTCCAACAGCCAGCAAGGCTTCAGCTCCGACTACAACCTGTTCAGCCTGAGCGCCGGTGCCAAGGTGGCGTACTGGGAAGAGCGGGGCTTCGCCAACCGCACCGACTGGTTCTACGAAGTCGGCTTCGACCGCAACAGCCTGAGCGCGGATGCGCGCTTCGCGGACAGCGACGGGGCGGACGGCAAGGTGGGCTGGGACGGCAGCACGGTGGCCGGCAGCGTGCGGGTGGTCGACGACGGTGACGCGACCTTCGCGACGACGGGCACGTGGACGAGCATCGCCAACGGCCGAGGCGGCGACGTGCGCACGACGGCGGCAGGAGACGGCAGCAGCCAGGCCAGCTGGACCTTCGACGGGCTGAGCGCGGGCTACTACCGCGTCTCGGCGACGTGGCCGTACCAGGCCAACCAGAGCGGCAACAGCACCTTCAGGATCTACGACGGCGACATCCTGGTGGGTGCCGACGTGCACAACCAGAACTACCACGCCTCGGCCGGCTTCACCGACGGCGGCAGCATCTGGGAAGAGATCAGCATCGTGCGCATCGACGGCGCGAGCCTGAAAGTGGTGCTGGACAACCTGGCCAACGGCGGCGTGCTGGCCGATGCGATCCGCATCGAACGCCTCAGCGGCGACTACGGCGCGGACGACGACCTGCACCTGCAAGGCAACTCGCCGGCCATCGACCGTGGCGATCCGGACAGCATTGCGCTGAACGAACCCACGCCCAACGGCGCACGCATCGACCTGGGCGCCTACGGCAACACGAGCGGGGCGACGGCCAGCGCCAACCCGCTGATCCAGGTGCTGGGCCCCAACGGCCTGGAGAAGGTGGAAGTGGGCGCGCCCACGACCATCACCGTGCGCAGCGCGGGGCTGCTGCCGTACGACACGGTGGCGCTGCTCGACGTGGGCAACCCCAACCTGATGGGCACCAGCGCCGACGGCTGGAACTACCAGAACTACCGCGCGGACGGCTGGTCGAACTACTACACCAGCATCGGCGACAGCCAGGCCATCGACACCAGCGGTGCGAACACCGGTCCGGCGTCGATGTACCGCAGCATCGCCTACGTGCCCAGCGGCGTGGGCAACGTGCTGAGCTACGACATCGGAGCCAGCGACGGGCAGTACCAGGTGGTGCTGCACTTCGTGGAGAACGGCAACCTCAACGTCGGCGACCGGCAGTTCGACATCGGGCTGAACGGCACGACGGTGGCGCAGAAGGTGGACATCCGCGCGCTGGCCGGCGCGCCGAACAAGGCGCTGGCGCTGAGCTACGACCTGACGGTTGCGGGCGGGCAGGGCATCAGCATCGACCTGACCAACGTCAGCAGCTACTACACGGCGTCCATCAGCGGCATCGAGATCCGGCGCATCAACAGCACCGGCGTGGCCAACCCGGCAGTGAACCTGGAGCTGTCCACGGACAACGGTGCGACGTGGAGCACGATCGCCACGGGCGTGGCGCTGGACAAGTACGGGCGTGGGCAGGCGACGTGGACGCCGACGACGGAGACGGTGGGCAACAGCGCGCTGATCCGCGCGACGGCCACCATCGGCGCGGGTGCCGGCGCCGTCACGGTGAGCGACACCAGCGACGAAGCCTTCCTGATCGCCAACGGCGGCAAGAAGTACTACGTCAACGACGCCGGCACGGTGGGAGACGAGTACACGACGGCGGTGGGCAACAACGCCAACAGCGGCAAGGACCCGGGCAAGCCGATGGCCAGCCTGGCGGCGCTGCTGCGCGCATACGACCTGGATGCGGGCGACGTGGTGTACGTGGACAACGGGACCTACAGCCTGGCGACGAACATCGTGCTGGGGCAGCAGGACAGCGGCGTGGTGATCCAGGGTGCGCAGCAGCCCGGACACAGCACGGTGCTCAACCGCGGCAACACGAACACGGGTACGGCGGTGTTCGAGCTGCAGGGTGCGGACGACGTGACGCTGGACCACCTGAGCATCACGGGTGCGCTGACGGGCGTGCTG
>SCTQ01000449.1 GCA_004322345.1 Aquabacterium sp. | reverse complement strand
CAGGCTGTTGAAGAACCGCCGCCCCGAGCCTCACCCATGGCGCCGATCGAGCAATTCATGAAGCACGGCATTCGTCGCGAACGATGCCCAGGCGGGCGGCCGGGGAGGCGCCAGACGGTTGCATTGCTGCCTCGGCACCCGGGTGCGACATCTTCACCCGCTTCATACACTCACCCCCGCCAGATTGCGCAACCGCGTCAGGTTGTAGGCCGCCATCGTCAAGGTGAACGCCTGGTCCACCTTGTACAGCCCGCGCACCATCACCTGCCGGATGGGCCCGATCACCTTGGCCCAGCCGAAGCACTGCTCGATGCACTTCCTCTTGCGCTGGCTGATGCCGTAGCCGGCGTGCCGCGTGGTCCTGCCGTCGATGGCGCTGCCACCCGTGCGCGCCAGGTTCTGCGCCACGTGCGGCGTGGCGCCGATGTCGCGGCAGGCCTGCACGAAGCCGCGCGTGTCGTAGGCCTTGTCGGCGCCCACGGTGATGCGTGGTCCGCGCACGGGGAGTTCATCGAGCATGGTCGCCGCCGCATCGCGTTCGGCCGTCCCGTTGGCCGGCGTGGCCTGCACGTTGACCACCAGCCCGTGGCGGTTGTCGGTGACCACGTGCCCGAGGAAGCTGGGCAGCGCCGGCGCCGCATGGCTCTTGCGGTACAGCAGCGCATCGGGGTCGGTCTTCGACTCGTGGGTGTCGTTGCTGCGCCGCTCGCCGCGCCAGTCATCGGGCGGGCGGTCATCGTCGCTGCCATCCTTGCGCCGCACGCTCTTGTGGCCGGCCCAGGCCTTGATCTGCGTGCCGTCGACGCTGAAGTGCTCGCCCGACAGCAGCCCCTTGGCCTGCGCCATCTCGACGGTCTTGTTGAACAGCTCGATCACGACATCGTGCTCGATGAGGCGGTCGCGGTTCTTGCTGAAGACGGAGTGGTTCCACACGCTGTCTTCGATCGCCAGGCCAACGAACCAGCGGAACAGCAGGTTGTAGTTGATCTGCTCGACCAACTGGCGCTCGCTGCGCACGCTGAAGAGGACCTGCAGCAGCATGGCGCGCATCAGTTTCTCGGGCGCGATGCTCGGCCGGCCGCCGCGCACGTCAGCTTCGTACATGGCCGAGAAGCCCTCGTCCATCGAAGCCAGCGCCTCGTTCATCCACGCGCGGATCGGCCGCAGCGGGTGGTTGGCCGGCACGAAGTCCTCCAGCCGCACCGTGCTGAACAAGCTCTCGTTGTAGCTGTCACTGCCTCGCATCGTCTTGGTTCCTCCTCGGGCGCTGCGAAGCAAGATTCGTGGGCGGGGTGAGGTTCTTCAACAGCCTGTTAGGGGGTAGTGCTGTGAAATCTGCTGAATCACTGCCTTCCAGCCGCTCAGTTCCAGTGGCATTGGCTCCTGCATTCCAGGACGAATGCCTTCTTTTTTCAAAAGGCGTTCTTGGAACTTATCTGTTCCGGTTTGCTTGACTTCCGTTATGTCTGATCGACGCAAGACCATGATTCCGTCGATCTGAAAGTCGTAAACGTACTCTACGGCCAAGAGGCCTTCTGACAAACCGACTAAGAAGCCTTGGATTCCATAGTCGTCGACATCGCGCCGACGAATGGACACCAGACTTTTTGCTTTCAAGAGGGTGGATAGCGTCGTTGACATTCTTGTACGGCCTAACGTTCGACATAAGGGGCAGCGCGAAGGACGCGAAGCGCCCTTTGCGATGTCCCGTTGATGGAGGGGTTAGGGCTCGGCCTTTGAAGCGCAGGGCTGTTCCCGAACGCTTGCCTCACAACTAATGCATTCGGCCAGGGCTCTTGCAGGAGGGCTCTATTCTTCATCTTGTGCCTTCTCTACAAGCTCAATTGCAGGTGAATCGACCGCGATGGCATGGACTTCAGTCGTTCGGCCTAGACGGGGGAATTGGACGCTGACCCAGACTTGACCAGTCTCATAGACATCGAACACCTCGACTACTCGCCCAAGCATTGACGATACGTCCGCGTGTTCTTCGCCCAGAAGGCGCGCAAGGATAGAGGGGCGAATCGCAAGTAGGCGAACACGGTCGCCAATGCGGACAACAACACCGTTTCGATCGACGCCTTCTTGCTGTTGCATGCGAACCCTAACGTTCGAATTAACGGGCGCCGCAAGGCGTCCCGTTGAATGAGGGGTTAGGCGCTGCGACCATAGAAAACTTAGGACTCATGCCAGGAGAGCCATTCTGGGCGCCGCCCTTTGTTGACGAAGAAATAATTTACTGCTCTGTAGCATTGCTCGATGGGAATGCACCATGCCGCAGGGTATTCATCTAGCTGCCCGTTGCTCAGCTCATATTCGATGAGGCCTTGGGCTTCTGCATCACCGCTTGAGACAAAGCCTGGATCTTCAGAGAAGCGGAGATACATGAGGAAAGCATGTTTTCCATTGCGGAGCATGCACAGGCTTGGGCCTTCATCAATTGATGCCCATAACTCAAATCTCTGGCTTTCATCGAGCCTGGCAAAAGCTTTGATGAGTGAATCAGGATTGCGAATTTCCTCTTGCACTCCGTTAAACAAGATCGTCTTCACTTGTTGCGCCTAACGAGACTGTGCAAAAACCCAACCCCCGAGCATCCCCGGCGGGTGTGATTTGCAATCTGGATCTGGATTTGAAGCCCGCATAGCCGATGCTGAAGAGCAAAGAGCCGCATTGAACCCTG
>SCTQ01000111.1 GCA_004322345.1 Aquabacterium sp. | reverse complement strand
GCCGGCCAGCAGCCGCGGCGACAGCGCCACGTCCAGGCGGCCGGCTTGGAGTGCTTGCGCATCCAGCCGCGAGGCCAGGCTGTGCAGCAGGCGGCGCAGGCGGCTGCGGGCGTCGGCCTCCTCGGCATCCGGCCACAGCCAGGCGGCGAGCTTGTGCCGCGCCACCGGCCGCGCCTCGGCCGCCAGCCAGGCCAGCACGGCCTGTTCGCGGCGCACGCCGAGTTCGATGGCCGCGCCCGCGCGGCGCGCCTTCAGCGGGCCCAGCACCTGCAGCGTGATGGCGGCGTCGTCGGTGGGGTTCATGGCAGGGGTGGCGGCCTCGTCGAGGGGATGGTCGTGCAGGCTCATGGTGCCTCCTTCGCCGGCCGGCGTGGCGTCGAGACGTCGCGGAACAGCAGCATGTCGAGGAGGCGGCGCGAGGCGCCATCGTAGAAGCCTTGTTCGACCGGGCCCAGCCGGCGCGGGTTGCGCAGCGTGCCGAAGACCCAGTCCCATAGCGGCAGGTCCGCATAGTTGTACGCGTGCACGCCGCGTTCGTGGTGGATGGCGTGGCTTTCGGGCCGCTGCACCAGCCAGCCCAGCCAGCGCGGCGTGTCCAGGTCCGCGTGCTGGAAGACCGAGCAGAAGCCGAGGAAGGCCGCCACCGCCCCTGCGGCCTGCGGCGACAGCCCCAGCAGGCCGAACAGCACCAGCGCCGAGCAGCTGGTGAACAAGGCGGTGTCCACCGGATGCAGGAAGTAGGCCCCCCAGGGATCCACGCGCTCGGCGCTGTGGTGCATCTGGTGGCCGGCGTGCCACAGCCAGTTCCAGCGATGCGCCGCGCGGTGGTACCAGTAGTGGGCCAGCTCGTAGACCAGCACGCCGGCGGCGAACTGCGCGCCCAGCGGCCAGCCCGCGCCCGCCAGCAGGCTGGCGCCGCCGAACAGCGCGCCCCACCAGGCGCCCACCTGCAGCGACAGCAGGAAGTTCAGCGTGGTCACCGCCAGCGCACGCAGGCGCCAGGCGTCGGCGCGGCCGGGGTGGCGCACGCGGTGGAAGAGGTCCAGCAGCAGGAAGGCCGGCAGCACGGCCAGGCCCAGGATGTCGATGAGGTGGGGTTGCGGCTCCATGTCGGCTCCCGTTCGTTGATAGGAGCCGGCACTGTCGGCAGGCAGCGTCCGCCAGGCGTCCGCTGGATGGGAGCAGGGCCCGGCGGCCTCAGGCCGCGCCTTGCCCCTTCAGCTTGCGCCACAGGGTCGTGCGCCCGATGCCCAGCCGCGCGCAGGCCGCTGCGCGATCGCCGCCGCATTCGGCCAGCACGGCGAGGATGCGCTCCCGCTCTTCCTGGGCGCGGTGGTTGCGCAGCGTGTCCGGTGGCGTGGGCGCGGTCTTGGCGGCCGGTGCGGCATCCAGCAGCTCGGGCGCCAGGTCCAGCAAGGCCGCACGTGCGCCGCGCTTGCCGGCCAGGGCCTGGTCGCCGGCCACCACCAGGCGCTCGATCAGGTTCTCCAGCTCGCGCACGTTGCCCGGCCAGGCGTAGTGCGTGCTGGCCTCCACCAGCGCATCGACCAGGGGGCGGGCACCGGCGGGATCGATGCGCAGGCGTGCCGCCACCTTGGACAGCAGCGTGCCGGCCAGCTCGGCGATGTCCTCGCGCCGCTCGCGCAGCGGCGGCAGGGACAGGCGCAGGATGTTGAGGCGGTAGTAGAGGTCGCGGCGGAAGCTGCCGTCCGCGCGCTCGACCTCGGCGGCCAGGTCGCGGTGGGTGGCGGCGATCACGCGCACGTCGATCGCGGTGGGCTCGGTGGCGCCGATGCGCAGGATCTCGCGTTCCTGCAGCACGCGCAGCAGCCGCGTCTGCAGTGGCACCGGCATCTCGCCCACCTCGTCGAGGAAGATGGTGCCGGTGTGCGCCGCTTCGAACAGGCCGGCCTTGCCGCCGCGGCGCGATCCCGTGAAGGCGCCCTCCTCGTAGCCGAAGAGTTCGCTCTCCAGCAGGCTCTCCGGGAAGGCCGCGCAGTTCACCGCGATGAAGGGCTGGGCGGCGCGGCGGCTGGCGCGGTGGATGCCTTGCGCCAGCAGCTCCTTGCCGGTGCCGCTCTCGCCGACGACGAGCACGGTGGCATCGCTGGCGGCGCAGCGGCGCGCCAGGTCGCGCGCACGCGCGATGGTGGCGCTGCTGCCGGCGATGTCGTCCAGCCCGTAGCGCGTGGCAGTCGGCCGCGGCTGGTGGGTGCGCTGGCTGCGCAGGTGGCGGTCGGCGCGCTGGATGGCGGCGGGGTCCTGGCAGGCCAGCACGGCGCCGGTCTGCACGCCCTGCTCGACGATGGGCAGCCGGCTCGTCACCAGCATGCGGTGGCCCAGGCGCTGGATCGCTTCGGTCTCGGTGCGCGCGTCGCGCAGCGTGGTGGCCAGGCTCAGCTCGGGGGCCACGTCGCTCAGTCGCCGGCCCAGCAGCGTGCCTGCATCGGCGCCCAGCAGATGCGCCATCGCCGGGTTCAGCGTCTCGATGCGCTCCTGCATGTCCACCGCGACGACGCCGTCCTTCAGCTGGCCGAGGATGGTGTTCAGGCGCTCGCGGCGCGCGGCCTCGATGCGGCCGATGCGCGCGATCTCCACCGCGTCGTCCAGCGCCTCGCGCACGGCGTCGTCGGAGTACAGGAAGATGCCGTGCAGCCCGGCCTCGCTTGCCAGGTCGGCCACCAGGCCGGGGCCGACGACCGCCTCGATGCCCTGGTCCTTCAGTTCCTGCACGCAGGCGCGGGCGTCGTCCTCGTCGCGGTAGGTGCGGTGGGTGATGTCCAGGCCGAAGACCTCGTCGAAGCTGCGCCAGGGCTCGGGGGCCTGCTGGTAGGTGATGAAGGCGATGCGGCGCGTCAGGCGCCGTGCGTGCGACAGCGCGCGCATCACGTCGAAGCCGCTGACCTTGACCAGGGCCACCGGAAGGTCCAGGTGGCTGCGCAGGTAGGCGCCGTTGGAGCCGGCGGCCACCAGCACCTCGGCCTGCAGGCCGGGGCGCGGGTGGGCCAGGCGCGTGCGCACCTCGGCCACGGCGTCGCCGAAGCCCAGCTCCAGTACCTCGATCGCGGCACGGTCGGCGTATTGCGGGGCCAGCTCCTGCAGCAGGCTGTGCAACCTGCGTACGCCGAAGGCGAGCAGGCGCGGGCGCCCATCGGCCGGCTGCGAGGCCGGCGTGCGGGGTGGCTGGGAGGGCAGGGTGTTGCGAGCCATCTGGGCCGGAATTGGAACACATGTTCCGATAATGAAACATGTGAAACGCCGGCGGCCCCGGGCGCAAGTCGGTCACCCGGGAAAAAACCCATGCGGATCAAGAGCTTGCGATCGAGCATGCTGTCCCCGCCCAGCGCGTTCCGCGGGTGGCATGCACGTTGCGCCATCTGGCGCATCCCCGGTCCCCAACCCCACACCCGCCATGCCCGACACCACTCCCGCTTCCGCAGGCGCCCGCTTCCGCCAGGCCCTGGCCCAGGAATCCCCGCTGCAGGTCATCGGCGCCATCAACGCCAACCACGCCTTGCTGGCCAAGCGCGCGGGCTACCGTGCGATCTACCTGTCCGGCGGCGGCGTCGCGGCCGGCTCGCTGGGCCTGCCGGACCTGGGCATCAGCGGCCTGGAGGACGTGCTGATCGACGTGCGCCGCATCACCGACGTCTGCGACACGCCGCTGCTGGTGGACATCGACACCGGCTTCGGCCCCAGCGCCTTCAACATCGCGCGCACCGTCAAGAGCCTGATCAAGGCGGGTGCCGCGGCCTGCCACATCGAGGACCAGGTCGGCGCCAAGCGCTGCGGTCACCGCCCCGGCAAGGAGATCGTCACGGCCGACGAGATGGTCGACCGCGTGAAGGCTGCCGCCGACGCCCGCACCGACCGCGATTTCTTCCTGATCGCCCGCACCGACGCGATCCAGGTCGACGGCGTGGACGCCGCCATCGAGCGCGCCATCCGCTGCGTGGAAGCAGGCGCCGACGGCATCTTCGCCGAGGCCGCCTACGACCTGCCCACCTACCGCCGGTTCGTCGATGCCGTGAAGGTGCCGGTGCTGGCCAACATCACCGAGTTCGGCAAGACGCCGCTGTTCACCGTGGACGAGCTGCGCACTTCCGGCGTGGGCATGGTGCTGTATCCGCTGAGCGCGTTCCGCGCCATGAACAAGGCGGCCGAGGCGGTCTACACCGCGATCCGGCGCGACGGCCACCAGAAGAATGTCGTGGACTTGATGCAGACTCGCGAGGAGCTGTACGACCGCATCGGCTACCACGCGTACGAGCAACAGCTCGATGCGCTGTTCGCCGCAAAGAAGTGACCTTCCCCAAAGTCGGAGATCCGTATCCATGAGCCAGAACCCTCAAGACACCGGCACCCAAGCCCCCGGCTTCAAGCCCAAGAAGTCCGTCGCCCTGTCCGGCACCGCCGCCGGCAACACCGCGCTGTGCACCGTCGGCCGCACCGGCAATGACCTGCACTACCGCGGCTACGACATCCTGGACGTGGCCGACGCCTGCGAGTTCGAGGAGATCGCCTACCTGCTGGTGCACGGCAAGCTGCCCAACACGGCCGAGCTGGCCGGCTACAAGGCCAAGCTGAAGTCGCTGCGCGGCATTCCCGCGGGCCTGAAGGCCGCGCTGGAGCAGCTGCCCCCGTCGGCCCACCCGATGGACGTGATGCGCACCGGCGTCTCCGTGCTGGGCTGCCTGGCACCGGAGAAGGACGACCACAACCATCCGGGCGCCCGCGACATCGCCGACAAGCTGATGGCCTCGCTGGGCTCCGTGCTGCTGTACTGGTACCACTTCAGCCACAACGGCAAGCGCATCGACGTCGAGACCGACGACGACTCCATCGGCGGCCACTTCCTGCACCTGCTGCACGGCGAGAAGCCCAGCGCCTCGTGGGTCAAGGCCATGCACACCTCGCTGGTGCTGTACGCCGAGCACGAGTTCAATGCTTCCACCTTCACCGGCCGCGTCATCGCCGGCACGGGGTCCGACATCCACTCCGCCATCACCGGCGCGATCGGTGCGTTGCGCGGCCCCAAGCACGGCGGCGCCAACGAGGTGGCCTTCGAGATCCAGAAGCGCTACGACACGCCCGACGAGGCCGAGGCCGACATCCGCGCCCGCGTGGAGCGCAAGGAAGTCGTGATCGGCTTCGGCCACCCGGTCTACACCGTCAGCGACCCGCGCAACAAGGTGATCAAGGAAGTCGCGCGCAAGCTCAGCGCCGAGCAGAACAACACCAAGATGTTCGACATCGCCGAGCGCCTGGAATCGGTGATGTGGGAGATCAAGAAGATGTTCCCCAACCTCGACTGGTTCAGCGCCGTCAGCTACCACATGATGGGCGTGCCCACGGCGATGTTCACGCCGCTGTTCGTGATCGCGCGCACCAGCGGCTGGAGCGCCCACATCATCGAGCAGCGCATCGACGGCAAGATCATCCGCCCGAGCGCCAACTACACGGGTCCCGAGGACCTGAAGTTCGTGCCGATCAAGGACCGCAAGTAGACAGCCGAGCCTGATCGAAGGCGGGTGCGCCGCCCCAGCGGTGCATCCGCCTTCTTCGTTTCCGCCCCCCGTTTTCGTTTCCGCCCGCCCTGCCATGAACACCGCCCACCGCAAGCCCCTGCCCGGCACCCAGCTGGACTACTTCGATGCGAAGGAAGCCGTCGAGGCCATCAAGCCCGGCGCCTGGGCCACGCTGCCCTACACCTCGCGCGTGCACGCCGAGAACATCGTGCGCAAGGCGGATCCGGCCATCGTCCGCGACAGCCTGGTGCAGCTGATCGAGCGCAGGCGCGAGCGCGACTTCCCGTGGTTCCCGGCGCGCGTGGCCTGCCACGACATCCTGGGCCAGACGGCGCTGGTGGACCTGGCGGGCCTGCGTGACGCGATCGCGAAGGAGGGCGGCGATCCCGCCAAGGTGAACCCGGTGGTGCCGGTGCAGCTGATCGTGGACCACTCGCTGGCGGTGGAGTGCGGCGGCTTCGACCCGGATGCCTTCCAGAAGAACCGCGACATCGAGGAGCGCCGCAACGAGGACCGCTTCCACTTCATCGACTGGACGAAGAAGGCCTTCGCCAACGTCGACGTGATCCCCGCGGGCAACGGGATCATGCACCAGATCAACCTGGAGAAGATGTCGCCGGTGATCCATGCGGACCAGGGCGTCGCCTACCCCGACACCTGCGTCGGCACCGACTCGCACACGCCGCACGTCGATGCGCTGGGTGTGATCGCCATCGGCGTCGGCGGGCTGGAAGCCGAGAACGTCATGCTCGGCCGCGCCTCGTGGATGCGCCTGCCGGAGATCGTCGGCGTGAAGCTCACTGGTGCGCGCCAGCCCGGCATCACGGCCACCGACGTGGTGCTGGCGCTGACCGAGTTCCTGCGCAAGTCCAAGGTGGTCGGCGCCTACCTGGAGTTCCACGGCGAAGGCGCCGCCAAGCTCACCATCGGCGACCGGGCCACCATATCCAACATGGCGCCCGAGTACGGCGCCACCGCCGCGATGTTCAGCATCGACGAGCAGACGCTGGAGTACCTGACGCTGACCGGCCGCACGGCCGAGCAGGTGAAGCTGGTGGAGACCTATGCGAAGACCGCGGGCCTGTGGGCGGACACGCTGAAGGACGCGGTCTACGAGCGCGAGCTGAGCTTCGACCTGAGCAGCGTCGTGCGCAACATGGCCGGCCCGTCCAACCCGCATGCGCGCGTGGCCACCTCGGACCTGGCGGCCAAGGGCATCGCCGGCAAGTGGGCGATGCCCGCAGCCGGCGAAGGCACGATGCCCGACGGCGCGGTGATCATCGCGGCCATCACCTCCTGCACCAACACATCCAACCCGCGCAACGTGATCGCCGCGGCCCTGCTGGCGCGCAATGCGAACCGGCTGGGTCTCACGCGCAAGCCCTGGGTGAAGTCCTCGCTGGCGCCCGGCTCCAAGGCCGTCGAGCTCTACCTGAACGAAGCCGGCCTGCTGCCGGACCTGGAGGCCCTGGGCTTCGGCATCGTCGCCTTCGCCTGCACCACCTGCAACGGCATGTCCGGCGCGCTGGATCCGAAGATCCAGCAGGAGATCATCGACCGCGACCTCTACGCCACCGCCGTGCTCTCCGGCAACCGCAACTTCGACGGCCGCATCCACCCGTACGCCAAGCAGGCCTTCCTGGCCTCGCCGCCGCTGGTGGTGGCCTATGCCATCGCGGGCACCGTGCGCTTCGACATCGAGCGCGACGTGCTGGCCACCGTCGACGGCAAGGAGATCCGCCTGAAGGACATCTGGCCCAGCGACGAGGAGATCGACGCGGTGGTGAAGGCGGCCGTGAAGCCCGAGCAGTACCGCGCCGTCTACGAACCGATGTTCGCCATCCGCCGGGACGACGGCAGCAAGGTGAGCCCGCAATACGATTGGCGGCCGCAATCCACCTACATCCGCCGCCCGCCCTACTGGGACACCGAGGGCGTCGGCGCGCTGGCCGCCAACCCGCGCACGCTCAAGGGCATGCGCCCGCTGGCCATCCTGCCGGACAACATCACCACCGACCACCTGTCGCCGTCCAACGCGATCCTGATGAACAGCGCGGCCGGCGAGTACCTGCACAAGATGGGCGTGCCCGAGGAGGACTTCAACTCCTACGCCACCCACCGCGGCGACCACCTGACCGCCATGCGCGCGACCTTCGCCAACCCGACCCTGAAGAACGAGATGGTGCGCAAGGAAGACGGCACGGTGAAGCCGGGCTCGCTGGCCCGCGTGGAGCCCGAGGGCCAGGTCATGCGCATGTGGGAGGCGATGGAGACCTACCTCAACCGCCGCCAGCCGCTGATCATCATCGCCGGCGCCGACTACGGCCAGGGCTCCTCGCGCGACTGGGCCGCCAAGGGCGTGCGCCTGGCCGGCGTGGAGACGGTGGTGGCAGAAGGCTTCGAGCGCATCCACCGCACCAACCTGATCGGCATGGGCGTGCTGCCGCTGGAGTTCAAGCCCGGCACCAACCGCCTGACGCTGCAGCTGGACGGCACCGAGACCTACGACGTGATCGGCGAGCGCACGCCGCGCGCGGACCTGACGCTGGTCATCCACCGCAAGAGCGGCGAGACCGTGCAGGTGCCGGTGACCTGCCGCCTGGACACGGCTGAGGAAGTTTCCGTCTACGAGGCCGGCGGCGTGCTGCAGCGCTTCGCGCAGGACTTCCTGGCGCAGAGCCGCGCAGCCTGATCCTCCATCCTCGAACCCGAGCCACCGAGCATGCCCCACGCACCCCAGATCAAGATCCCCGCCACCTACATCCGCGGCGGCACCAGCAAGGGCGTCTTCTTCCGCCTGCAGGACCTGCCCGCGGCCGCGCAGCAGCCGGGCGCGGCGCGCGACAAGCTGCTGCTGCGCGTGATCGGCAGCCCCGATCCCTACGGCAAGCAGATCGACGGCATGGG
Organism: Aquabacterium sp.; assembly: GCA_004322345.1. GTDB lineage: Bacteria > Pseudomonadota > Gammaproteobacteria > Burkholderiales > Burkholderiaceae_C > Aquabacterium. Next base: position 3,052 of record SCTQ01000111.1, on the reverse strand, counting down.
CGGCGCCACCTCCAGCACCAGCAAGACGGTCATCCTGTCGAGGAGCAGCCGGCCGGACCATGACGTGGACTACCTCTTCGGCCAGGTGTCCATCGATGCGGCCTTCGTGGACTGGTCGGGCAACTGCGGCAACCTGTCGGCGGCCGTGGGCTCCTTCGCCATCAGCAGCGGGCTGGTCGATGCGGCGCGCGTGCCGGACAACGGCACCTGCACCGTGCGCATCTGGCAGGCCAACATCTCCAAGACCATCGTGGCGCATGTCCCCATCACCAATGGGCAGGTGCAGGAGACCGGCGACTTCGAGCTCGACGGCGTGACCTTCCCGGCCGCCGAGGTGCAGCTCGAATTCCTGGACCCGGCCGACGACGGTGACGGGGAGGGCGGCGGCTCGATGTTCCCCACCGGCAACCTGGTCGACGACCTGGAGGTCCCCGGTGTCGGCACCCTCAAGGCCACGCTGATCAACGCCGGCATCCCGACCATCTTCGTCGAGGCCGAAGCCCTGGGCTACACCGGCACCGAGCTGCAGGACGCGATCAACGGCGACGCGAAGGCGCTGGCGAGGTTCGAGACCATCCGCGCCCACGGCGCGCTGCGCATGGGCCTGATCAAGGACGTCGCCGAAGCAGCCGCCCGCCAGCACACGCCCAAGGTCGCCTTCATCGCCAAGCCTGCCGGCTACACGGCCTCCAGCGGCAAGCACGTGGCTGCCGGCGACGTGGACCTGCTGGTGCGCGCGCTGTCCATGGGCAAGCTGCACCACGCGATGATGGGCACGGCGGCGGTGGCCATCGGCACCGCGGCGGCCATTCCCGGCACCCTGGTGAACCTGGCCGCCGGCGGCGGCGCGCGAGAGGCGGTGCGCTTCGGCCATCCCTCGGGCACCCTGCGCGTGGGCGCGGCGGCGGCCCAGGTGAACGGCGAATGGACGGTCACCAAGGCCATCATGAGCCGCAGCGCGCGCGTCCTGATGGAAGGCTGGGTGCGGGTGCCGGGCGACGCCTTCTGAGCCCTGCCAGCGCCCCGGGGCGCAACCAAACGCAAAAGAGTGCGAGCGCCCGATAAGGTGCGCGGTCGCGGGTAAGCGGGGCAACCTTGCGCAAGAACGGTGGCACCCCTGGTCGAAGCGGGGATCGAATCCCGGCCTTCACTCGACTAGGAGAACACCATGGCCGCTCACATCTTCCTGCGCCTGGCCGCCACGACGGCGGTCACGCTCGCCCTGGCCAGCATGGCCGAGGCCCCGGCCCATGCCGAAACGCCCGACGCCATGCCGCCCACCGGCGCCGGCAAGCCCGGCACCAACCGCGTGCTGGAGGTCTTCAACAAGGCCGACATCGACCACGACGGCAGGCTCTCGCGCGACGAGGCCAAGGCCCTGCCCGCGATCGACGAGCAGTTCGCCAAGCTGGACCGCGATTCCGACGGCTTCCTCAGCGCCGACGAGTTCCTGCTGGCTTTCCGCGCCGAGGCCCGTACCGGCTCCACCTACCCGGGCTAGGGCCTGTTAACACTACCGGGGGATGCGCCCGTTTCCTGAAGGCACCCGAAGGGCTGGAGCCTGGCACGGCGCTGGGCAAGGCGCAGCCAAGGCCGTGTGCCTTCGGCACACAACGAGGCTGCAACGACGCCCAGCGCCGTGCCAGGCTCCAGCGCGCGTCCTCCGGTAGTGTTAACAGGCCCTAGTGACTAGCATCCCCTGGCCCGAATCCTGCGCCGCCCTCGCTTGCCGGACTTGAAGGCGCAGTAACTGCCCAGCCACCCGTCACGGGTTGGTGCGTTGCACGACATCGGGGCCGAGTCGTGCGGCAAGGCTTGCGGCGGTTGTTCAGATCCGTGCACACAGGCCCCGATCCGATGAACAAGGGGATCGGACATGAGTGTGCAGGCAGTGATGGCGCCGGGCTTGCAGGCGCCTGCGGAACAAGCGAGCGCGCCGGCCAGGGCGCGTACATGGGGATCCTCGGGCTGGCTGCTGCTGTGCCTGGCCGTACCCGCGGCGGCCGTCTTCTTCGGCTATGCGTACTTCCTGCCCTGGATAGACGAAGGGCAGTTCGTCGATCCCGGCGCCAGCTGGCACTTCGGCCAGGGCTTCACCTCCTCGGCGTGGCCCTACCAGCGGCCGGACGAGCTGTTCTTCGGCAACGCCCCCGGCTTCCCGGCCCTGCTGGGCGTCTGGTTCGACCTCTTCGGCTTCGGCCTGCTGCAGGCCCGTGCGCTGGTCTGGCTGCAGGCGCTGGTGGCCGCGGGCCTGCTGTGGGTGGGCATGCGCCGGCAGGCGCCGGGCATGCACCCGCTGTTCACGGCCTTCGCGCTGGCGATGTGCTTCTGCGGCTGGGGTGTCACGCTCAGCCTGTGGAGTGCGCGCTATGACCTGCAGGGGCTGCTGCTGGCTGCGGCCGCCTTCGCCGTGTGGACGGGTGCGGCGGGTTCCCTGCAGCGGCCGGCGGCCTTCCTGCTGGGGGCAGCCGTCTTCCTCTCGGGCTTCCATCTCGTCGTCGCCGCCGTGCTGGCGGCCGCCGTCGTGCTCTTCGTCCTGGGGCGCAGCGCATGGCCGCGGCTGGCCTGGGGCGCCGCGGGCCTGGCGGCCTGCGCGCTGCTGTGGATGCTGGGCCTGGCGCTGGACGGCCAGCTCAAGAAGTTCATCTACCTGACCTTCGGCTCGCAGCACACGTTGTCGGGGCAACTGGCCCAGCTCGTCGTGCAGGGCGACCCCGGCGTGATGGGCAAGGTGCGCAACGGCTGGCGCTTCGTCCTGCAAGACCCGAGCTGGACCCTGGTCTGCGCCCTGCTGGCCGGTGTGCTGGCGCTGGGCTGGCGCGCCTGGGCGCCGCAGCGGCGCCAGGTACTGGGATGGGTGCTGGGGCTGGTGCTCTTCGTGCCCCTTGGCCTGCTGGTGGTCGGCAAGTTCCCGCCGTACTACATCTGGATCGGCTACTTCCCGGCGGTGCTCCTGGCCGCCTGGCTGGCCGACCGGCTGCCCGGCCGCCTGCGGCCGGCGGGCATCGCGGCCAGCGTGCTGGTCTTCGCGCTGGCCGCGGCCATCGGCGTG
>SCTQ01000110.1 GCA_004322345.1 Aquabacterium sp. | reverse complement strand
CCATCGCCGAGGAATCCACCGCCTGGCCCATGGTCTCGCGCCCGACCTCGATGGGCGGCCTGGGCTTCGGCATGAAATGGAACATGGGCTGGATGCACGACACGCTGGCCTTCATGAAGGAAGACCCGCTGCACCGCAGCCACCACCTGGGCAAGCTGACCTTCTCGCTGGTATACGCCTTCAACGAGAACTTCGTGCTGCCGCTGTCGCACGACGAGGTGGTGCACGGCAAGGGATCTCTGCTCACGCGCATGCCCGGCGACGAGTGGCAGCAGTTCGCCAACCTGCGCGCGCTCTACGGCTTCATGTGGGCGCACCCCGGCAAGAAGCTGCTCTTCATGGGCGGCGACTTCGGCCAGCGGCGCGAATGGACGCACGAGGGCCAGCTCGAATGGCAGGAGACCGCGCATGCCGGCCACGGCGGAATGCAGCGCCTGGTGCGCCAGCTCAACCACGTCTATCGCGGGGTGCCCGCGCTCTACGAGGTGGACTTCAACCCCGAGGGCTTCGAGTGGGTCGAGGGCGACGACACCCGGCACACGGTGATCGCGTTCATCCGCAGGTCGCATCGCGGGGACCCGCTGCTGGTGGTCTGCAACCTCACGCCGGTGCCGCGCGAGAACTACCGCGTCGGCGTGCCCGCCGGTGGACGCTGGCAGGAACTGCTGAACACCGACGCCGCCGACTTCGGCGGGTCGGGCTGGGGCAACCTGGGCGGCGTGGATGCCGAGCCCGTGGCATCGCACGGGCGCCCCTATTCGATCCGGCTGTCCCTGCCGCCGCTGTCCACGCTTTGGCTGCGTCCGCACTGATGCCCGGGACCGGAGCCGCCATGTCCGAGATCGCCCTCAGCGCCGTCGCCACCCGCCTGGGCGGCGACATGGCGCGCGTGCGTGCCGTGATCGACGCCGTGCACCCCGCCGTCGACGGCGGCCGCTTTCCCATCAAGCGCGTGGCCGGCGAGCCGGTGCAGGTCACCGTGCACGCCTTCTGCGACGGCCATGACGTGCTGCGCGTGCTGCTGCGCTGGGGCGCCGAGGACGAGGCCGCGCTGCAGGAGGTGGAGATGCAGCCGCGGGGCAACGACGAGTGGACGGCCGAGTTCACGCCGCCGGTGCCGGGCCGCTACCGCTACACCGCCGTGGCCTGGGTGGACCATTTCCGCTCCTGGCGCCACGAGCTGCAGCGCCGCGTGGAGCCGGCCGACATCCGCATCGCCGTGCAGATGGGCGCGCGCCTGGCCGCGGAAGCGGCCGCACGTGGCACCGGTGCCGAGCGCCAGGCCCTGGCCAACTGGAGCGAGAAGCTGCAGCGCCTGTCTGCCGAAGGCGAGCCCGGCGCCCTGAAGACCCTGGCGCTGGACGAGGCCATGGCCGAGCTGATGGACCGACATGCCGACCGGCGCCTGTGCGCCAGCCATGCGCTGGAGCTGCCGCTGTTGGCCGAACGCGAGCGCGCGCGCTTCTCCAGCTGGTACGAGTGCTTCCCGCGCTCCACCGCCCCCGAGCCCGGCCGCCACGGCACGCTGCGCGACGTGGAGGCGCGCCTGCCCTACATCGCGGGCATGGGCTTCGACGTGCTGTACTTCCCGCCCATCCACCCCATCGGCCGCATGCAGCGCAAGGGCCGCAACAACAGCCTGGCGGCCGAGCCCGGCGACGTGGGCAGCCCCTGGGCGATCGGCGCCTTCGAGGGTGGGCACAAGGACATCCTGCCCGAGCTGGGCACGCTGGAGGACTTCCAGCGCCTGGTGGCCCAGGCCCGCGCCCGCGGCATCGAGATCGCGATGGACATCGCCTTCCAGTGCGCGCCCGACCATCCGTACGTGAAGGCGCATCCGCAATGGTTCCGCTGGCGTCCCGACGGCAGCGTGCAGTACGCGGAGAACCCGCCGAAGAAGTACCAGGACATCTATCCCTTCGACTTCGAGACCGAGGACTGGCGCGCGTTGTGGCGCGAGCTCAAGAGCGTGTTCGAGTACTGGATCGCCCAGGGCGTGGCCATTTTCCGCGTCGACAACCCGCACACCAAGTCCTTCGCCTTCTGGGAGTGGTGCGTCACCGAGCTCAAGCGCCTGCACCCCGAGGTGATCTTCCTGTCCGAGGCCTTCACGCGGCCGAAGGTGATGCACCGCCTCGCCAAGCTGGGCTACAGCCAGTCCTACACCTACTTCACCTGGCGCCACACCAAGGCCGAGCTGCAGGACTATTTCACCGAGCTGTCGCAGGGACCGGGGCGCGAGTACTTCCGGCCCAACGTCTGGCCCAACACGCCGGACATCCTCAACGAGCAGCTGCACGGCGGGCGGCGGGCGATGTTCGTCTCTCGCCTGGTGCTGGCTTCGACGCTGGCGGCCAGCTACGGCATCTACGGCCCGGCCTACGAGCTGCTCGAAGGCCGCCCACGCGCGCCCGACAGCGAGGAGTACCTGGACTCCGAGAAATACCAGCTGCGCCACTGGAACCTGGACGCGCCCGACAGCCTGGCCCCGCTGATCGCCCGCCTGAACCGCGTCCGCCGCGACCACCCTGCCCTGCACGCCGACTGGAGCCTGCGCTTCCTGCCCACGGACAACGACCAGCTCATCGCCTATGCCAAGCGCAGCCCCGACGGGCGCGACGTCGTGATGTGCGTGGTCAACCTGGATCCGCACAACGTGCAGTCGGGCTGGGTGGAGCTGGATGCGAAGCTGCTGGGGGTCGAGCCCGACCTGCCATTCCAGGTGCACGACCTGCTGGGCGACCAGCGCTACACCTGGCAGGGCAGCCGCGCCTTCGTGATCCTGGACCCGAAGCAGCTGCCGGCCCACGTGCTGCACGTGAGAAGGCATGCACGCGACGAGCGTGACTTCGACACATTCAGGTGATGCAACGAAAGGCAGAGGGATGAACGCAGCGCACGAGACACGCAACCTCGCCCCCCACCTGATCGAGGCCGAGGGCGAGGTCGCCACCGGCGCACCGGGCGGCCCGCCCGCCAACGACGCCGCCCTCTGGTACAAGGACGCGGTCATCTACCAGCTCAACGTCAAGGCCTTCTTCGACTCCAACGACGACGGGATGGGCGACTTCAAGGGCGTCGCCGCCAAGCTGGACTACGTGAAGGACCTGGGCGTCAACACGATCTGGCTGATGCCGTTCTACCCATCGCCACTGCGCGACGACGGCTACGACATCGCAGGCTACGAAGACATCCACCCGCAGTACGGCACGCTGGACGATTTCAAGCTGATGCTGGACGAGGCGCACAAGCGCGAGCTCAAGGTGATCACCGAGCTGGTCATCAACCATACCTCCGACGCCCACCCCTGGTTCCAGGCCGCGCGCCGCGCCCCGGCCGGCTCGCCCGAGCGCGACTTCTACGTCTGGAGCGACACCGACGACAAGTACCGCGGCACGCGCATCATCTTCACCGACACCGAGACCTCCAACTGGACCTGGGACCCGGTGGCCAAGGCCTACTTCTGGCACCGCTTCTTCAGCCACCAGCCGGATCTGAACTTCGACAACCCGGCGGTGATGGAGGCGGTGTTCCGCACCATGCGCTTCTGGCTCGACCTGGGCGTGGACGGCTTCCGGCTGGACGCCATTCCCTATCTCGTCGAGCGCGAGGGCACCAACAACGAGAACCTGCCCGAGACCCACGCCGTCATCAAGCAGCTGCGCGCCGCCATCGACGCCAACTACCCCAACCGCTTCCTGCTGGCCGAGGCCAACCAGTGGCCCGAGGACGTCAACGACTACTTCGGGGACGGCGACGAGTGCCATGCGGCCTACCACTTCCCGCTGATGCCGCGCATGTACATGGCCATCGCGCAGGAGGACCGCTTCCCCGTGGTGGAGATCATGGCGCAGACACCGGACATCCCGGACAACTGCCAGTGGGCCATCTTCCTGCGCAACCACGACGAACTGACGCTGGAGATGGTGACCAGCAAGGAGCGCGACTACATGTACAGCACGTATGCGGCCGACCCGCGTGCGCGCATCAACCTGGGCATCCGCCGCCGGCTGGCGCCGCTGATGGACAACGACATGGACCGCATCAAGCTGATGAACAGCCTGCTGCTGTCGATGCGCGGCTCGCCCATCATCTACTACGGCGACGAGATCGGCATGGGCGACAACTTCTTCGTCGGCGACCGCAACGGCGTGCGCACACCCATGCAATGGAGCCCGGACCGCAACGCCGGCTTCAGCCGCGCGGACCCGCAGCGCCTCTACCTGCCGCCGATCATGGACGCCAACTACGGCTTCGAGGCGGTCAACGTCGAGGCCCAGCTGCGCGACCCGTCCTCGCTGCTGCACTGGATGCGCCGCATGCTGGCCGTGCGCAAGACCAGCCAGTCCTTCGGGCGCGGCGACCTGGTCTTCCTCAAGCCCGGCAACCGGAAGATCCTCGCCTACCTGCGCGAGCACCGAGGCGAGGCCATCCTCTGCGTGGCCAACCTGTCGCGCTCGGCCCAGCCGGTGGAGCTGGACCTGGCGCGCTTCAAGGGCCGCGTGCCGGTGGAGATGCTGGGCCGCACGGCCTTCCCGCCGGTGGGCGAGCTGCCCTACCTGCTGACGCTGCCGGGCTACGGCTTCTACTGGTTCCGCCTGGCCGAGGACGTGGCGGTGCCCAGCTGGCACACCAGCATGCTGCCGCTGGAGGAGCGGCCGGTGCTCGTCCTCTTCGACGGCTGGCACAGCCTGTTCCGCGACCACGTCGTGCCCTGGCGCATCGGCCTGGCCATCAAGACGCGCGCCCAGTTCGAGGAAGACACGCTGCCGCGTTTCGTCGAGACCCAGCGCTGGTACGCCGCCAAGGGCGCCGCGGCGAAGGCCGCGCGACTGGCCGACCATGCGATCTGGGAGGCGGGCGAGGACAGCTGGCTGCTGCCGCTGGTGGACGTCGAAGGCGCTGGCGAAGCTGCACGCTATTTCGTGCCGCTGGCGATGGCCTGGGAGGAGACCGACGAAGAGAAGATGCGCGCCCTGGGCACCGCCGCGGTCGCACGCGTGCGGCAGCAGGCGAAGGTCGGCGTGATGGCCGACGCCTTCTGGGACGAGCGCTTCTGCCGCCAGCTGGTACGCAACATCGGCGAGCGGCGTGAGATCAAGACCGAGGCCGGCAGCATCCGCTTCGTGCCGACCGCGGCGTTCGCCGACCTCGCCGGCAGGCCGCTGGATGCAATGGTGGTGGGCCGTCCGCGCGGCCAGAGCAGCAACACCATCGTCACCCTGGACGAGACGCTCTTCGTCAAGGGCTACCGCCGCCTGCGTACCGGCGTGAACCCCGAGTACGAGATGGGCCGCTTCCTCACCGAGGTGGCGAAGTTCCCGCACTGCGTGCCGGTGGCCGGCGTGGTGGAGCACGTGGGCCGCAACGGCGAGGTGACGACGCTGGCCATGGCCCAGTCCTACGTCTCCAACCAGGGTGACGGCTGGAGCTACACGCTGGACTACCTGGAGCGCCACTTCGAGGAGCAGCGCACCAGCGTCAAGGCCCTGCCGAAGGACGTGCACGGTGCCTACCTGGCCCTGGTCGAGACCCTGGGCCGGCGCACGGCGCAGTTGCACCTGGCGCTGGCAACACCCAGCGGCGATGCGGCCTTCGACCCGGCGCCGATCACCGCCGCGGACACCACTGCCTGGCGCCAGCAGATCCTGGCCGAGGCCGCGACCACGCTGGACATGCTCGAAGCCGCCCTGCCGCAGCTGCCGGAGCACGCCCGCGCCGATGCCCGCGAGGTGCTGCAGTTGCGCCTGCCCATCCTGCAGCGCATCGAGACCCAGTCGGGCGCGCCTCGCGGCCTGAAGACGCGCTTCCACGGCGACTACCACCTGGCCCAGGTGCTGCTGGTGAAGAACGACTTCGTCATCACCGACTTCGAGGGCGAGCCCGGACGCAGCTTCGAGGAACGCCGCGCGAAGCATTCCCCTTTGCGCGACGTGGCCGGCATGCTGCGCTCCTTCGGTTATGCGGCCGCCGGCGCCATACGCAAGCTCGACGGCCAGGCGGAAGATCGCGGCGCACTCGAGCTGCTGGCCGCTGAATGGGAGGCCGCCGCGCGCGCCGCCTTCCTGCTGGGCTACGAAGAGACGGCCGGCGGCTCGGGCATCTACGACGGCCTGCGGCCGGGAGAAGGCCTGCTGGGCTTGTTCGAACTTGAAAAGGCGCTGTACGAGCTGCGCTACGAACTCAACAATAGGCCGGACTGGGTGCGCATCCCGCTGCAGGGCATACACGGGCTGGCTCGCCAGCGCTGAGCCGGGCCCCGAGGGGAAGGGCCTCGCGACAAGGAGAACCGAGATGGACAGAGTCGACGACATGCTGCTCGACCCCGCGCGCGCCTTCCTGCTGCAGGTGGGCGCGCTGCTGCCGCGACTGGCGCTGGCGCTGGTGATCCTGCTGGCCGGCTACTTCGTCGCCAAGGCCGTGCGCTACGCGATCGAGCGCGGCCTGCGCGCGATCAACTTCCACATCGTCACCCAGCGGGCCGGCCTGGACGGCTTCCTCGCCAAAGGCGGCGTCGGCTTCGACACCACCACGCTGCTGGCGGTGATGGCCTACTGGTTCGTCATCCTCGGCACGCTGGTGGTGGCCTGCAACAGCCTGGGCCTGACCTACGTCACCGAGCTGATCGGGCGCGTGATGTTCTTCGTGCCGCGGGTCATCGTCGCACTGCTGATGCTGGCCTTCGGCGCCTACTTCGCGCGCTTCGTCGGCAACGCGGTGGTCACCTATTGCCGCGGCATCGGCGTGCGCGACGCGGACCCGCTGGGCAAGCTCGCGCGCTACGCGATCATGGCCTTCGTGATCATGATCGCCCTGGACCACATGGAAATCGGCGGCAGCATCGTCCGCAACACCTTCCTGATCCTGCTGTCCGGAGTGGTGTTCGCTCTGGCCCTGGCCTTCGGCCTGGGCGGCAGGGACTGGGCCGCCGCACGGCTGGAGCAGTGGTGGCCCAGCCCCGACCAAGGCAGCGCACGCAAGAGGAACCTCGAGCCTTGAAACGCGAACCCGAAGCGGCGCTGATCGACACCGGTTCGCTGGTGGAGCGCTGCACCGACGAGAGCCTGGGCCTGCTGCGCGCCAACCTGACGCCGCAGGGCATCCTCGCGGCCAGCCGCACCAAGGCTGCCGAGGCGCGCAGCTATACCCGCATCTTCGGCCGCGACGCTGCGATCTGCGTGCTCGCGATGGCCGGCAGCGGCGACGAGGAGCTGGAGCGCGGCGCGGTGGCCAGCCTGGACGCGCTGGCCCGCCAGCAGGCGCCCAACGGCCAGATCCCGAAGTACGTGGACCCCGAGGGCCAGGACGCCGACTTCTGGTACCTGGGCTGCATCGACGCCACGCTGTGGTGGCTGATCGCCGTGCACTGCGTGCGCCGCAGCGGCCGCCTGCCGGACTTGAGGAACCGCTGGCGCGACGAGGTGGACCGCGCCCTGCACTGGCTGCTGGCGCAGGAGCACCAGCGCTTTTTCCTGCTGCAGCAGAACGAGGCCAGCGACTGGGCGGACATCATGCCGCGCTCGGGCTTCGTGCTCTACACGAACGCCCTGTGGTACCGGGTCAAGCGCCTGTTCGCCCTGTCGCGGCAGGAGGAGACCCACCACCACTTCAACCACCTCTTCCACCCCTTCCGCGGCGACCTTCCGGAGTACCGCCGCGGCCGCCTGCTGCGCCACTACGCGCGCCGCGGCCAGCGCGACCCGGGCCTCTACCTCAGCTTCGTCAACCTCTCCTTCGCCGGCAACGAGGGCGACGTCTTCGGCAATCTGCTGGCCGTGCTCTACGGCCTGGCCGGCGATGCGATGGCCCACGAGATCGTCAAGACCATCCACAAGTCCCAGGTGGCCGACCCGTACCCCATGCGCGTCGTCACGCGGCCCATCACCGAGGACGACGAGCTGTGGCGCCTCTACATGGCCCGCCACCAGCAGAACCATCCGCACCAGTACCACAACGGCGGCATCTGGCCCTTCATCGGCGGCTTCTGGGTGATGACGCTGGCCCACCTGGGCAAGCGCGAGGCAGCCGAACGCGAACTGGCCAAGCTGGCCCTGGTCAACAGCCTGGACGGCTGGCGCTTCACCGAGTGGTTCCACGGGCAGACGCTGCAACCGATGGGCATGGCGGGCCAGACCTGGAACGCGGCCACCTTCCTGCTGGCGCGCCGGGCGCTGCGGCCGAACGCGGGGCACGCGGCGGACTGATCCCCCAAGGCGCGGCAGCGTGCCGCCCGGATGAGATCAAAGTGATATCATCCGGATATCATGACGCCCGCGCTCATCCTCGCCCTCGTCCTGCTGCTCCTGGTGCTGGGCGCGGGCGGCATGACGTGGTACCGCGTGGCCTGGGATGCCGGTGGCCGAGACCTGGAGGCCATCGTCGACGGCGAGGTGCACAAGCTGCATCGCGGGGGCAGGGACGACTTCGCCGTGGTGGTGGGTGTCTGGCACGACGGCCGGGCCTGGACCAAGGGCTACGGGCGCACCAGTTCCACGGATCCCGCCGCGCCCACCTCGGCCACCGTGTTCCAGATCGGCTCGGTCACCAAGGTGTTCACCGCCTCGCTGCTGCACCTGCTGTCGCTGGAGCGGCGCGTGTCCGGGGATTGGACGATCGCGCAGGTGCTGGGGCCGTCCGTCCCGCTTGCCGATGCGGTCTCGGGCATCACGCTGGAGCAGTTGGCCACGCACACCTCCGGGCTGCCGCGCCTGCCCAAGTTCCTGGAGCGCGACCTCCCGATGGAGCATGGCAAGGAGGCGGTGATGCAGGATCCGTACAGCCTCATCCGCCTGGACACCGTGCTGGCTTACCTGCAGGACGCGCCCGAGGCCCGGCCGCCTGGGCGCTTCGCCTACTCCAACTACGGCATGGGCCTGCTGGCCCACCTGCTGGAGCGCGCCACGGGCGAAGGCTACGAATCCCTGCTCCGGCGCCACATCCTGGATCCGCTGCAGATGCAGCACACGGCCGTCACGCTCGACGCGGCCATGCAGGCGCGCCTGGCCCAGGGCCACGACATGAAGGGACGCCCCGTTCCGCCCTGGGGCTTCCAGTCGCTGGCGGGCGCCGGCGCCCTCTACTCCACGGTGGACGACCTGATGCGCTTCACCCGTGCCGGCCTCGACGGCGGGCCCGGCCTGCCGCAGATGCTGCAGGCCACCCATGCACCCCGCCACGACGGCAAGGCCGGCCTGGGCTGGATCCAGCCGACATTCCTCGACCGCATGCTGGGCAACCGGACGCTCGTCTGGCACGACGGCGGCACGCTGGGATATGCCTCGTATATCTGCGTGGATCGCGGCTCGCGCACGGCCATCGTCATCCTCTGCGCCCAGGGCACCGGCGCGGCGCTGTCCGGCACGGTGCTCCATCGCAAGCTCAGGAATCTCCAGGCCGGACTCCAGGCCACACCACAGGACGAGGACCCACCATGAACGACACGCTTCAACTGGTGCGCACCGGCGCCACCACCGCCGAGAGGCGCTTCCGCTCCCTGAGCGGATACCCGGTCGCGGCCGTGATCGCGGCCGCCCTGCTCCTGGCCGCCGCGGTCGTCGCGCAGGAGGCCCACCCCCTGCTCGCCGCCGCGCTGCTGGTGGCCTGCCTTGCGGCGGCACCGGGCTTCTACATGCTGGCGCCCAACGAAGCCAAACTGATGACGCTGTTCGGCGAGTACGTCGGCACCGACCGCGCCGAAGGCCTGCGTTGGGCCAACCCGCTGCTGCGGCTCAGCAAGGTCTCGCTGCGCGCGCGCAACCTGAACACCTCGCCGCTGAAGGTCAACGACAAGCGCGGCAACCCGGTGGAGATCGGCGCGGCCGTGGTCTGGAAGGTGAACGACACCGCGCGGGCGTTGCTGGAGATCGACGACTACGAGCGCTTCGTCGAGGTGCAGGCCGAGGCCGCCATCCGCCACCTGGCCACCCAGTACGCCTACGACAGCGGCGAGGACCTGGACGAGCAGGAGGTGACCCTGCGCGCCGGCCTGGACGCCGTGGCCAACGCGCTGCGGCGGGAGCTCAACCAGCGCTATGCCGGCGCTGGCGTGGAGGTGCTCGACGCCAAGCTCACCCACCTGGCCTATGCGCCGGAGATCGCCCAGGTGATGCTCAGGCGCCAGCAGGCCGTGGCCATCATCAGCGCGCGCAAGCACATCGTGGCCGGCGCGGTGGGCATGGTGGAGGCCGCGCTGCGCGACCTGTCGCGCCTGGAACTGGTAGCCCTGGATGACGAGCGCAAGGCCGCGATGGTGTCCAACCTGCTGGTGGTGCTGTGCTCGGACAAGGAGGTGCACCCCGTCATCAACACCGGCACGCTTTACACCTGAGGGAGACCGCCATGTCCAGTCCCGGCAAGAAGTCCTTCGCGCTGCGCATCGACCCGGTGCTCTGGGCCGACGTGGAGCGGCTGGCCGCGCAAGAGATGCGCAGCGTCAACGCGCAGGTGGAGTTCCTGCTGCGCGAGGCCCTGGAGCGCCGAGGCCTGGTGCGCAGCGCCCGGCCCGCGGCACGTGCGCCGCGCAAGGCAGCCTGAGGCGCGCCCCCGCCGTCACGCGGCCGGGATCTTCGCCGGCGCATTGCAAGGAAACGCCGGGCTTTTCAGTACTTCTCCGACACCTCGCGCAGCCGCATCAGCCCCTCCTGCGCCACCGTCGCCACGAGCGTGCCGTCCTGGCGGAAGATGCGCCCGAAGTTCATGCCGCGCGAGGCCGAGGCGTTGGGCGCGTCCATCTCGTAGAGCAGCCACTCGTCGACGCGGAAGTCGCGGTGGAACCACAACGCGTGGTCGAGGCTGGCCGACTGCATGTTGGCCTGCGTGAAGGACACGCCGTGCGGCAGCATGGCCGTGCCCATCAGCGCGAAGTCCGAGGCGAAGGCCAGGATGCACATGTGCAGCAGCGGGTCGTCCGGCAGCCGGCTCTGCGCCCGCATCCAGTGGGCGCGGCGGGGGTCCTTCTTCACCGGCGCGAAAGGGTTCACCGGATCGATGGGGCGGATCTCGATCGGGCGCTCGCGCTCGAAGACGGCGCGGATCTTCTCCGGGATCATCGGCGCGACCAGCTTGCGCAGGTCGTGCTCGCTGGGCACGCCCTCGGGGCCTTCCACCTCGGGCATCGGCACCTGGTGCTCCAGCCCCTCCTCCTTCACCGCGAACGAGGCCGACATCAGGAAGATGTTCTCGCCGTGCTGGATGCCCTTGACGTTGCGCGTGCAGAAGCTCTTGCCGTCGCGGATGTTCTCCACCTGGTAGACGATGGGCGCCTTCACGTCGCCCGCACGCAGGAAGTAGCCGTGCATCGAATGCGGCAGGCGGTCCTCCACCGTCCTGCAGGCCGCCATCAGCGCCTGGCCCAGGACCTGGCCACCGAAGACGTTCTTGCCGAAGAAGTTGCGGCTGCTGCCGCGGTAGATGCCGTGCTCGATGGTCTCCAGGTCGAGGAGGTCGAGGACTTCCTGCATCACGTTGCTCATGGCGCCTCCGGGTACTGCTGAGGAATAGGGTCCGGAATTATCCGGGAAGGGGGATGGATACCTCGGAGGTACACGCCCTGGGCCGGCGTGGGAGCGAACGAGTTCTCCCGTGCCACCCACCAGAACGCCGCGAACAGCAGCAGCATCACACCTGCGGCCAGCGCCGCGAACCACTTCGCCAGCGTCGGCATCGCCCCGGTCCTCACTGCACCGCCGCGCACGCCCGCTCGAAGCGGTCAGCAGGGCAGCGGCCGTTGCATTCGGCCACGGTGACGGATGCCGTCTTGCGTTCGACGTCCGGGACGAGTCCCTGCACCGATGGGGCGACGAAGGCCAGCGCAGCCAGCCCCAGCGGCCTTTTCCGCCCAGCGAACCGGCGGCGGACCAGCCATGCGAGCGCCAGGGGAAGCAACGGAACAGCAGCGACACCGACCCAGATTCCGATATCGCTCATCGCGCGCCCCCTTCGCCCGTCGTCAGATGGAAGGCAGGCTCAGCGCCCTTCCGCCCACTCGATCCGCGCTCCCAGCGCGCACAGGTTCTCGACGAAGCGCGGATGCGCGCGGCGGATCGGGTCCGCGTTGCGAATCACCGAGCGCCCCGGGATGCTGGAGGCCAGCATCAGCAGCGCGATGGCCACGCGGATGATGTAGGGGCTTTCCACCTCGGCCGGGCTCAGCGGCTTGCCGCCGAAGGTGACCATGCGGTGCGGGTCGGACAGGAAGGCGTGGGCGCCGAACTTGGACAACTCGGAGGTCCACCCCATCGCGCCGTCGTAGACCTTGTTCCAGAACATCGCGCTGCCTTCCGACTTGACGCCGATGGCGACGAAGATGGGCAGCAGGTCCACCGGCAGGTAGGGCCAGGGCGCGGCCTCGATCTTCTGCAGCATGTTGCCGGTGAAGGGCTCCTTCACCTTCAGCGGGCCGTCGGTCTCGGCAAAGGACCAGCCGTCCTCGTGCGTGACGTGGATGCCGAACTTGGCGAAGCTGCGGTCGATCAGCGGGAAGTGCTCGGGCGCGGCGTTCTTCACCGCGATGCGCCCGCCGGTGATGGCGCCCAGCGCGAGGAAGGTGACGACCTCGTGGAAGTCCTCGACGAAGCTGAATTCGCCGCCGCGCAGGGCGTCCACGCCCTCGATGCTCAGGCGCGAAGTGCCCAGGCCCTCGATGCGCGCGCCGATGTGCTGCATGAAGCGGCAGAACTCCTGCACGTGGGGTTCGGATGCCGCATTGGTCAGGGTGGACGTGCCGCCGGCCAGGGCCGCGCACATCACGAAGTTCTCGGTGGTGGTGACGGAGGCGTAGTCCAGCCATTGGTCGGTTGCCTGCAGCGGTCCGCCGGTGCGCAGCACCAGCGCGTCCTCCAGCCGCTCGACGCGGCCGCCGAAGCTTTCCATCACCTCGATGTGCGGGTCGATCTCGCGCACGCCCAGGGTGCAGCCCTTGACGTCGCGCTCGATGCGCGCCACGCCGAAGCGCGACAGCAGCGGCGGCACCAGCATGATCGAGGAGCGCATCTCCTGCGGCAGGCGGTGCAGCTTCTCGTCGAACACGGTGGCGCGGTGGTGCAGGTCCAGCACGCCAGTGGACCAGTCCACGTCCACCTTGCTGCCCAGGGCGCGGAAAACCTCCAGGATCTTCTTCACGTCGGTGATCTCGGGCACGCCGCGCAGGCGGATGGGCTCACGCGACAGCAGCGTGGCGCAGAGCACCGGCAGCACGGCGTTCTTGTTGGCAGAGGGATGGATGCGGCCGGACAGTGCGGCGCCGCCGTGGACGATCAGGTTGGACATGGGAGCGCCCGGCGAGGGCGGAATGGGTGGCGAACGGGGCGCAGTGTCGCGGCCCGGGGTGAAGCGGGGGTGAACCGTGTGAAATCCGTGTGAAGTCCGGAAAGATCGGCCACGCCCCAGCTCGCAGGGGGCCCGGAGTATCCCCCGGCATCCCGTTTGCCCGAAAGCCGGCACGGTCTCGCGTCCTGCGGGGCCGTCCACTCTTGCTGAGGAGCTCCACACATGAACAAGTCGTCACTGAAGATGCAGGCCGCCGTGCTCGCCACCGCCCTGGGCACCGCCTGGGCCGCTCAGGCCCAGACCTCGGGCACTGCGGGCAACCCCACCGGCACTTCCCAATCCCAGGGGCAGATGCAGAAGGACGGCCAGACGCAGGACAACGGCGGCAGCTACCGCGAGCCGCCCTCCACCAGCAGCCCGGCCAACACGCCCGCCTCGCCCACCTCCCCCAATGCCCCGGCCGAGCGCATGGGGACCGGCACGCCGGGCATGTCCGGCACGACCGGCTCGGGCAGCTACGACACCCTGCCGG
>SCTQ01000109.1 GCA_004322345.1 Aquabacterium sp. | reverse complement strand
GCCCGAAATCCGAACCTGGCTGAAGACGCTGGCCCTGCAGGTCTTCCCGCAGGCCCGCATCAGCGAGGCCGCCCGTGTGCACGACGCGCTCGAGCTGACCAGCGCGCTGCGCTTCGACGTGGCCCTGATCGACCTGGGCCTGCCCGACGGCTCCGGCGTGGCGGTGGTCGAGCGCCTGCGCGACACCCAGCCCGATGCCCAGTCCGTGGTGGTCACCATCCATGACGACGACGAGCACCTCTTCCCCGCGCTGCAGGCCGGCGCCTTCGGCTACCTGCTGAAGGAGCAGTCGCGCGAGCAGCTGTCCGAGCAGCTGCACCGCATCAGTCAGGGCGAGCCGCCGCTGTCGCCGTCCATCGCCCGCCGCGTGATCCAGTACTTCACCGCCCAGGCCAAGATCAAGCGCGAGGAAGAGCAGCCGCTCATGCCTCACGTGCAGCTGACCGACCGCGAGAACGACGTGCTGCTGCGCGTGGCCAAGGGCTTCACCCTGCCCGAGATCGGCCAGCAGCTGAACCTGTCGCGCCACACCATCGCCGACTACGTGAAGCAGATCTACCGCAAGCTCAACGTTTCCTCGCGCGCCGAAGCCGCGCTGGAAGCGCAGCGCCTGGGTCTGTTCCGCCGCCAGTGACGCGTAGTCGATGATCGGCAGGCTCACCGGCTCCCTCGCCGAGAAATCCCCCCCGCTGGTGCTGCTCGACGTCCAGGGCGTCGGCTACGAGGTCCAGGTGCCGATGAGCACCTTCTACAACCTGCCGGCCCTGGGCGCGCCGGTCACGCTGCTGACGCAGCTGATCGTGCGCGAGGACGCCCACCTGCTCTACGGCTTCCTGACGCCGGCCGAGCGCGCCTCCTTCCGCGAACTGGTCAAGATCAGCGGCATCGGCCCACGCACAGCGCTGGCCGTATTGAGCGGCCTGTCCTCGGACGAACTGGCCGCCGCCGTGAGCGCCCAGGACACCGCCCGCCTGGTCAAGGTGCCGGGCATCGGCAAGAAGACGGCCGAGCGCCTGCTGCTGGAGTTGAAGGGCAAGCTGGCGCCGGACCTGGGCACGCCCGCTGCGGTGGCCGCCGGGGGCGCCGGGGCGGACATCCTCCAGGCCTTGCTGGCGCTGGGCTACAGCGACCGTGAGGCGCAGGCGGCGATCAAGAAGCTGCCGGCCGAGATCGGCGTCAGCGAAGGCATCAAGCAGGCGCTCAAAGCCCTTTGATGTTGGCCCCCAGTCGCTGACGCGACAGCCCCCGGGGGGGCAGGGCCTGGCTTGGGGCGGCCCGGCGCTCAGGCCCCTGCCGCCTCCGCCGCTCACTCCTCGTCCGCCGCTACCCAGTCGCCAGAACGCCCGCCGTGCTTCTCCAGCACGCGCACGGCCTCGATCACCATGCCGCGGTCGGCGGCCTTGCACATGTCGTAGACGGTGAGCAGGCCCAGCTGCACGGCGGCCAGCGCCTCCATCTCGACGCCCGTGCGGCCCACGGTCTCCACCTGCGCGGTGCAGGTCACGGCGCCGCGTGCCTCGTCGAAGCCGAACTCCACCGCGACGCGCGTCAGCGGCAGCGGATGGCACAGCGGGATCAGGTCGGCGCAGCGCTTGGCGCCCTGGATGGCGGCGATGCGGGCCACACCCAGCACGTCTCCCTTGCCGGCACGGCCTTCACGGATCAGCGCCAGCGTGGCCGGTTGCATGCGGATGCGGCCGCTGGCGCGCGCCACGCGGTGGGTGGCCTCCTTGCCGCCGACATCGACCATGTGGGCCTGGCCCTGGGCGTCGAAATGCGTCAGCGGCGCCGGGCCCGGGACGGCCGGAGATGATGGATGGGTCATGCCGCTCAGATCCGAATACTGGGTTTACAAAGCCGGGCCATCATAGAGCGCCGCCTACGACCCATGCGCTGCCACGCAGCCACCCTTCGTCCATGATCGATCCGTCCCGCCGCTCGCCGACCTTACCGCGTCCTTGCCTGCCGCAGCGAGCGTCCTTGCCCCGTTTCGCGCAGCGTGCCGTGGCCGCCCTGGTGGCGGCATCGATCTTCGCCGGCGGCCCGCTGCAGGCCGCCATCGGCAGCGAGGCGGTGCCCGGCGTGACCCCGCCGGCGCCGTCGGCCGCCAACCTGCCGGCCCTGGGCGACAGCGCGGCCGAGGGCCTGTCGCCGGCCGGCGAGCGCGCTCTGGGCGATCGCATCATGCGCGACATCTGGCGCGACCCGGCCATCGTCGAGGACGCCGAACTGCAGGAGCACGTCGGGACCACCTTCGCGCGCCTGGTCGACGCGGCGCGCCGCCGCGGCGAGATCACGCCGGACATCGAGGCCAGCTTCGCCTGGACGCCCTTCCTGGTCCGCGACCGCACGGTCAACGCCTTCGCGCTGCCTGGCGGCTACGTCGGCGTGCACCTGGGCCTGATCGCGATGACGCCCAACCTCGACGAACTGGCCTCCGTGCTGGCCCACGAGCTGTCGCACGTCACCCAGCGGCACATCGTGCGCATGATGAGCGTGCAGCAGCGGCAGTCGCTGGTCGGCCTGGCGGCCATGATCCTGGGCGTCATCGCCGCCAGCCGCAGCCCGCAGGCGGCCCAGGCGCTGGTCACCAGCGGCCAGGCGGTGGCGATGCAGGGCCAGCTGAACTTCTCGCGCGACATGGAACGCGAGGCCGACCGCGTGGGCTTCGGCGTGCTGTCCACCGCGGGTTACGCCGAGTCCGGCATGGCGCAGATGTTCGAGCTGCTGGCCCAGGCCTCCAACCTCAACGACGACGGCAGCTTCCCCTACCTGCGCAGCCATCCGCTGACGGTGGAGCGCATCGGCGAGGCTCGCGCCCGCGCGCGCCAGGCCGGCGACTTCCGCACCCAGCCGGCCGTCGACGTCGTCCACACGCTGATGCGCGCCCGCGCCCGCGTGCTGATGGACCCGCGCGCCCTCGCCTGGCAGCGGCTGATCACCGATGCGCAGGCCGGCGCGCTGCCGGCCTCGCCGCTGGAAGGCATCTCGCCCGTGGCCGTGCCGCAGCCGGCCTCCGCACCGCCGCCTGCCGCCTTGCCGGTCGAGCGCCTGGCGGCGTCCTATGCGGGCACGCTGGCCGCGCTGCAGATGCGCGACCTGAAAGTGTCCGCCGAGCTCTACGAGCGCATGCTGCGCCAGGCCGAGGCCCTGCCGCCCGACCAGCGCCGCAGCGCTCAACGCGAGCTGGCCCGCCTGGGTGTCGAGATGGCCCTGGTGCGCGATGACGGTCGCGCCGCCGACGCCGCGCTGGCGCAGATCGCCGGCGACAGCGGCCGCGTCGCGCAGTTCCTGCGCGCCCGCCGCGCGCTGTTGCCGGGGGCGGACCTGACCTTGCTACGCCAGTGCGCAGCGGTGCTGCAGACCATGGTGGCCCAGACACCGGCCGACGCGCCGGCCTGGGCCCTGCTGTCCCAGTTGTGGGACCGCATGGGGCAGCCGCTGCGCTCGCTGCGCGCCGACGCCGAGGCCGTGGCCCTGCACGGCGACCTCGACGGCGCGATCGACCGCCTGCGCGCCGGCCAGCGCCGCGCGCGCGGCGACCGCACGCCGGACTTCGTCGAGATCTCGGTCATCGATGCGCGCCTGCGTACGCTCGAGCAGGAGCGCCGCCGCAGCGCCGACGAGGACCAGAAGCGCTGAGCCTGCCGGCCGCTCCGTGTCCGGGGGGGCTGGGGCTTCAGTCGTTCCGGGGGCGCTTGCCGATGAACAGCCGCTCCAGTGCCGCGTCGATCACCAGCGCCCAGGCGCTGTAGATCAGCGAGCCGACCAGCGCTGCGCCGAAGCTGCGGACATCGAAGCCATTGAGCAGCGTGGCCGCCACCTGGAACATCAGCGCATTGATGACGAAGATGAACAGGCCCAGGGTCAGCACGGTGACCGGCAGCGTCAGCACGATCAGGATGGGCCGCAGCACGGCATTGAGCAGCCCCAGCAACAGGGCGGCGAGCAGGGCGGTGCCGAAGCTCTGCACGGTCACCCCCGAATACCAATGGGCCACCACCACCAGGGCAGCGGCCAGCAGCAGCCAACGAACGATCAGCTTCATGGCGCAAAGGATACACAGCACCGCCCGATGCAAGGTTCCCTGCCTGTTGACTCCCCTGATGGGGGATGACAACCGTTCAAAAAGCCTGCACAGTCCGCCGCTGCAATGGTGCGGAGACATTCATGACCCAGTCATGAGTTCTACGCTTTAGAGCGCCCCTCGGGGCGCTCTTTTTTTGCCCGCGCGCAGCCCGTCGCGGCAACCGATCGACTCGCTGCTCATGCGCTTGGCAGCCTCGCGCATGAGGCCTCGCACCTTGCTCGCGAAGCGCGCATCACGCGCTTCGAAGTCTCCTAGGAGCGCCCTAGGAGAGCCCAAGTGATGTCCGCGTGCGACAAAAAGGCCGGATCGAAGGGGCGCATTGGTGTTTTCTCCTCTGGGAACGCTTCTCAACGCTAGGCGTAGCCAGTACCATCGCGCTCGCAGCTCCCAGAGGAACACAGGCTCACGAAGCAAGTGCCCGGGACCTGACGGTTCTAAAACCAACCACTGACCGGAGTTTCAACATGGCAACTGCGAAGAAGGCTCCCGCGAAGAAAGCGGCAGCGAAGAAGGCCCCCGCCAAGAAGGCGGCACCGGCCAAGAAGGCGGCACCGGCGAAGAAGGCCGCACCCGCCAAGAAGGCGGCCCCGGCGAAGAAGGCCCCCGCGAAGAAGGCTCCCGCCAAGAAGCGCACCCCGAACGCAGCGTTCCTGAAGCCGCTGCAACCCAGCGCCGAGCTGGGCGCGATCATCGGCGACAAGCCGCTGCCGCGCACCGAGGTGACGAAGAAGGTCTGGGAATACATCAAGAAGAACAAACTGCAAGACCCCGTGCAGAAGCGCATCATCAAGGCCGACGACAAGCTGAAGAGCTTGCTGAAGAAGGCCCAGGTGGACATGTTCGAGCTGACCAAGATCATCTCCAGCCACCTCAAGTGATGTGACTGCAGCAGGCTCCTCCGGGGCCTGCGTCACTTGCACAGCCCGGCCCTTGCGCCGGGCTGTTTGTTTTCTGGGAGCCACTCGGTCCTTGAGTGCATGGACCGTGCCCCCGAGGGATGGGCCGGCAGGGCGGCCGGCGTTCAGTCCGCGATACCGCCTCCACCAGCCGGCAATGCGAGCGGGAGCGCTGGGGCAGAAGCTCCTGCCTGCATCCCCGCTCGCGGGGCTTGCAGGGGACGCCGTCCTAGCCGTTGGCCAGTTGCTCGTCCAGGCAGCGCAACAGCGCCATCACGTCCAGCGGCTTGGTCAGGTACGCCGCGAAGCCACGGGCGCGGGCGGCGTGGATGCGGTCGGGCATCGCATCGGCGGACAGGGCCACGCGCACGATGCCGCTGGTGGCCGGGTCCTTGTCCAGTTCTTCGGCCAATTCGAATCCGGTCATGTCGCCCAGGTGCATGTCCAGCAGCAGCAGGTCGGGGCGCTCGTTGCGCACGGTCTGCAGGGCCTGCTCGCCGCTGTTGGCCACCACCAGTTTCCACGCCGGCCTCAGTTCCAGGATCTGGCGCACCAGCAGAACGTTGACGTCGTTGTCTTCGGCATAGAGCACGGTGGCGGTACGCATGGTCTTGGAGGATTCTGGAGTAGTTGTCTGGGAGCTCGGCGCTGGTGCGGGCGCGGGTTCTTCGGATGCGGGCAGCTTCAGGGTGAACACTGTACCCACCTTATGCTGGCTCGAAACCGAGATCCGGCCTTTCATCAGCTCGACCAGGCGGCGCACGATAACCAGGCCGATGCCCGTGCCCTCGATGCCGGTGTCCTCGGCGCCCAGCCGGTTGAAGGGCTCGAAGAGGTGCTCGATCTGCTCGGTGCTCAGGCCCAGGCCGGTGTCGGTGACGGAGATCGTGATCTCGCCGCCTTCGCGCTGGGCCTGCACGCGCACCTCGCCACCGTGGCGGTTGTACTTGACCGCGTTGGACAGCAGGTTGACCAGCACCTGGCGCAGGCGGATGCGGTCGGCGTGGACGTGCAGGGCCGGGTCCACGGCTGGCGGCACCAGGCGCACGTGGGCGCGGCGTGCGGCCTCGTCGGTCATGATGCGGGCGTCGTCCACGACCTGGGCCAGCTGCAGCGGCTCCATCGACAGCGGGAGGCTCCCGGCCTCGATGCGCGAGAGGTCCAGCACGTCACCGATGACGGCCAGCAGGTGGGCGCCGGCGCGTTCGATCATGCCCACGCGGCCGAGCTGCTCGTCGCCCAGCGGCGTGTGGGCGTCCATCTTCAGCAGCTGGGCGAAGCCGATGACGGCGTTCAGCGGCGTGCGCAGTTCGTGGCTCATGCGCGAGAGGAACTCGCTCTTGGCCTGGCTGGCGCGCTGGGCCGTCTCGGCGGCGACCTTGGCGTCGGCGTAGAGCTTGCGCTCGGTGATGTCGGCGATGTAGCCGTAGCGCACCTGCTGACCCTGGGCGTCCATCTCGGCGACGGAGTCGATGGAGTACCAGCGCAGCCCCTTGCCCGGCACGTCGGCCCGCGCCTCGAAGTGCAGCCGGCCCTTCTGGGCGACGGCGGTGTCGCGCACCTGCGCGTGGGCGGCCACGTCGTCGCGGTTGATGCGGGCGTACAGGCGGCGGATGTCGCCGGTGGCTTCCTCCGGCGTCAGCCCGAACAGTTCCTGCACGCCTTCGCTGACGTATTCGAAGTGGCCGTCCGGGATGGGCTCGGGGCGGAAGACGAAGAACATGCCCGGCAGGTTGCGCGACAGGCCGGACAGCCAGGCCTCGCTCTCGACGATGCGCGCCTCGATCTGCTTGCGCTCGGTGATGTCGGTGCTGTAGCCGTACCAGGTCGTGCTGCCGTCGGCGCCGCGCTGCGGCGCGCTGTGCATGCGTATCCAGCGCTGGCCCCGCGCGGGGAGGATCACGCGGTGCTCCATGTCGATGGACTTCAGGGTCACCGCGCTGCGCTGGTAGACCTCGGCGAGGCGGGGCAGATCCTCGGGATGCACCCGCGCGGCCAGCGGGCTGGTGTCGTGGCGGACGTCCTGCGGATCCAGCTCATAGAGCTCACGCAGGCCTTCGCTGGCATAGGGCGCGCAGCGTTTCTGCCCGTCGGCGCTCATGTGTACCACCAGCAGCGCGCCGGGTGTGTGACGGCTGACGCCGGCCAGCAGCTCGTCGCGGCTGATCAGCTCGGCTTCGACGCGCTTGCGTTCGGTGATGTCGTCGAAGACACCGACCATCTCGGCGGGGCGCCCGTCGGGCGCGCGGGACAACGCGACGCTCAGCTCGCACCAGATCGCATGGCCGTCGCGGTGCAGGTAGCGCTTCTCGATGCGGTAGCGCTCGATGCGACCGGCCAGCAGATCCGCGGCATGGCCGAGGTCCGATGCCAGGTCGTCGGGGTGCGTGATGTCGTGGAAGCGCAGCTTCAGCAGCTCTTCCCGCGTATAGCCCAGCAATTCGCAGGCGCGCGGGTTGACGTCGAGCAGGCGGCCATCGAGCGCGGCGATGGCCTGGCAGGAGGGGCAGAGCTCGAAGCTGGCCCGGTAGCGTTCCTCCCGCAGGCGGATCCGGGCCAGTTCGTCCTGCAGGGTCTGCAGGTCCGGCGCTGCGGACTGGGGCGCGCCGGTGCCCGGGGGAATGCCTTCAGGCATGCGACGTGAAGAATGAACCCTGTCCTCACCAAGACGGGCATTGAATAGTGATAGGAGCCAGGGCCGGTGAGGGGAACCCGGTGTGTAAAGATGAATGTGACACAGGCATCCGGCCTTGCATATAGGGAAGGGCCGGCGGAGACGGCCCGTGGCTTGGCCTGGATCAAGCCGGTCGCAGCAGTGGCTTGAGGTAGCGCCCCGTGTGGCTGGCCGGATGTGCCGCGATGGCTTCGGGTGTGCCCGCGGCGACCACCGTGCCGCCGCCGCCGCCGCCTTCGGGGCCCATGTCGATCAGCCAGTCGGCCGTCTTGATGACGTCCAGGTTGTGCTCGATCACGACGATGGTGTTGCCCGCGTCGCGCAGCTGGTGCAGCACGCGCAGCAGCAGGTCGATGTCGTGGAAGTGCAAGCCGGTGGTGGGCTCGTCGAGGATGTAGAGCGTGCGCCCGGTGTCGCGCTTGGAGAGCTCCAGCGCGAGCTTCACGCGCTGCGCCTCGCCGCCGGAAAGCGTGGTCGCGCTTTGCCCCAGCTTGACGTAGCCCAGGCCGACGTCGAGCAGTGTCTGCAGCTTGCGGGCTATGTTGGGCACGGCGTCGAAGAAGGCGCGGGCATCCTCCACCGTCAGGCCCAGCACCTGCGAGATGTTCTTCCCCTTGTAGAGGATCTCCAGCGTCTCGCGGTTGTAGCGCTTGCCGTGGCAGACGTCGCAGGGCACGTAGACGTCGGGCAGGAAGTGCATCTCCACCTTCAGCACGCCGTCGCCCTGGCAGGCCTCGCAGCGCCCGCCTGCGACGTTGAAGCTGAAGCGTCCCGGGCCGTAGCCGCGCTCGCGGGCGGTGGGCACCTCGGCGAAGAGCTCGCGGATGGGCGTGAACAGGCCGGTATACGTGGCCGGGTTGGAGCGCGGGGTGCGGCCGATGGGCGACTGGTCGACGTTGATGACCTTGTCGAAGTGCTCCAGGCCCTCCAGCTCGTCGTGAGGCGCCGGGTCCTGGTGGCTCTGGTAAAGATGGCGCGCCACCGCGGCGTAGAAGGTGTCGTTGACCAGGGTGGACTTGCCCGAGCCGGACACGCCGGTCACGCAGGTCAGCAGGCCGACCGGGATCTCCGCGCTCACGCCCTTGAGGTTGTTGCCGCGCGCGTTGGTCACGCGCAGGCGCGGTGCCTCGGGGTCTTCAGGCTTCCAGGAATGGCGGGTGGCGGGAATCTCGATGCGCAGCGTGTGGGCCAGGTAGCGGCCGGTCAGCGAATCGGCGCTGGCGGCCACCTGCTGCGGCGTGCCCTCGGCGATCACCCGGCCGCCGTGCACGCCGGCGCCCGGGCCCATGTCGATCACGTGGTCGGCCGCGCGGATCATGTCCTCGTCGTGCTCGACGACGAGCACGCTGTTGCCGATGTCGCGCAGGTGGCGCAGCGTGGCGATCAGGCGGTCGTTGTCGCGCTGGTGCAATCCGATGCTGGGCTCGTCGAGCACGTACATCACGCCGGTCAGACCGGAGCCGATCTGCGAGGCCAGCCGGATGCGCTGGGCCTCGCCGCCGGACAGCGTATCGGCGCTGCGATCCAGGCTGAGGTAGCCCAGGCCCACGTCGTTGAGGAAGAGCAGGCGCGAGGCGATCTCGCGCACCACCTTGTCGGCGATCTCGGCCTTGGCGCCCTTCAGGCGCAGCTGCTCGAAATAGCGCCGTGCCTCGCCCAGCGTGGCGTGAGCCACCTCGTGCAGCGTGCGGGTCTCGCCGGTTTCTCCGTCCAGCAGCTTGACGTTGCGCGCTTCGCGCCGCAGGCGGGTGCCTTGGCAGTCGGGGCAGGGCTTGGCGGCCTGGTAGCGGGCGAGCTCCTCGCGCACGGTGGCGGAATCGGTCTCGCGGTAGCGGCGCTCCAGGTTGGGCAGGATGCCCTCGAACGGATGCTCCCGCTTGACGCTGCGCCGTCGTCCGTTGGCGCCGTCGGCGGTGTAGGTGAAGGAGATGTTCTCCTCGCCCGACCCGTGCAGCAAGACCTGCTGGGCCTCCGGCGCCAGCTCCTCGAAAGGCGTGTCCAGCTTGAAGCGGTAGTGTTTGGCCACCGCCTCCAGCATCGAATAGGTGTAGGCGTTGCGCTTGTCCCAGCCCTTCACCGCGCCCGAGGCGATGCTCAGGCTGGGGAAGGCGACCACGCGCTGCGGGTCGAACACGGTGACCAGGCCCAGGCCGTCGCAGCTGGGGCAGGCGCCCTGCGGCGAGTTGAAGGAGAACAGCCGCGGCTCCAGCTCGGCCAGCGAGTAGCTGCAGATCGGGCAGGCGAACTTGCTGGAGAACAGATGCTCCTTGCCATGGTCGTGGGCCCCCGGCCGCTCCGCGGCAGTCCCCCGTGGGGGCGTGCTCCCGTCTTGGGGCTGCCCGGCGACGGGAGCGTCCAGCTCCAGCGCGATGGCGCGGCCGTCGGCCAGCCGCAGCGCGGCCTCGAAGCTCTCGGCCAGGCGCTGCTTCATGTCCTCGCGCGTCTTCAGCCGGTCGATCACGATGTCGATGTCGTGCTTCTCGTTCTTCTTCAGCGTCGGCAGGTCCGCCGCCTCGTAGACGGTGCCGGGCTTGCCGGCCGATCCGATGCGGAAGCGCACGTAGCCCTGGGCCTGCATGTCGGCGAAGAGTTCGGCGTGCTCACCCTTGCGCTCGCGCACGACGGGCGCCAGCACCATCAGCTTGGTGTCCTCCGGCAGGGCCAGCACGGCGTCGACCATCTGGCTGACGCTCTGCGCCTCCAGCGGCAGGTGGTGGTCGGGGCAGAAGGGGGTGCCGGCGCGGGCGAAGAGCAGGCGCAGGTAGTCGTGGATCTCGGTGACGGTGCCCACCGTCGATCGCGGGTTGTGGCTGGTGGCCTTCTGCTCGATGGAGATGGCCGGCGCCAGGCCCTCGATCACGTCCACGTCGGGCTTGTCCATCAGTTGCAGGAACTGGCGCGCGTAGGCGCTCAGGCTCTCGACGTAGCGCCGCTGGCCTTCGGCGTACAGCGTGTCGAAGGCCAGGCTGGACTTGCCCGAGCCCGACAGCCCGGTGATCACCACCAGGCTGTGGCGCGGGATGTCGAGGTCGATGTTCTTGAGGTTGTGGGTGCGTGCCCCGCGCACGCGGATGGCGGCGGCGAGCCCGCGTCCTTCCATGGGCGCGGCTTCGGCGGCAGGGGTTTTCTTGGCGGGGGAGCGGGCCATGGAGCGCGACATAGGGGGCGGACGAGGGGCAACCGGACATCATAAGAGCCCCGGCATCCGCGCGTGCTGCGCCGCCATATCCCGGCCCGCGCGGCCGATGCTGCACTTGCGGGCCTCGCAAAAGGCCGGCTTTGCCCGGGAATCTCTCCAAAACACCGGGGCGCGGGACGCAGTAAGGTTGCATCGGTCGGCCATGAGCCGGATGCCGGCGGGCAGCAGATCGGGGCTGCGCGCCGGAACACAAGAAGACAAGAGGACGACAAGAAAAGTGACCGGAGACGAGACCACCCTCGCCGCCCTGGAGAAACTGGCCCGCGGCGCCAACTTCGCCAAGCCCTCGCGCGGCGGCACGGTCTACCTGCGCCCTGGTGAGCTCTTCGTCGGCCAGGCCAACCGGATCTTCACGCTGCTGGGAGCCTGCGTGGCCATCACGCTGTGGCACCCCGGCCGCCGCACCGGCGGCATGTGCCACTTCATGCTCCCCGCGCGCCCGGTGCTGGGCCATCACAACCCCGACGCACGCTACGGCGACGAGGCCTTCCAGATGTTGTGCGACGCCGCAAGCGGGCAGGGCGTGCCGCCCCAGGAATGCGAGTTCCGCGTCTTCGGCGGGGCCGACCTGGTGGGCAGCCAGAGCATGCTGGACAACCTGGGCACGCGGAACGTCGCCTGTGCGCTGCACCAGATCGCCATCCACCGCCACCGCGCGGTCGCGATGGACGTCGGCGGAGACCGGCCGCGGGTGGTCGAGTTCGACCTCGCCGAGGGCATCGTGCGCGTGCGCCGCGAAATCCAGGTGCCGCTGCCCGAGATGGATGTGATGCCCAGCGCGCCGATGCGCTGAGGCGTCCGCCGGCGCCTCTTCAGCGCGCCAGCTGCTTGCGGAAGAACGCGACCTGCTGCCCGGCGACGCTGTCGAACAGCGCGTCGTAGGGCGAGAAGTGATCGGCGCCCTTGAGCTCCACGTACTCCACCTGCTTGATCTTCCTGGCCACCCGGCGCACGCCCTCGACGGGGATCAGGCCGTCCTTCTCCGCCGCCATCAGCAGCACCGGGGCCTGGATGTCCGCGGCCGAGGAGCCTGGCGAGTAGAAGGGCAGGTCGAGGAAGACGCGCGCGGCCACGCGGTTGAGCGGCTCGCTGCCCTTGGGCACCAGCTTGCCGTAGCCCTCCCAGCACTCGGGGCACACCAGCGCGGCGAAGGCGTCCTTGGCGACGATGGGCACGTAGTAGGGCTCCTCGTCCTTGCCGCGCAGCAGGTCGCGCAGGGCATACCAGAAGGCCAGCGGCTGGTACTTGAGCGGGAACTGCAACGCGCTGGACCAGCCGCTGACGAAGGGCACCTGCGAGCTGACGGCCTTGACCAGCGCCGGACGCCGCGCCGCGGTGGCCAGCACCGAGCCGCCGCTGTAGGAGCTGCCCCAGATGCCGATGCGCTTGCCGTCCACCTGCGACAGCCCGTGCACGAAGTCCACCGCCGCCTCCCAGTCCTTGACCTGCTCGCGCCCGTCGACCACGCCGCGCGGCGCGCCGCCGCTGGCGCCGAAGCCGCGGTAGTCGAACAGGTAGACCGCGAATCCGGCCTGCACGAAGCGCTCGGCGAACCTCGGCAGGCCCCAACTGCGCTGGGCACCGAAGCCGTGGGCCATCACGATGACCGGCGGCTTGACCGCGCCACGGGGCATCCACAGCTCGCCGTCGCAGGTGGCGTCCTGGCAGTGGAAGCCCAGCGGCTCGGTCGTGTGGGTGGAGGAGGGCGCGGCGGTCTGGGCCCGCAGGGTCGGGGCGGCCTGCAGGGCCAGCGCGGCCAGGGCAATGGTGAGGAGCTTGTTCATCCGGACTGCTTCACAAAAAAGAAAGGGGGATCAGCGCCGGGCCGCCAGCGGCGGGATGCCCAGCAGCTTGCAACTGGTGTCGTACAGGGCCTCCTGCTCCTGCCGGCTGCGCGCGTGGCGGCTCACCGGCTTGGGCCACTGGACCGTTTCGTAGCCACCGCTCTTGCCCTTCCAGTGCGGCGCCAGCGACAGGTCGGCGATCAGCCGCGCGGCGCGCTGCGGGCTGATCAGGAAGAGCCGCATCACCGCGTAGACCGCGCGCGGCAGCTCGCGGTAGATGGGGGAGTCCACGCCGCCGGGGTGCAGGGCCTGGGTCGTGATGCCCGCGGGCAGGCGTGAGGCCAGCGCGTTGCTGAACATCAGGTTGCCGAGCTTGGACTGCGCGTAGGCGGCCAGCGGGTTGTAGCGCGCGCGCCCGCGGAAGGTGGCCGGGTCGATGCGGCCCAGGTTGTGGGCGATGGAGGCCAGGTGGACGATGCGCGCCTCGCCGTCGACGGTCACCGCCTTCTCCATCAGCGGCAGCAGCAGGTGGGTCAGCAGCACCGGGCCCAGGTAGTTGGCGCCGAACTGCAGCTCGAAGCCCTCGGCCGACTTCTGCTGCTTCAGCGGCACGGCTCCGGCGTTGTTGATCAGCACGTCCAGGCTGTCGTGGGCGGCCGAGAAGCTGGCGACGAAGCGGCGTATGGCGTCGAAGGAGGCGAGGTCGAGCTGGTAGACCTCGACCTGCGCGCCGGGCACGGCGGCCAGGATCTCGGTGCGCGCGGCCTGGGCCTTGGCCTGGTCGCGGCAGGCCAGGCAGACGCGCGCGCCGCGGCGCGCCAGCTCGTGTGCGGTCGCCAGGCCGATGCCCGAGTTGCCGCCGGTGATGACCACGGTCTTGCTCATTGCGCTTGGCCGGCGGGCGAACGCCGGGCTTGGTTTCGAACAGGGGCGCAAGCCTGCCGTGCAGGCCTGGTACTGTCAAGTACCAAAACCCGTGCGACCTGCACGTCACCCCGCATGCAGCGGGGCTGGCGCGCGGGCCGTGCTCGGCCGGCCGTTGGACAATCGCCAGATGAATTCCGCCGTCATCCGTCCCCGCGCTTCGGACGAACACCGCTCCCGCCTGCTCGACGGGCTGGCCCAGGCTTTGGAGTCCAAGGACTACCGCGACATGACCGTGGCCGACATCGTGCAGGCCGCGCGCGTGTCCAAGCGCACCTTCTATGAGCAGTTCGAGGCCAAGGAAGACTGCCTGCTGGCCCTGTGCGAGCGCACCGCCGAGCAGGCCCTGCTGCTGATCGCCGCCCACTACGATCCGACGCAGGCCTGGCAGGACCAGGTGCGCAAGGTGATCGGCGCCTACTTCGAGCAACTGCAGGCCCAGCCGGTGCTGGTGCGCACCTTGTTCATCGAGATCCTCTCGCTGGGCCAGCGCGGCCTGGCCGTGCGCCGCGGCATCAACCAGCGCTTCGCGGAGTTCCTCTGCGCCCAGGTCGAGCTGGAGCGCGCCCGCGGCGTCAACAAGCGACCGCTGCATCCGCAGGTCGCAATGGCCATCGTCGGCGGCTTCCAGGAGCTGGTGCTGCAGGCGGTGGAGGAAAACCGGGTCGACCGGATGAGCGAGCTGACGGACTCGGCCTATGAGCTGGTGCACGCCGTCCTCTGCAACTTGATGGTCGAGTGACCCTGCTCACCCTCCTGCAGGGGGGTCTCTTTTAGAGCGTTCCCCGGATCCGGCCCGATTCCTACCATCCGCCCCGCTGTGACCGACGCATGTCAGTCGGTCACTCGAGCGAATCAGAGGATGGTCATGAAACGGTGGATCAAGATTGCCGCGATCGCGACGGCGGGCCTGGCGGCGGCGGCCGCGGCCACGCTCGCGCTGGGCAGCGTCGCGGCCGACAGCAAGATGCAGCGCAAGGTGCACGTGGACGTGCGCCCCATCGCGCTGCTGCAGGACGCGGCCTCCGTGCAGCGCGGGCGCTATCTCTTCAACTCGCGCGGCTGCACCGAGTGCCACGGCGCCGACGGCGCCGGGCGCGAGTTCATCAACGACGGCAAGGGCATGGTCGTCCATGCACCCAACATCACCACCGGCCCCGGCGGCGTGGTGGCGGCCTACCGGGCCGAGGACTGGGTGCGGACCATCCGCCACGGCGTCAAGCCCGACGGCCGTCCCGCCTTCATCATGCCGAGCGAGGACTATGCGCGCATGACCGACGAGGACCTGACGGCGCTGGTGGCCTACGTGCGCCAGATGCCAGGGGTGACCGGGCGGGGCGCGGACATGCAGGTGCCGGCGCTGGTCAAGGCGCTGTACGCCTTCGGTCTGGTGCAGGACGCCGCCGAGAAGATCGACCACGCCATGCCGCCGCCGGCACCCGTGCCGGAGGACGTCAGCCTGGCCCACGGCGCCTATGTGGCCAACATGTGCATCGGTTGCCACGGCGCCCACCTGTCGGGCGGCAGGATCCCCGGCGCGCCGCCCGAGTGGCCTGCCGCGGCCAACCTGACGCCGGGCGAGGGGTCGGCGATGAAGGCGTACGCCAACGCCGCCCAGTTCCAGCAGATGCTGCGCACGGGCAAGCGTCCGGACGGCAGCACGGTCAGCACCGTGATGCCCTTCGCCTCACTGAAGGAGCTCAACGAGGTCGACGCCCAGGCGCTCTATCTCTACCTGGCCAACGTCGCGCCGCGGCCGGCCGGCCAGCGCTGAGGAGGACCTGCCATGCCCTCGCGTGAACCCGACTGGCTCGTCGCCCTGCGCCGCAGCGTGCGTGCGATGAGCACGCCCCAGCGCGTGGCCCTGCTCGCGCCGCTGCAGACCAGCTGGCCGCGCGAGCGCTGCTTGGTGCTGTTCGAGTCGCTGCGCGGCGAACTGGACGAGGCGCAGTGGCAGGAGCTCGCCCGCGCGCTGCACGCCTTGCAGCCGCGCAGGCCGCGCCGCGAAGCCGACGAGCACGCCTCCCTGGCCGCGTGATTCCGATTTCTCCTTCTCCCACCTTTGCAAGCAGGCGCCCCATGAAGTCCAAGCGTTCCACCGTCCTCGCCATGACCGCCACCCTGGTGCTGTGCGCCGCTGCCGCGACGGCCGCGCACGCCGCCCCGCCCATCCGCGACGCCGATCCCGAGGTGTGGTGGGCCACGGCGGCCGGCGCGCTCGTCCTGGCACTGGCCATCCGCCTCCAGCGCTAGAGACCCGCACCCGCCCTTCGTCAGCACGCCTTCCGGGCCGCAGCGGCCGGGAGGCGTCGCTGCGCTTTTTCCGGATAATCCGCCGCGCACGACGGCTGCGCGGCGCCCTCCGGTGGCGAGAGGGGTTTTGACGCAGCCGCGGCCCTCGGCCTGGGTGCTGTCATGCCCGTTGTCCCGCCCCCCGATTCCACGCGCGCCGCACCCGCGCACGTGCCTCGTCTTCGTCACCGTCCGCTGGCGCTTGCCGACATCCCGGAATGCGTCGCGCTGCTGCCTCCGCGCCTGGGCATGGACGCGGCGCAGGCGCGCGACGTCGCCGAGCGCTGGGCGGAGATGGTGGACGAGCCCTCCTTCCTGTTCGGCGTCATCGAGGATGTCGCGCTGCCGGCGGGCTCGCGCATCCAGGCCACCGGCGCCACGCTGTTCCTGCCGCCGGCCTGGGCGCAGCAGCTGGCCCGCACGCCGCGCCCGCACGTCACGCCCCGCATCTACCAGGGCCTGCGCGACGGCAGCCTCAAGCCGCTGAGCGATCGCGAGCTGGGCGTTGCCAACGCTGCCGGCGAGCTGGTGCTGGCGGTGCTGCACTATGGCCAGAGCAGCTACGACTTCGGCGATCCCTACGCGACCAGCCTGTTGAACGCCGCCAACGAGAACTTCCGGCTGTTTCACGCCGGCTACCACTTGCAGGCCGTGCACTACGAGACCGACGTGGCCGCGGCCCCCTTCGTCGCCGCGGCGGGTTTCCTGCCGCGGGCCTATGCCGAGGGCGATCGCCCGGACCCCGCGCTGCCCCCGCACCTGCAGCTCACGCTCTTCGGCCTGACGCGCGAGCAGGCCCTGGCCGGCCCGCCGGGCAGCACCGCGCGCAACATCTTCGAGCGCCACGTGCCGCTCTTCCGCTTCTCGGCTGCGCAGCGCCGGTTGCTGTGGTTGTCGCTCTTCGACGAGAGCGACGAGGTGCTGCAGGCCAAGCTCGGCGTCTCCGTCCACGGCCTGAAGAAGCTGTGGCGCGGCATCTACGACCGCATCGACGAGCGCATGCCCGAACTCTTCGGCGAGGACGCAGGCGGCGACGATGGCAAGCGGGGGCCGGAGAAGCGCCGCCAGGTGCTGGCCTATGTGCGGCAGCGGTTGGAAGAGCTGCGGCCCTGGGTGGAGCCTGCGTGAACGCACCCGCCCGTCCGCCCAGGTTGAGGTATCGCATGCAGTCGCGAGGCGATTTGCAGGAATGCCTGGGCGTGCTGCCCCCGTGGATGGAGATCCCGGCCGAGCTGCGTGCCCAGTTGCCCCGCCTCTGGGACGGCCTGCTGGGCCACGTTGCGGTGATGCCCGGCGTGATCGAGGACCTGTCGCGCGCACCCGGCAGCCGCATCCAGGGCTTCGGCTTCACCGTGGTCCTGCCCACCGCCTGGGCCGATGCCTACGCCGCCGCGCCTTCCCCCTTCATCGCCTGGCAGGTCTACCGCTCGCTGCTCGAAGGCCGGCTGCGCCTGCCCGACGAGCACGAGATCGGCCGCGCCAACGCGGGCGAGGGGCTGAGCATGATGGTGCTGCACTACGCCCAGCTCGAGCGCGACCTGAGCCAGCCCTACACCCACAACCTGCTGCACGCCGCGCTGGAGATCTTCCGCATCGTCCACGGCGGCTACCGCATCCGACGCTTCTGGCAGGAGGGCGCGGGCGAGGACCTGCCCTTCCTGCAGTCCATGGGCTACCTGCAGCAGTCGGACTACGCGGGCCATCCCATCGAGGGCATGCATCCCGACGAGCGCCCGACGCTTTGGGGCCTCACGCGCGAGCAGGCGCGGCAGCAACTGCCGGGCACCGATGTGCGCATGATCTTCGAGCATCACCCGCCGCGCTTCGGCTTCACGCCCACGCAGCGCCGCCTGCTGGGCCGCGCCATATTCGACGACAGCGACGAGCTGCTGATGCGCGAGCTGGGCCTCACGGCGCATGGCATCAAGAAGCAGTGGCGCGGCATCTACGACCGGGTGGAGGACCACGATCCCGGCTTCTTCGGAGACGCCGCGGCCGATGCCGACGAGGGCCGGCGCGGGCGCGAGAAGCGCCGCCAGATCCTGGCCTATGTGCGCCAGCGGCTGGAGGAAGTGCGGCCCTGGAACCCGGCGTGACCTGCGTATGATCCGCCGACCCGACGGGAGGCGGGTGCGACGATGTCCAGAACGATCCGGATCCTCATCACGCTGGTGCTGCTGGGGGCCTTCGCGGCGGCCCTGTATTTCTCGCTGCGCGAACGCAAGCAGGATGCGGCCCGGGAGCAGGAGGCTGCCGAGGTCGCCTCCGCCGTCGCGCTCAAGGGCGTGATCTCGCTGGACGTCGAGGCCTTCTTCAAGGACGAGCGCGTGCTCAAGGTGCTGGCCGCGCACAAGCTGCCGGTGCAGGTGACCCGCGTGGGCAGCCGCGAGATGGCGCAGAAAGTCGCAGCAGGCGAGAAGCCGGACTTCTTCTTCCCCTCGGGCGTGGTCGCCGCCAACCAGATCGTCGACGAGGCGCGCCGCGCCAACATCCCCGCGGCCCAGTCCTCGCCCTTCCACACGCCGATGGTGATTGCGTCCTGGGAGCCGGTGGCCGGCATCCTGGTGGCCAACGGCCTGGCCACGCGCATGCAGCCGAAGGTCTACGGCGTGGACATGGCCAGGCTGACCGAGGCCATGCTGGCCAAGAAGCGCTGGAAGGACTTCAAGGACGCGG
>SCTQ01000108.1 GCA_004322345.1 Aquabacterium sp. | reverse complement strand
GGTTTGGACTAAGCAACAAGCGGCAGCGGTGCCGCGAAGACGGGCGGGGCACGGGCCACGCCGGACGGGGCGGCGGCGCAGGCAGTCGACATTCGCGCAGGGCCGCGCCGCCATGACAGACGCCCACCTGCATGCAGGGCAGTCGAGCGGGCCGCGAACTGTACCAGCAACGCAATCCGGGCCAGGTCCAGGCTGCCGCTTTTCCATCGCCGAAGCCTGGCGAACCGCAACCGTCCAGCAAGCGTTCAGATGGGATGCGCTGCCAGGAAATCAAGCACCGCGCGGCTGGCCTGCTCGCGGAATTCCCAGAGATAGAGGTGCCGTGCGCCCTCGATCAGCTGCACCTGCGCACCCGGGATGCGCGCGGCCAGCAGCGCGCTGTTGGCCGGCGGGTTGACCTCGTCGGCGCTGCCGTGGAGCAGCAGCACGGGCGCGGCGATCTCCGGCAGCCGGTCCCAGGCGTCGTGGCCCTGGCTGGCCAGGTAGTGCAGCTTGAGCACCTGCAGCGGCACCGGCCGGCTGCCGTCCAGGCCGAGGCTGGAGAGGAACTCGGGATGCTGCTGCAGCCAGCCGGGCGAGACGAACAGGGGCAGGCGCACGGCCGGGTCGCGGCCGGACATCGCCGCCTGCGCAGCGGGCGAGCGCAGCGCGCCATGGGCATC
This sequence comes from Aquabacterium sp., assembly GCA_004322345.1. GTDB lineage: Bacteria > Pseudomonadota > Gammaproteobacteria > Burkholderiales > Burkholderiaceae_C > Aquabacterium. Next base: position 37,544 of record SCTQ01000108.1, on the reverse strand, counting down.
GCCCGGGGTCGTCGCGCCCAGCACCAGCGCGGCGACGCGGCCCGGGGCGTCGATCGCCAGCCACTGCGCGACGCGCCCGCCCATCGAGAAGCCGTAGACGTGGGCGCGGGCCACCCCCAGGTGGTCCAGCACCGCCAGCGCATCCTGCGCGAAGCCGCGCGTCGAATAGGACGCCAGGAAGGACGGCTGCAGCGGCCTGCCGCTTTGGCCCATGCCGCGATGGTCGTAGGCGATCACGCGGTGGGCCCGCGCCAGGTCATCGCGTATCCCATCCCACATGCGGTGGTCCGTCGCCTGGCCGCCGATCAGCAGCAGCGGCGGGGCCTGCGGGTCGCCGATGGCCTCGACGTACAGCGGCGTGCCGTCGTGCGAATGGGCGCGGGTGGACAGGATGGGGGTGGTCATGGGCGGCCCGACTATAGGGGGCTTGCAAAAAATCCATACTTCAACGAAACTGGAATTATGGATAAAGAAGCCGTCATCAAAGCCCTCGCCGCCCTGGCCCATCCGGTCCGGCTGGACGTGTTCCGTGCCCTGGTCGTCGCCGGCCCGGCGGGCATGACGCCCGGCACGATGGCCGAGGGCCTGGGCATTCCCCAGAACACGCTGTCCTTCCACCTGAAGGAGCTGGCGCATGCCGGGCTGGTCAGCCAGGAGCGGGCCAGCCGCAACCTCATCTACCGGGCGGCCTTCGAGCGCATGAACGGCGTGCTGGGCTACCTGACCGAGAACTGCTGCCGCGGCGCGTCCTGCGCCACGACGGCGGCGACATCCTGCAACTGCTGAAGGAGCAACCATGAAGCGTTTCCACGTCCACGCCCACGTCGAGGACCTGCAGGCGAGCATCGCCTTCTATACCGGCCTGTTCGGCGCGCAGCCCACGCGTGTCGAGTCCGACTATGCCAAGTGGATGCTGGAGGATCCGCGCATCAACTTCGCGATCTCCACCCGCGGTGGCCGTCCGGGCGTCGACCACCTGGGCATCCAGGCCGACACCGAGGAGGAGCTGGCCGAGCTGCATGCGCGCACCCGTGCCGCGGGCCTGGCGCACCTGGACGTGGGGCAGGCCACCTGCTGCTATGCCCGCAGCGACAAGCACTGGGTCACCGATCCCCAGGGCATCGCCTGGGAGCACTTCCGCACGCTGGAGAACATCCCGGTCTTCGGCACCCCCGGCCCCGCCGCCGGCCAGGAATCCGCATGCTGCGCGGCGTCGGCACCGCGGGGCCAGCCCGTCGGCATTGCCGTCAAGCCGGCTTCCACCTGCTGCTGAGAGGGCCGGGCAGTGACAACGAACGTACTCATCCTCTGCACCCACAACTCCGCCCGCAGCGTGCTGGCCGAGGGGATGCTCAACCACTGGGCGCTGCGCCTGGGCAAGGACGTGCGCGCCTTCAGCGCCGGCAGTGCACCCAGCGGGCGCGTCAATCCGCATGCGGTGGAGGTGCTGCGACAGGCCGGCATAGACACCACCGGCGTGCACAGCAAGAGCTGGGATGCCTTCGCGGCGGTGGGTGCGCCGGTGATGCGCATCGTCATCACGGTGTGCGACAGCGCCGCGGCAGAGGCCTGTCCTTTCTGGCCCGGCAGCCCGGTGCAGGCGCACTGGGGCTACCCGGATCCGTCCCGCGCGCCGGAGGCCGAACGCACGCAGGCCTTCGAGCTGACGCGGCAGGCCCTCGGCTACCGCATGCTCCAGCTGCTGGCGCTGCCGCTGGATGCGATGAGCGATGCCGAGCTGCGGCAGGCGCTGCCGGGCATCGCACAGACATGAGCATCCACCGCAGGCTCTTCGCCGAATGCCTGGGCACCTGCGGCCTGCTGGCGGTCGTGGTCGGCTCGGGGATCATGGCCGAGCGGCTGGCGGGCGGCAACGCCGCCATCGCGCTGTTGGCCAATGCCCTGGCCACCGTGGCCGGGCTCTACGTGCTGATCGAGGTCCTCGGGCCGGTCAGTGGGGCGCACTTCAATCCGGCGGTGTCGCTGGTGATGGCGGTGCGCCGCGAACTGCCGGCCGCGCTGCTGCCGTCCTACGTCGTGGCCCAGCTCGCCGGTGCCGTGCTTGGCGCCTGGCTGGTGCATGCGATGTTCGACCTGCCCATCCTGCAATGGTCCACCCACGTGCGCAGCTCAGCGGGCCTGTGGCTGGCCGAGGCGGTGGCCACCGCCGGCCTGCTGCTGGTGATCCTGCGCGCGCCCGCCGGCCGTGCCCCGGCGCTCGTCGCGGGCTACATCGGCGCGGCCTACTGGTTCACCGCATCCACCTCCTTCGCCAACCCCGCCGCGGCCGTGGGGCGGATGTTCAGCGACAGCTTTGCAGGCATCGCGCCGGCGAGCGTGCCGGCCTTCGTCGCGGCCGAGCTGGCCGGCGCCGCCCTGGGCCTGCTGGCGCATCGCGCGCTCAGCTCGACACCCAGCGCAGCCCGATGACCCCGCCGACGATCAACCCGATGCAGCCCAGGCGCGCGGCCGAGGCCGCCTCGCCCAGCAGCAGCATGCCGACGACGGCGGTGCCCGCCGCGCCGATGCCGCTCCACACCGCGTAGGCGGTGCCGATGGGCAGCTGGCGCAGGGCGCCCGACAGCAGGGCCAGGCTGCCGGCCATCGCGGCCAGCGTCAGGGCGATGAAGGCGATGCGGGCCTGGGTGGCGCCGCAGCCGGCATCGCTGGCGGACTTCAGGCCCCAGGCGAAGACGATCTCCAGCACGCCGGCAGCCAGCAGCATGAGCCAGGACAGCTTGTGGTCCATGTGATCTCCTTGTACGGTGGCCGCGTCGGGTTGGATTGGCTGAAATTGACGCAGCCGTCTGTTTCAGCCAGAGTCTGGGCCCATACCGACATGGCAGGCATTGCCGCGACACGATGAATCCAGCCAAGCCAACGCCACCTTCGGCCATGCGCGTGGCGCTGCTGGCCTGCCCGCGGGTCCAGCTGCTGGACGTCGTCGGCCCGTCCGACGTCTTCTCCGAGGCCAACCGCCAGCTCGGCCGCCCGGGCGCCTACCGGGTGCAGGTCGTCGGGACCGCGCCCGGGCTGGTCAAGGGCAGCAGCGGCCTGCGGCTGGCGGTGGACGCCACGGTGCAGCAGGCACGCGGCCGCTACGACACCGTGCTGGTGGCCGGCAGCCCCTATGTCGATGCGATGGCAGAAGACCCGGCCGTCACGCGCTGGCTGCAGGCCCAGGCGCGCAGCGCGCGGCGTATCGGCTCGGTATGCAGCGGCGCCTTCGTTCTGGCGGCCGCGGGCCTGCTGGACGGCCGCCGCGCCACCACGCACTGGGGCTCGGCGCAGCGGCTGGCGGCCGAGCATCCGCAGGTGCTGGTCGAGCCCGACAGCATCCACATCCGCGACGGCAACATCTACACCTCGGCCGGCGTCGCGGCCGGCATCGACCTGGCGCTGGCGCTGGTGGAGGAGGACCATGGCCGTGAGCTGGCGCTGAAGGTGGCGCGCGAGATGGTCGTGTTCCTCAAGCGGCCCGGCGGCCAGTCGCAGTTCAGCGCCCACCTTGCGGCCCAGACCGCGGCGCCCGACGGGCGCGACTGCATACGCGAGATCCAGGAGCACGTGCTGTCCCACCTGCGCGACGACCTGTCGGTGCCGGCCCTGGCGGCGCGCGCGGGCATGAGCGAACGCAACTTCGCCCGCGTCTTCCGCGCCGAGGCCGGCATGACGCCGGCTGCCTTCGTCGAGGCCGCGCGCATCGATGCCGCCCGCCGGCTGGTCGAGGAGTCGGCCCTGCCGCTGAAGAGCCTGGCCGACCGCGTGGGCTACGCCAACCTGGACGGCTTCCGCCGCGCTTTCGTGCGGCGCCTGGCGACCACGCCGGCCGAATACCGCAAGCGTTTCTGCCCCGGGTGACGCGGGTGGGCACCCGGTCGGCATGGTGATTGCCTGCGGGTGCCGCCATGTCCGCAGTTCCCAACCCGCTTTCCACCGCACGCTGCGGCGATCCGCGGTCGGAAGGCGGCCTGCCGCGGACAAACTTGCCGCAAGGCCGGTCGGATTTGCCTGGGCGGCAGGGCCTTGCGGCCCGCGGGACCTCCCGTCGCCAGGGCTGTCGTGACCTGCGCCCGGTGCGGTTCATGCGCCCGATCCCGGCCCTTCGCGCCACCGCCTCCCTCCTGCTCCTCCTGCGCCTCCGCGACCCCGGTGGCTGCCTGTGGCCGCATGGGCCCGCGGGCGGCCGGGTGCCCGCATCCCGGTGAGACCGACCACGACCGTATGCCCCATACCGCTCCCGTCCAGGCCGCCCCGCGTTCCAACCTGCCCTTGCCGCCGGGGGCGCTGATCGGCTTCGTCGCGGCCGCCCTGGCGGTGACCCTGATCGCCTTCTTCTCCTACCGCGCGCTGCAGGCCCGCTCGGTTTCCGCGGGCCGCGTCAGCGACACGCTGCAGGTGATCTCCCAGCTGGAGGGGCTGCTGTCCTCGGTCAAGGACGCGGAGACCAGCCAGCGCGGATACATGCTGACCGGCGAGGAGCCCTACCTGGACCCGTTCAACGGCGCCAAGGCCGAGCTGGCGACCCGCATCAAGACCTTGCGCAACCTGGCCAGGGGTGACGAGCGCCAGATGGAGCGCATCGAGCTGCTGCAGCAGCTGGCGGGAGAGAAGTTCAACGAGCTCGGCCAGACCATCGCCATGCGCCGCGCGGGCGATGCCGCGGGTGCGCTGGCAATCGTCAGGTCCAACCAGGGCAAGGCCACGATGGATCGCATGCGCGCCACGGTGGCCGAGATGCAGACCCAGCAGCAGGCCGAGCTGACCACACGCCGACTGGAGTGGGAGGACGCGGCCAGCTTCTCCGACCTGGTGACCTGGGGCGGCTCGGTGCTGCTGCTGGTGCTGATCGCGGCGGCGGCGGGCATGGCCTCGCGCGACTTCCGCGCGCGCGAGGACAGCAACTGGGTCCGCGCCGGCCTGGTCGAGCTGGGCGTGCGCCTGCAGGGCGACCTGCGGCTGGAAGTCCTGGGCGAGCAGGTGCTGTCCTTCCTGGCCGGCTACCTGCAGGCCCAGATCGGCGCGGTCTACATCGTCCAGTCCGACGGCAGCTTCCGCCGCTTCGCGGCCTATGCGCTGCCCCCGGACGCGCAGGACGACGCGCTGCGCCCCGGCGACGGCCTGCTTGGCCAGGCCGCGAAGGACCAGCGCACGCTGCACGTACGCGAGGTGCCCCCCGGCTACCTGCCCGTGTCCTCGGCCGCCGGCAGCGCACAGCCGGTGGAACTGCTGCTGGTGCCCGCATTGCTCGACGGCCGCGTGCACGCGGTGCTGGAGCTGGGCTTCTTCCGCCACGTCCTGCCGGTGGACCTGGAGCTGCTGTCGCGTGCCTCCGAATCGCTGGCCCTGGCCGTGCGCTCGTCCAAGGACCGCACCCGGCTGGAAGAGCTGCTCGAGGAGACCCAGCGCCAGGCAGAGGAACTGCAGGCCCAGCAGGAGGAGCTGCGGGTCAGCAACGAGGAGCTGGAGCAGCAAGGCCGCGTGCTGAAGGTGTCCCAGGCCCAGATGGAGGCCCAGCAGGCCGAGCTGGAGCAGACCAACTCGCAGCTGGAGGAGCAGACCCAGCAGCTCGAGAACCAGAAGGAAGACCTGCAGCGTGCCCAGTCCACGCTGCAGCAGAAGGCCGACGAGCTGGAGCAGGCCAGCCGCTACAAGAGCGAATTCCTGGCCAACATGAGCCACGAGCTGCGCACGCCGCTGAACTCCACGCTGATCCTGGCCAAGCTGCTGGCCGACAACAAGGCCGGCAACCTGAGCGAGGAGCAGGTCAAGTTCGCCCAGACCATCTCCGCCGCGGGCAACGACCTGCTGGCGCTGATCAACGACATCCTCGACCTGTCCAAGATCGAGGCCGGCCAGATGACGGTGCAGATCGAGGCCATGCACGTCGCGCGTGCCGTCGACGGCCTGGTCAAGCCGCTGCAGCCGCAGGCCGCGCAGAAGGGGCTGCGGCTGAACGTCGCCATCGAGCCCGGCGTGCCGGAGTCGCTGCAGACCGACCCGCAGCGCTTCGGCCAGATCCTGAAGAACCTGCTGTCCAACGCGCTGAAGTTCACCGAGCAGGGCGACGTCAGCCTGCGAGCCTGGGCCAACACCGACGGCACGGTGTCCTTCGCCGTGCGCGACACCGGCATCGGCATCGCCGAGCACCAGCAGGGCATCGTCTTCGAGGCCTTCCGCCAGGCTGACGGGAGCACCCACCGCAAGTACGGCGGCACGGGCCTGGGCCTGTCGATCTCACGCGACCTGGCGCGGCTGCTGGGGGGCAACATCGCCCTCAAGAGCAAGCCCGGCGAGGGCAGCGAATTCACGCTGACGCTGCCGGTGGCCTACGCGGGTGCAGCCCAGGCACCGGCCGCCGCGCCTGCGCCCGCGCCCGCGCTCACGTCCCCGCCGCTGCTGCCTGCGGCCGTGCCGGCGCCCAAGGCGACCGTGCTGCCCGCTACGCCCGACGACCGCGCCGAGCTTGCGCAGGGCGGCCGCGTGATCCTGGTGATCGAGGACGACACGCGCTTCGCCCTCATCCTGCGCGACCTGGCCCACGAGCTGGGCTTCCAGTGCATCGTCACCCACAGCGCCGGATCGGGCCTGGCCGCGGCCACGCAGTACGTGCCCAGCGCCATCGTGCTGGACGTGAACCTGCCCGACCACTCCGGCCTGGGCGTGCTGGACCAGCTCAAGCGCAATCCGCAGACGCGGCACATCCCGGTGCACGTGGTCTCGGTGGCCGACTACGCGCACGAGGCGCTGGAGCTGGGTGCCATCGGCTATGCGCTCAAGCCGGTCAAGCGCGAGGAGCTGGTGACGGCCTTCCAGCGCCTGGAGGCCAAGTTCACGCAGAGCACGCGCCGCGTGCTGGTGGTGGAGGACGACGCGCGCCAGCGCGAGAGCATCGGCCGGCTGCTGGGCACCGGCGAGGTGGAAATCACCGCGGTGGACAGCGCGCAGGCCGCACTGCAGGCGCTGGGCGGCACCACCTTCGACTGCATGGTGATGGACCTCAACCTGCCCGACCTCAGCGGCTACGAGCTGCTGCAGAAGATGGCCGAGCAGGGCGACGTCGCCTTCCCGCCGGTCATCGTCTACACCGGCCGCGCCATCCCGCGCGAGGAGGAGGAGCGGCTGCGCCGCTTCTCGCGCTCCATCATCGTCAAGGACGCGCGTTCGCCCGAGCGGCTGCTGGACGAGGTGACGCTCTTCCTGCACCAGGTGGAATCCAAGCTGCCTGCCGACAGCCAGCGGCTGCTGCAGCTGGCGCGCGATCGCGAGTCCAGCTTCGAGAACCGGCGCATCCTGGTGGTGGAGGACGACGTGCGCAACATCTTCGCGTTGTCCAGCGTGCTGGAGCCCAAGGGCGCGAAGGTGGAGATCGCCCGCAACGGCCGCGAGGCGCTGGAGCACCTGGCCCGCAGCAAGGCCCCCGGCGGCGCGCCCGTGGACCTGGTGCTGATGGACATCATGATGCCGGAGATGGACGGGCTGACGGCCATGCGCGAGATCCGCCGCCAGGCCGACTTCCAGAAGCTGCCCATCATCGCGCTGACGGCCAAGGCGATGAAGGATGACCAGGAGAAGTGCCTGTCGGCCGGCGCCAACGACTACATCGCCAAGCCGCTGGACGTGGAGAAGCTGCTGTCGCTCGTCCGCGTCTGGATGCCCAAGTAGCAGGACCTCTCAACGTGCCGGGATCACGCAAGGACTTCGACATCGAGCTGCGGCTGCTGCTCGACGCGATCTTCTACAAGTACCACTACGACTTCCGCGGCTACGCCACGGCCTCGCTGAAGCGCCGGCTGACGACCGCGCTGGTGCGCTTCGGCTGCGCCACGCTGTCGCAGCTGCAGGACCGCGTGCTGCACGACCCGCTGGTCTTCCCAGACCTGCTGGGCTTCCTGACGGTGCAGGTCAGCGAGATGTTCCGCGACCCGGCGTACTTCCGCGCGCTGCGCGAGAAGGTGGTGCCGCTGCTGCGCACCTATCCGTCGCTGAAGATCTGGGTGGCCGGCTGCAGCAACGGCGAGGAGGTCTACTCGCTGGCCATCCTGCTGCGCGAGGAGGGGCTGCTGGAGCGCACGCTGATCTACGCCACCGACATCAACGCCCACGCGTTGCAGAAAGCCGAGGCCGGCGTCTACGAGATCGACCGCATCGCCGCCTTCACCGAGAACCACCGCAAGTCCGGCGCCCGAGGCTCGCTGTCGGACTACTACACCGCCGCCTACGGGCATGCGGTGTTCGACAAGTCGCTGAAGAAGCACATCGTGTTCTCCGACCACAGCCTGGCCACCGACAGCGTCTTCGCCGAGGTGCACCTGGTGTCCTGCCGCAATGTGCTGATCTACTTCGACCGCGAGCTGCAGGACCGCGCAGTGGGCCTGTTCTCCGAGGCCCTGTGCCGCCGCGGCTTCCTGGGGCTGGGATCGAAGGAGTCGCTGCGCTTCTCGTCGCATGCGCACGAGTTCGAGGACTTCGAGCTGCAGGACCGGATCTACCAGAAGAAGGGGGCGATCCAGTGAGCGCGCCGGGCCGCCCCAGGCGCGAACTCCCGCAGCGCCCTGCCGAGGGGAGGTCCATGACCACGCTCGCCCCGGGCTGGCAGGCCCGCATCTCGGCCGTGGTCATCGGCGGCTCGGCCGGTTGCGTCGATGCGCTGGCCACGCTGCTGCCGCGCCTGCCGCACGACCTGGGGGCGGCGGTGCTGGCGGTGGTGCACCTGCCGCGCGAGCGGCCCAGCCTGCTGGTGGACATCTTCCGCGAGCGCAGCGCACTGCCCCTGTGCGAGGCGCAGGACAAGGAACCGATCGCCCCGGGGACGGTCTACTTCGCACCGCCCGACTACCACCTGCTGGTCGACGAGGGACCGCGGCTGGCCCTGTCCATCGACGAGCCGGTGCACTTCTCGCGGCCGTCCATCGACGTGCTGTTCGAGTCCGCCGCCGACATCTACGGCCCGCAGCTGCTGGGCATCCTGCTGACCGGCGGCAATGCCGACGGCGCGCAGGGCCTGCAGGCGGTGCACCGCAACGGCGGCGTCACGGTAGTCCAGGATCCGGATGATGCGATGGTGCGCTACATGCCGGCCGCGGCCTTGCAACTGGAGCCGGCGGACTTCGTGCTGCCGCTGGAAGGGATAGCCCGCCTGCTCGCCACGCTGGCGGACCGGGGGGCGACGTGATGGGCCTTCGCGAAGAGGACGACGAACCGATGCGTGCAGATACCGCCCCGGCGGCCAAGGTGAAATGCCTGCTCGTCGACGACGTGCAGGAGAACCTCGTCGCGCTCGCGGCCCTGCTGCGCAGCGACGACGTGGAGGTGTTGGTGGCCCGCTCGGGCCTGGAGGCGCTGGAGCTGCTGCTGGCCCACGACGTGGCGCTGGCGCTGCTGGACGTGCAGATGCCCGAGATGGACGGCTTCGAGCTGGCCGAGCTGATCCGCGGCAGCGAGCGCACCCGCCACGTGCCGCTGATCTTCGTCACTGCCGGCGCGCGCGACCAGTACCGGCTGTTCAAGGGCTACGAGACGGGTGCGGTGGACTTCCTCTACAAGCCCATCGACCCGCACATCCTGCGCAACAAGTGCGAGGTCTTCTTCGAGCTGCACCGCCAGAAGCGCGCACTGGCCCACGAGCTGCGGGCCAAGACCGAGACGCTGCGCCTCAATGAGATGTTCATGGCCGTGCTGGGACACGACCTGCGCAGCCCGCTGAGCGCCATCCTGTCCTCCGGCTACCTGCTGCAGCGCGGCCAGGATCCGCAGACGGTGCAGAAGATCGCCGCACGCGTGGTCGGCAGCGGCCAGCGCATGAGCCGCATGATCGAGGACCTGCTGGACGTCGCCCGCGCGCGCCTGGCCGGCGGCATCACGCTGCGTTGCGGGCCGCTGGACCTGGGGGCGCTGATCCAGCGCGTGGTGCAGGAACACCAGGCCGCGTATCCGCAGCGGCGCATCGAATACAGCCAGCGCGGCGATGTCCATGGCGAATGGGACCCCGACAGGCTGGCGCAGGTGGCGACCAACCTGATCGGCAACGCCTTGCAGCACGGCCGGCCAGACGATCCCGTGGGGGTGGCGCTCGACGGCGGCGCGGCCGAGGAGGTGCGCTTCTCGGTGAGCAACAGTGGCCACATCCCGGCCGAGGTGCTGCCCTGCATCTTCGATCCCTTCCGGGGCGCCCGGCGCGAGCCCGGGCGGGATCAGGGCCTGGGCCTGGGCCTGTACATCGTGCGCCAGATCGTGGAGGCGCACCGCGGCAGCATCGACGTGACCTCAGACGCCAGGGTCGTCTTCGACGTGCGCGTTCCGCGCCGTGCCGCGCCTTGCGAGCACGAGGTGGACGGCGGCCCGTCGACGGTGTTCTAGCCACACTAGCCCCGGGGAGAGCGGGCGGTCCTGAAGACCGCCAGCCCACCGAGCAGGGCCAGTGCGCACACGAGTGCAGCCTGCAAGGCGGCCAGCACGATGACCGCCTGGCGGTCGCCGTAGTGCAGGAGGTTGTACATGCGCAGCACGATGGTCTCGGTGCCCGGCGGCACCGTGAGCACGGTGACCGTCAGCTCCGAGCAGGACAGCCCTGCGCCCAGCGCGAATGCGGCGAGGGCCGGTGCGCGCAGGCGCGGCCAATGCAGCCTGGACCATCCGCGATGCCATGGGATGCCGGTGACCTGCTCCTGTTCCTGCTCCGCGGCCGGCGACGAGGCCCGCGCCAGCAGCACGATCAGCAGCGCCGCAGGCAGCACGCGAAGCAGGTGCGCCGCGATCATCGGTCCCCAGGCAGGCAGCCAGGCGGGATGCGGCCATCCGGCGATCCACAGCCCCAGCATCGCCGAGGGCCACAGCAGCAGCAGGGGCAGCGCCGCCAGCACGGCCCTGACCGCCGGCGGCCCCGCACGTACCGCGCATTCGGCGATGGCCAGAGCCCAGGCCACCGCGCAGGCCGCGGCAAGCGCGGCCACCGCCATGCTGGTCGCCAGTGCCGGTGCGGCGGACGAGGGCAGGGCCGGCAGCCTAGCTGCCTGTGCGCATAGCGTGAGCGCGGGCCAGGCGAGCAGCAGGCTGGCGGTCCAGGCCGCCACGCGCACGGCCGCAGGTGGACAGGCCCATGCCCCGAACCAGCTGCTGTCGCCGGCCTCGCCTGCCCGGGCCAGGTGCGGGCCCCGGGACAGGAAGAGGGCCGCAAGCAGGGCGATGGCCACCATCGGCCAGCCGAAGGCCATCGATGCGGCGCTGGAGGACTCGATCGCGACCTGCCCCAGGAACTCCTCCGCATAGGTGTGCAGGCCCAGCAGGCCGGGGACCTCGGCCTCGGCGAAGGCCAGGGCGGCCACGGCGACCACCGCGTGCAGCCATGCCGTGCGCAGCCGGCGGCAGACGAAGCGCAGCAGCCCGAGCGGGCCAGCGCTCGTGCTGGCCGTCTCGAACTCCGAGCGGTCGCACGACGCCAGCGCGGCGACCAGGAACAGCGCCGCCACGGGCGCGTACCGGCTGGCCAGGATCCATGCGCCAGCGCTCCACGCGCCCGACGCCGCGCTGGCTGCGTCGGGCATCCAGATGCGCCAGGCCATCAGGTGGACGACGCTGCCCAGGCACAACGAGCCCAGCGCGGCGGCGGCCAGCACGGTGCGGGGCAGACGTCCCGCAGGGAGCATGCAGGCAGCCGCCACGGCGAATCCGATGCACGAGGCCACCACGGCCGCGGCGATCGACAGCCCGATGCCGTCGAGCAGCAACTTCGCCTGCCGGGCATCCGGGAGCAGCCGCGCGCCGCCGGCCAGGCTATCCGCCGACCATGCGAAGGCCGCCGCCTCGGACAGGCTGCCGGCCAGCGGCAGCAGCACGGGCACGAAGCAAAGCGCCAGCGCACCCCACCATCGAGCCTGCCGCATCCCGAGTCCGCATGCCGGCCACATCAGGGCCTGTCGACGCTGCCGGAGGACACGCGCTGGAGCCTGGCGAGGCGCCGGGCCGGGCGCGGCCGAGGCCCCGGCGCCTCGCCAGGCTGGCTCGCGGTGGCCACCGCCACGGCTGTGCTTTGCGCCTCGATGGCGTCGGTTTCCTGAGTCACGCGGGTCCTCCGGTAGTGTTCGCAGGCCCTAGAGCAGATGCTCCCGGATCAGGCGGATGGAGCGGTCCAGGCTGGCCTCGATGCGGGCCGGATCCACGAACCACAGGCGTGGGCGTTGCGCTCCGATCTCCGGTGCGCCGGGCAGCGCCGCCCGCAGGGGCATCTGCACCGCGCCGATTTCGATGAGCCGGCGCTCGACCGCCTCGGCCGACAAGGCCTGGACCAGTCGCGCCGCCTCGGCGGGGTGCGCAGCATGCGACACCACGGCGGCGGTCATGTAGACCGAGAAGGCCCCGTCTGCGGACTGGTCCGGGAACACCATGTCCACCGGCTGGCCGCGGCGCAGGGCGCCCACCACGTCGTCGGTGTCGGTCAGCCCGATCCACGCCTTGCCGGCCACCACGGCGTCGCGCACGTCGCCGTTGCCGGGCAGGATCATGACCTGGTTGCGCTTCAGGGCCTGGAGGAACTCGACGAAGCGCGCCTCGCCCCATGCCGCGTGCAGGGCGGCGAAGTGGGTGGACGTGGTGCCGAACAGCGGCCGTGCGATGGCCACGCGGCGCGCCCAGCGCGGGTCCGCGAGGTCGGCCACCGAGGTAGGGCGGGGCTGGCCCTCCATCGAGGGCCGGTGCAGCGCCAGGACCCGGCTGCGTACGCCGAAGCAGGCCACCTGGCGCCCGCAGAAGTCACCGGCGACCCCGGCGCCGGCGGATGCGGGAGTGGCCTGGAGGACGCCGGCGCGCAGCAGGCGCCAGGTGCGCAGGAATTCCGAGTTCCAGAACACGTCGGCGACGGGGCGGCCGCGCTCGGCGGTCAACCGGCGCTCCAGGCCGACGGCCTTGGATGCCTCGGCGTCGAACACCGCACGCACGGCCAGGCCCTGGCGCTGCAGGGACTGCAGGATGACCTCGGCATGTTCCTGGTCGGCGGAGGTGTAGAGCACGACCGGCTCGGAGGCCGCCGCCAGCGACGCCAGCAGCAGGGCCGCGAGCGCGGCGGCGCAGCGTCGCAGCGCGCTCACTGACGGACCGAGGGATAGTCGGCGGCCAGCAGGTCGCTCTCGCTTGCGGCGTCCAGTCGGTCGACCACGTCCTGCAAATCCACCGTGGGCGGCACCGAGACCGCGTAGAGGTCGGGCAGGACGCCGCTTTCACGCGAGCAGCCCATCGAGGACAGCTCGTCGAGCACCGCCTTGCCGGCTTTCGTGTCCTTCACCAGCACCCACACCGTGCTGTAGCCGGACTCCTCGACGATCTCCTCCACCCGATGCACGCCGGGCTCGTCCTCCAGTTCCTCCACCGCGACCACGTCGCCCCAGGACAGCCCTTCGAGGAAGAACGGGATGTTCTCGATGCGGTAGCGGCCACCGTCTTGCGGCCTGCACCACAGGGACTCCGTGGAAACGGGGTAGGGGCCTTGCTCGTCCTCGGAGAGACGGAAGGTGAGCTTGATCGAGTCGGAGGCTTGCATGCTGATGTCCCGTGGGGGCCTATTTCTTCCGATTCTCGTTTGCTGTCTTGTCCTTGTGGCAATCGTGGCAGAGGAGCTGCCCGTTGCTGTCCGCATCGTCTGCGCCGCCGCCGGCCAGCCGGTCCTTGTGGTCGGCTTCACCGCGGTCGGAGGGGATCTTGTCGCCCCTGTCGAGCTTCTCCCCGGGCTTGACGTCCTTGCCACAGCTCTCGCACTTCGGCTGGCCGTCGTTCTTGTTCTTGTTGTTCTCCCACACCTTGTCCTTGAACTTGGGGTCGCGCTTGGGCTTGTTGCCGCCGATGCCCATCTTGGGCTTGCCCTTGGGGCCCTTGCCCTTGCCGGCCCAGTTCATCGGGTTCAGGCAGTCGACGGCGCAGTCGCCGAGGATGTCGCCGGCGTCGAGGCAGCCGCCGGTGAGCGCCGTGGTGGCGGCCGACCATGCCGCGCATGAGGCGACGCAGCGCGCGTACTGTCCTGCCGCCCATAGGCAGATCGGGCATTCGCCGGTCGGGTCCGTGTTGTTGACCGGGTTGCCGTCGACGTACCTGTAGAGATTGATGCCGCCTGCCAGCCCGATCGTGTCTTCCGACAGGAAGCGCATCTTCGACGGGCTGTAGTACCGGGTGCGGTAGTAGTAGAGGTCCTCCGCGTCCTGCTCGCGCCCGGTGTAGGCGAAGGACATGAACGGCACCTCGCCGGTCACGGTAGTCGTGCCGTAGGGGCCGTAGCTGAAGCGGGTGGTGACGGAGCTCGCGTCGGACAGCGCGACGACGCTGCCCAGGTGGTCCGTGGAATAGAAGCGCGTGCCGGCGGCCGCCACCGTCGCCAGCGGGTCGTCGATGCCCGGCCCGAAGGTCGTGGTGGCCTGAGTGGCGTTCGTCGGGCCCAGCGTCGCGACGAGGTCGTAGCCGTCGTAGACGAAACGCTGCACCACGCCGCGGTCGGTCTTGCTCGCGCGCCGGCCCAGCGCGTCGTAGGTGTAGGTGATGGTGCGCGAGGCCGCGCCGGTGGCCGCGGCGTAGAAGTCCACGCGCGTGAGCTGGTTGCGGGCGTTCCAGGTGTAGGCCGTTCGCGCGCCGCTGGCCTTGTCGCGCTCCAGCGTCAGGTTGCCGCGCCCGTCGTAGGTGTAGGCCTTCGCGGCGTCCTGCACGAGGCGGTTGGCGGTGTCGTATTCCGCCCCGCCGCCCAGCACGTTGCCGACCTCGTCGTAGGCGTAGGCATGGCTTTCGCCGGGGCGGTCGGCCGACACCAGGCGGCCCAGCGTGTCGTAGGCGTAGGTCCAGCCGGCCTCCGCTCCCGCGATGTTGAGGATGCGGCCGGCGGCGTCGTAGGTGTACTGGTAGGTCGCGTCGAAGGTGCCGTCGTGCGTCAGCTTCTGCAGCTGGCCCGCCGCGTCGTAGGCGTAGGCGGCCACGCTGCCGTTGGGCAGCCCCAGCCGCGTGCGCCGGCCCAGCGCGTCGCGCGCGAGGCTGAAGGTCCCCGGGCCGGCCGTGATCTGGGTGATCAGGCCGCGGGCGTCCCGTGCGTATTGCGTCGTCGTGCCCGACTGCAGGCTGAACTGGGTGCGTTCGCCTTCCGCGTTGCGCGTGGACGTGATCGTGCGTCCGCCGGACGTCTCGGTCAGCACCCGGCCCGCGGCGTCGTAGGTGTAGCTCACCGTGCCGCCGGCGCCGGACGCCTGGGTGAGGTCGCCGCGCGCGTCGTAGGTGAAGTTGATCGCCTCGCTGCCCGCGGTCTCGCGCGTCAGGCGCTTGTTGGCGTCGTAGAGGTAGGAGACGACGGTGCCGTCCGCGTAGGTGATGCCGGCAAGCAGGTTGTCCAGCCGGTAGGCGTAGGTCGTCACCCGGCCGTCCGGCGCCGTCTCGCGGGCCAGCCGGCCGAAGCCGTCATAGGCCATGGCCGTGGTCGCGCCCTTCTGGTCGGACACCGACAGGATCCTGCCGGCCGCGTCGTACTGCAGCGTGATCTTCTTGCCGGCGGGGTCGGTCACCGAGGTGATGCGATCCAGCGCGTCGTAGGTGTAGGTGCTGCTTTCCCCGGCCGCGTTGGTGCGGCGCGTGAGGCGGCCCAAGGTGTCGTACTCGTAGCTGCTCGCGCGGCCCAGCGGGTCGGCCATGCGGACCATCTGACCCGCGGCGTTGTAGGTGGCGCTGCTGGTCGAGCCCACGGCGTCCGTGATGGAGACCGGGTCGCCCTGCGCGTTCCACGACAGGCGGGTGACCGCGCCCATCGCATCGGTCAGGCTCGTCAGGTTGCCCTTCGCGTCGAACTGGAGCCTGGTCACGCGCCCCGTGGGCGAGGTGAACTGCACCGGGCGCGGGTCCGCGCCGGCGTAGCCCAGGGACGTCGTCTCGGCCAGGGGGTTCTTGCGGGACAGCAGGCGGCCCTGGGCGTCGTAGGCCGACGTCCAGGTGCCGCCGAGTTCATCCACCTCGGTGAGCTTGCGGCCGTTGGCGTCGTAGGTGTAGCTGCGGGTGCGGCTCAGCGCGTCCGTGTCGCGGGTGACCAGGCCCTGGGCGCCGTACACGAAGCTCTGCCGCGTGCCGAGGCGGTCGGTGCGGGTGACGGTCCCCGACGTCAGCGTGTTGGAGGCCGGCCGCGTATAGGTGTAGAGGTTGGCGCCCTCGCTGTAGCTGGCGACCTTGCCGTTGGCATAGGTGAAGGCGACGGCCTCGACGCCACTGGGGTCGACGACGCGCGCCAGCAGGCTGTAGGAGAAGGCGTCGCCCGATGGCCGGAAGCCCAGGTATTCGTAGCCCAGCTTCCCGCCTTGCGGATCGTTGACGGTGACGAGGTTGCCGCCGCCGTCGTAGTCATAGGTCCAGGAGCGACCGCCATGGTCGGTGACCGAATCGATCCGCCCGCTGCCGTTGTAGGTGATCGCCAGCCAGCGTCCGTTGGTGTCGGCCATGCGCGTCGGCCGGCCGAGGCTGTCGTGGGTGAAGACCACGCGGTTGCCGTTGGGGTCGATGCGCTCCAGCAATCGGCCGTCCAGCGCGAACAGCAGACGCGTGCCGTCGCGCGAGGTCATCGTCACGCCCTGCGCGGTCTCCACCACCTGCTCGAAGCGCGAGGGCGGCGGCGTGTAGCTGCCGGTCGGGGTGCCGGGGCTGTCCGCCGCGCGCCTGAACTCGAAGCGCTTGCCGTTGGGGGCCTTGTAGACGCGCAACTGCACCCCGTCGCGACGGGCGGGGTAGAGCGCGACGTCGAAATCCACGGTCCAGCCGTTGCCGAACAGGCCCTGCACCGGGTCGTTGGAGTTGAAGCTGCGCGTGACGCCGATGTAGGGCCGCCCGCGCAGCACGACATCGGTGTCGACCCAGTAGCAATGGCCGGTGGCGACGTAGACCGGCGAGCGCGTGCCGCCTTCGTTGCAGGGATCGCACTCGGGCGTGCCGCATGGGCCCGGCGGCGGCGGGTCGTTCGACTGGGTGGTGTCGTGGCCCTGGTCCCAGGGAAAGTGGAAGGCCGCGGCGGGCAGCGCTGCGGCCAGCACCATCGCGGCCAGCATCCAGCGCAGCAGGCGGGCCGGGTCCAGATTGCGGCCGAGGCGGCGAGAGGGATTCATCTTGGAGTGCTCCTGTGCCCTGGTGTGCCCGTTCCGGCGCGTGGCGCACGCCGCCCGGCAGCTACCGGTCAGTTGACGGTGGACGTTGCTGGACGGACCTGCGATGCCTGTGCCTCGATCTGCGCGCGCAGGCCGTCGAGGGCCTGCTGCTGCTCGGGATGGGCTTGCAGCCACGCCTCGATCTCCGCGGCGTGCCGGTGCGCATAGGCGCCAAGCGCGGAGGCGGTGTGGCCGCAGCCCGCGAAGGCTGCATCGACCGCCGAGCGGGCGCGCTCATCGGAGGCCCGCAACTGGTCGCTCGCAGCCTGGCGGGCAGTCAGCTCGCCCCGCTCCTGTACGCCGCGCAGCGTCGCCTGGCGTGCGGCGATCTGGCACTGGACGTAGCGTGCCGGATCCACGGTCGCGGACTGCGCCATCGCCGCCGGCGCCAGGAGGGCCGCCGCCACGGCCAGGGCCAGTCGCTCTCGTCGTAGGCGTGGATTCATGTCGATCACCTCGTCCCTGTCTGCCCGCGCCGGCGGGCTCAGTAGTAGATCCGCTGCAGCACGTAGCTCGTCATCGACCGCAGGCCGTTGGCGTGGATGGCGGTCAGTCCCAGCCGGTAGGTGCCGGGCGCCGCGTAGCGGCCGCCGTCCACCTTGCCGTCCCAGGCGATCGTGCGCACGCCGGCTCCCAGGCCGGGGTATTGCACCCGTGCGACGACCTGGCCGCTCGCGGCGTCCTGCACCGCCAGCTCGACGGCTGCCGGCAGGCTCAGCGTGAACTGCACCGAGCAGGTATTGCGCCGCGTGCCTGTCGAGTCGTACCCGGTGGGGTCGAAGATGGGCGGCGACGACGCGAGCCCGCTGAGCTGCACGCCGTTGCGCACCAGCACGCCATTGGACGGAAGGGTGTAGCCGAAGATGCCGAACAGGAAGGAATCTCCCGGCGCCGGCTTGATGATCTGCCCCTCCGCGTTGTCGCCGTTCCAGACGATGCGATGCGTGCCGCGACCGAAAGGCTTGCGGGTGAAGAAGGTGACGTAGCGCGTGTTGACGTTGAAGCTGCCGATGAAGGCGGTGACTTCCGAAGCACGGGTGAGCGTGAAGTCCACCGCCAGCGGCTTGCCGTTGTAGGGCTCGAACGTCGCCGGGATCGAGGTGCGGGCCGGGTTGTATTCGCTTCCGCCGGTGGTCGTCGACAGGTCCAGCCGCTGCGGCGTCCCGTTGACGAGGTACAGCAGCACCACGTGGTAGATGCCGTCGGCCGCGTACTGGCCGTCGTCGCGCCTGCCGTCCCAGGTATCGAGGTAGGTGCCCGCGGGCCGGTCGGTGTACGGGAGCAGCGTCCGGACCACGCCGCCTTCGCGCCGCTCGACCACCAGCGCGACCCGGCTGGCCGCCGACAGGACCGTGGTCACTTCGACCGTCTGCGCGAGCTGGACGTCCAGCGTGTCGGTGTTCAGCGCCAGGGTCTGGGTGGAGGTGACCACCACGCGCTCGGCGTCCTCCGCCGTGCGGCCGTCCGCCATCGTGGCGCGCACGCGCGGGTAGTACGTCCCGGCCGTCGCGAAGAGGGTGTCGAACGAGGCCAGCGTCGTCGTGTTGTCGTAGGTGCCGTCGCCATCCACGTCCCACTCGTAGCGCAGGACGGCCTTCGCCTGAGGGTCGGAGACCGATGCACCCAGGCGCACCTGCAGCGGGGCCGCTCCGCTGGCGCGGTTGACCGACAGGGTGACGCGCGGGCTGCCCGTGGGCGCCGCACGGACCTCCATCGTGGGGACGAAGACCACGGCACTGGCTCCCATGCGGTCGGTCACGCGCACCCGCGGGCCGTAGGTGCCGGGCGTGGTGTAGGAGAAGGTCGTGTTGCCGCTGGTGCCGGTGATCGTGCGGTCGTAGGTGCCGTCGCCGTCGAAGTCCCAGTCGAAGGAGGCGACCCCCTCGTTGTCGGTGGCCGTGACGGTGAACGAGACGTTCAGCGGGACCTGGCCATTGCTCGGCGCCGCGGACGCCGTCACCGCGGGCGGGGCGTTGCCGACGACGATGGTCTTGGTGGTGCTGTCGGTGCGGCCCTCGCTGTCGGTCACCCTCAGCGCGACCGCATAGCTGCCGGGAACCGTGAAGCGGCGAGTCTGGTTGCGCCCCACGGTGTCGGTGATCTCGAAGCTGCCGTTGCCGTCGAGGTCCCATTCGTAGCGATCGATGGCGACGTTGGTGACCGGCACCGGGGTGAAGCGGACATCGACCGGCGCGTTGCCGCCGGCCGGGGCGTATACGAAGTCGGCGGCGATGGGGGTCGCCGGCGTGCCCGAGATGGTCCACGCAAGTGCCGAGGGATTGAAGGGGACGGTGCGGTTCTGCCTGATCGTGAAGGTGTCCGTGCTGGTACGGGTCGCGCCCGAGCCCACGTCGCCGAAGCTGAGCGTGCCCTCGACGACGACGGTGGCCGCGCTGGTGCTCGTCAGGCTGCCGATCACGCTGCGCAGGGCCGGGCCGGTGTTGGCGACATCCGCCTTGTAGACCAGCTCGAAATCGGTGGCCGACACGCGCCGGCTGGATTGCAGGACATAGTTGGCGACGCTCAGGTCGGCGGCGTGGACGGCCGTGCACAACAGCATCAGCCATCCGATGGACAACAGCCTTCTGGTGCTTGGAAGCATCGCGAGCCCCTTGTGGGATGCACACCGCGTGCGCCGGTCGGATCGGCCCGCGGCGAGTCGGACTGGTTGGCGGCGCAGGACCGGATCAGGGCCGCGGCCGGCGGCGACGGACTGCGGCGAGCAGGGCCAGCCCGATCAGCGACAGCGACAAGGTCGCTGCCTCCGGGACGGCCACCGTGGTTCCGGTGTAGAGCACGTCGAAGCTGACGGGGTCGTAGACCGAGAAGGGTTGCGGGCCCGGGAGTCCGGCGCCCAGCCAGGTGAAGGAGACGGAGAAGCCGCCGCGCGCCTGGCCGGCGCCCAGTCCCTGCCCCGCGGGCACGGACGCGTCGTACTGGGCCGGCAGGCCGGGGACGGAATAGAGGATGGATTCGGCCCAGGGAGCCGACGCGACGGAGGTGGGCTGCAGCGAGCCCTCGTCGTAGAGCGCGGGATCGAAATCGATCGTGATGCCGGCGATCTCTTCGGCCGCCGAGGTGTTGGCGAACGTGTACACGAACTCGTAGCGACCTGCCTGCCCGAGGCTGCGCAGTTCGTAGGACACATCCACGGGCAGTGCCTGGGCAGCGGCAGCGGTCATCAGCAGGCCTGCTGCAGATGCCAGCGCCCGGACGCTTCGCGATTGCATGTTGGGGACCCTCCGGAGATTTCTCGTGCGCCTGTCTCGGCGCCTGCCCGCGCAGTGTGCCCGGTCGGATTGCGCGTGGCATGTCGACCCCTGCATTTCGGGGTGTTGGGGCTCCCGCAGCATGTTCAAAGCGCGATAGAAACCGTGCTTCGCCGGGGAGGGGGAGCGTGCTCGAGATCGACGACGTGCGGGTTGAGAGGCCGGGCTTCGTGCTGCATCTTGCAAGGCAGCGGCTGGATGCCGGGAGCCTGCTGACGATCGTCGGCCCCTCGGGAGGCGGCAAGTCCACCTTGCTGCGCGCGTTGCTCGGGCTGGAGCCGCGGGCGAGCGTGCGCGGGTTGCGCTGGAAGGGGCGGGACCTGCATGGCCTGCCGCCGCACCGCCGCCCGTTCGCGTGGATGCCTCAGGATCTGGGCCTGTGGCCCCATCTCGATGCACTGGAGCACCTGGCCTTCGCACGCTCGCGCGGAGCGCGCTTGCGCGCCGTGGACGAAGACCATGAGTTGCTTCGGCAACTGGGCATCGGGCACCGCGCGCATGCCCGGCCGTCGTCCCTTTCGGCGGGCGAGCGCCAGCGACTGGCCTTCGCGCGGGTGATGGCCCAGCAGCCGCAATGGGCCGTGCTCGACGAGCCGTTCTCCCATCTCGATCCGGTGCTGGCCGAGGAACTGGGGCATGCCTTCTTCGCCATCGCCCGCGAGCGCGGCATGGGGCTGGTCCTGGTCAGCCATCACATCGGCCGCCACCAGCGCAGCAGCCTTCAGGCCGATCCCTTCTGGGTCATCGAGAACGGCGGCGTCACCCAGTGCGGCGGCTGGCAGGACATCGCACGCGCGCCCGCGACACCATGGATCGAGCGCTTCGTCGACTTGCATCATTGATGCCGGCCCTGGCGCTGCTGGCATCGGGCGCGACCAGCGCGGCCGAGCGCCTGCAGACCTGGCACCCCTGGCAGCTCGACTCGGTCGCGGTGGCCTGGGTGCTGTCGCACACGCGTCACCCGGCGCCGGAGTTCGAGTCCGTGCAGCGCGGTACGGTCATTGCACCCGGGCAGGCCATCGACACGCCGGAATCCACCTTCCGCAGGACCGGGCAGCGCACGGCCTTCGACGAGGCCGTGCGGCTGGAGAAGCTCGACCACCCCTGCGTCGCGCGCCTGCGCGAGGCGGTACGCATCGTGGAGCTGGCACCGTGGCGCCGGCCGGAGTTCCCTGCGGTCGAGGCCTTCGAGGCGTCGGTGCGGCGCGTGATGCCGGCGCAGCCCATGCGCGGCGGGCTGGAGCGGGCGCTGGCAGAGGTGGACAGGTATTGCGCCCAGGGCCCATGACGGCAGGGGCAGGCGCAGCGGGTCATCCGCGGACGATGCAAGACAAGAACGGATCAGGAGGTAGGTGATGGATTGGACAGGCCGTTCGCGGCCGGGAAGGGGCGCGGTCGCCGCGGTGGGGCTGGTCGCCCTGCATGCAGCGGCGGCAGTCGCCGCCGGCGCGAAGCTTCCCGAGCACATGAGTTTCGTCGCGCAGGAGGCATCGGGCTCCTGGGCGCTCTACCGCGTGGTGGCGGACGGCAGTGCGGCGCGCGTGCCCACCGCACTGGAGCCGCGGCAGGCCTGCCTGGCACCGCAGGCCCGCCAGGCCGTCTACTCCGCAGCCGATGGGTCCGTGCGCAGGCTTGCCTGGGACGGGCAGGGCGAGGCGGTCGTGGCCACGGCCACGCGCGAGCGCGGATACGCGCAGCCTTGCGTGTCGGGCGATGGCTCGACGCTGTACGCGGTGGAGATGGCCGAGGGCAAGAGCATCGACACCGAGATCGTGCGCTGGCCGCCCGCTCCTGCGGGCGCGGCCTCGTCCGCTGTGCTGGTGCGCCAGCCGGGGGCCCAGCACGATCCCTTTCTCCATGGCGGACGCTGGCTGACCTACGCGAGCGTGGCCTGCTCCGACGGATGCGACCGGCTGATCGTCGAGATCTGGCTGCGCGACCTGGCCGCCGGCACGGCACGGCAGCTCACGCTGTTCAACGCGCTGTCGCGCAGCCCGGTGACGGATGGCCGGGTCGTCGTCTTCTCCAGCAACGTCTCGGGCTCCTTCGAGCTGTGGAGCGTGGCCGCCGGAGGTGGCGTGCCGCGGCAGCTGACGTCCGGGCCGGGCAATGCCCTGTCGCCGGCCCTGTGCGCGGGCGCCGTGTTCTTCATCGAGTCCTCGGCGTCCGGTTCGCGCCTGGTGCGGCTGGGCGCGGATGGCGCACGCGCGCCTGTCGATCTGCCGGCGTTCTCGGCCATTCGCGACCTGAGGTGTGCATCATGAAGAAGCGTCTGTCGCGGGCCCTGGCGGCCTGCCTGCTGGTCCTGCCCCTGGCCGCGCATCCCGAGGTGAGGCTGTTGAAGGCCAGCGCCTCCGAACTGCAGGTCGGCCGCGCCGGCCAGGTGACCTACACCGTGCGCACCGACAAGCCCGGGACCTTGGTGCTGAGCCTGTTGACCGGCGACGCGGACGTGGTCCGGCGCATCGTGCTGCCGGCGGCCGCGGCGGGCGAGCATGGCATGGTCTGGGACGGGCGCGACGATCGCGGCGAGCGCGTGCCCGACGAGGCCTACTGCCCGCGGGTCGAGCTGGAGGCGGCAGACGGCACGCGCGGCGTGGACAACCCCTGCGCGTCGACGGGGGGCGAACTGCTCGACGACCTGCAGCCGCGCATCGCGCCCACGGGTGACATCTCCTACACCTTGTCCCAGCCTGCCCGGGTGCTGATCCGCGTGGGGCTCAAGGGCGGTGCGATGCTGCGATCGCTGTCCGTCTGGAGCCCGCATCCGGCAGGGCGCAACCTGCAGCGGTGGAACGGCTTCGACGAATCCGGCCTGGTCGACCTGCGCACCGACAGGCTGTCGATGTTGGTCGTCGCCTTCCGGCTGCCGGCGTTTGCCGTGATCACCTCGGGCAACCCGTCCGCGGACTATCGCAGCTACCGGCTGGCGCGCGGCTGGCCGGAACCCGCCGACGCCGCCACGCCGGGCAGCGACGCGCAGCCGCTGGAGCGCGGCGGCCGGCGCATCGCGCGTCAGCACTACATGGCACGCTTCAAGGATCGCGAGCCTCGCATCTCGGTCAAGCTCAGCACCCGGGATGGCGCAGCGCTGGCCCAGGGCACGCCGGCGCCCGACGAAGTGCGGGTGAGCGTGGACCTGCACCCGGACGACCGATGGCTGCTGCAGGAATCGCTCTACGAGGTCGGCTTCTTCGTCGACGGCAGCTTCGTCTCGGAAGAGGAAAACGGCTACACGCCGATCTCCTGGATCTGGGACACCCGCGGCCTGTCTGCCGGGCAGCACCTGCTCACGGTCAACCTCACCGGCTTTTCCGGCCGGGTCGGCACGCGCACGGTCGCCGTCTCCAGGTAGCGCCCGCGTCCCTGTGCTTCAACCAGGAAGGGATACGACATGGAACTGCAAAGAGCCTCCAGGAACAGAGCGTTGGCCTGCGCCGCCTTGCTGCTCGCGCTGGCCGCGGGATGCCGCGCGGAGGACCTGATCCGGAAGATCGGCCACGGTGCCGTACTCGGTGCGATGCGCGACGGGCATGCTCCCCTGCTCGTCGATGCGCGCGAGGCCGCCGAGTTCGAGGAGGAGCGCCTGCCTGGTGCGGTCAACCTGACGCTGCGCGAAGTCACCTCGGCGCGCTTCAGCCAGGAGGACCGCAGGCGCACGGTGATCGCCTATTGCGTCAAGGACTTCCGCGGCTACGAGGTGGCGCGGGCCTTGCGCCGCGCCGGCTTCACGAATGTCCGCGTGTTCGAGGACCCGGGGCTCAAGGGCTGGAAGAAAGCCAGGCTGCCCACGGCCGGGACGCTGCCCGGCGTCGCCGACGACGCGGCGCTGCGCGAACTGCAGCGCCGCAGCCAGCAGGCTCCCGCGGGCAAGGATGCCTCATGAGAGCCTGGCTCCTGCTCGCCGCCGCGGCAGCGGCCCTGGCGGTTCCTCCCCTGCAGACCCTGGTCCTGCTGGGCGGCGACTTCACCGAATACCTGGACCACGAATCCCTGCCCGGGCAGGCGGTCTACGTGCTGGCCAAGCTCGTGGCCCTGTATTCGCTGACCCTGATGTGGATGCAGCTGATGCTGGGGCTGCTGAAGCACCGCCTGATCGGCCCGCTGTTCGCGTCGCTGTCGCAATGGCAGACGGCGCACCGCTTCCTCGGGGCGGCGGTGCTGGCCAGCGTCGCGCTGCACGTCGGCCTGTTCATCGCCGCCACCACGCTGCGCAACGGCGAGTTCGCCGCGGACCTGCTGTGGCCCAGCCTGCACGGCTACTACCGGACGATGGTGTCGGCCGGCCTGATCGCCTTCTGGCTGATGCTGGTAGCGGTGGCGGCGCAGGTGGCGGGCCTGGGCAGCGCACGCGTGCGGCGCGCCGCGCACCGCCTGGTGTTCGCCGCGCTGCTGCTGGTGGGCCTGCACAGCCTGGCGATAGGCAGCGAGACGCGCGCGGGCTGGATGCTGTGGATCTACTGGGCCATCGGCCTGACCCTGGCCGGGGCCGCGGCGGACAGGCTGCGCCACGGCGTCCGGGCGATGGCATCCGCGTGACGGAGGCGCGGTCTCAGACCCAGGGCGTGCGGCGCGCGGCAGCAGGCGGGGCAGGGCGGCCACGGCCCAGCCCGCCTGGCAGTTGCCGGTGACCGCGGGCTTGTCGTCGCCCGGGTGATCGAAGGTTCCCGGAAGTTGCCGCAGCCATCGTCTCTGCGTGCTCGATCCGCATGCGGCCAGCGTGCAGCAAGGTGCGCGAGCTACCATGACGGCGAGCCATAGGCCAACGGCAGCGCAGGGCTATCGCGGCGCGATCCCTCTTCCCACTTCATCCACCGTTCATGAAGCAACCGTCCACCCCCGTCGCCCACCCGCATTACGACCGCCTGATCGAGAACGCGCGCAAGCTGGCGCCGCTGCGCGTGGCCGTCGTGCATCCGACCAACGATGTCTCGCTGGGCGCCGCGCTGGAGTCGGCCGGGATGGGGTTGATCACGCCCGTGCTGGTGGGCCCGAAGGCGAGGATCGAAGGCGCCGCGAATGAGCTGGGTGCCAGCCTGTCGGGCATCGTCATCATCGACGCGCCGCACAGCCACGCCGCAGCCGACGCGGCGGTGGCGATGGTGCTCAAGGGCGAGGTCGACGCGCTGATGAAGGGCAGCCTGCACACCGACGAGCTGATGGGCGCCGTCGTGCGCCGTGACGGTGGCCTGCGCACCGCGCGCCGCATCAGCCACTGCTTCGTGATGGACGTGCCCGGCTACGAGCACCCGCTGATCATCTCCGACGCCGCGATCAACATCGCGCCCACGCTGGAGGAGAAGGTCGACATCGTGCAGAACGCGATCGATCTGGCGCAGGCGCTGAAGATCCCCGACATCCGCGTGGCCGTGCTGTCGGCGATGGAGACGGTGAACCCCAAGGTGCCGTCCACCATCGACGCCGCCGCGCTGTGCAAGATGGCCGACCGCGGCCAGATCACCGGGGCGCAGATCGACGGCCCGCTGGCGATGGACAACGCGATCGACGCCGAGGCCGCGCGCATCAAGGGCATCGTCTCGCCGGTGGCCGGACGCGCCAACGTGCTGATCGTGCCGGACCTCGACGCCGGCAACATGCTGGCCAAGAGCCTGACCTTCCTGGCCGGCGCCTATGCCGCCGGCATCGTGCTGGGTGCCAAGGTGCCGGTGATCCTGACCAGCCGCGCGGATTCGCAGCCGGCCCGCCTGGCCTCCTGCGCCGTGGCCTCGATGCTGTCCCAGGCCTGCCGCGACAAGCTGATCAAGGCCATCGGGTGAGCGCTGCGATGCAGGGCCTGCTGATCGTTCTCAACGCCGGTTCGTCGAGCATCAAGTTCTCGGTCTTCGAGGCCGCCGGCGATGCCCCGCCGCGGGCACTGTATGAAGGCCAGGTCGAGGGCCTGGGCAGCCACGCCCGGTTCGAGGCGAAGGCCGCCGACGGCACGTCGCTGGACGAGCAGCGCTGGCCCGAGGGCGAGGATCTGGACCATGCCGATGCGCTGGTCTTCCTCGACGGCTGGCTGGCGCCGCGCCTGCAAGGGCGCGAGCTGCTGGGCCTGGGCCACCGCGTCGTGCACGGCGGCCTGCGCCACGCGGCGCCGGTGCTGGTGGACGACGCCATGCTGGCCGAGCTGGAGGCGCTGTGCCCGCTGGCGCCGCTGCACCAGCCGCACAACCTGGCGCCGATACGCGCGGTGCGCGAGCAGTTCCCCGGCCTGCCGCAGGTGGCCTGCTTCGACACCGCCTTCCATCGCGGGCAGAGCGAGGTGGAGCAGCAATACGCGCTGCCCCGCGCCGTCACCGAGTCCGGCGTGCGGCGCTACGGCTTCCACGGCCTGTCCTACGAGTACATCGCGTCCGTGCTGCCGCAGGTGCATCCGCGCCTGGCCAGCGGGCGTGTCATCGTGGCCCACCTGGGCAACGGCGCCAGCCTGTGCGCGATGCGGGACGGCCGCAGCATCGCCACGACCATGGGATTCTCGGCGCTGGACGGCCTGCCGATGGGCACGCGCTGCGGCGCGCTGGACCCGGGCGTGGTCTTCCACCTGCTGCGCGAGCTCAAGCTGAGCCCCGAGGAGGCCGAGGCCATGCTCTACAGGGAGAGCGGGCTGCTGGGCGTGTCCGGCGTCTCCAACGATATGCGCGAGCTGCGGGCCCGTGCCGCCGAGCCCCGCGTGCGGCTGGCGCTGGACATCTACGTGCACCGCATCGCGCGCGAGATCGGCTCGCTGGCGGCCGCACTGGGCGGGCTGGACGGCCTGGTGTTCACGGCGGGCATCGGCGAGCACAGCGCCGAGACCCGGGCCGAGGTGGTGGCCGCCTGCGGCTGGCTGGGGCTGGAACTGGATGCCAAGCGCAATGCGGTCGGCGGGCCCTGCATCACGCAGGGCGACCCGGCGCAGCGGCCATCAGCCTGGATCGTGCCCACCGACGAGGAGGGCATGCTGGCGCGCCACACCCTGGCGCTGCTGGGCCGGCGCTAGCGTGGCCCACCACACTATCCGCGCACCGAGGCCGACACCTCGGCCAGCAGCTTGTCCATGTCCTCCAGCATGAAGGGCTTGGACAGCGAGCGCACGTTCGGGCCCAGCGTGTTCAGGGCCTGGCCGAAGGCGTAGCCCGAGCACATGACGATCCACTGCCGGGGATGCTTCGCCAGGATCTTGCGTGCCAGGTCGGTGCCCGACAGGCCGGGCAGGCTGACGTCGGTGACCAGCACGTCGAAGCTGCCGGCCTCGAAGGCGGCCAGGGCCGCCTCGCCGCTGGCGCAGGACGTGACCTCCCGGTCATCGGCCTCCAGCAGCATGCCGATGTTTTCTCTCAGGTCGTCGTTGTCCTCGACGTAGAGGATGCGCAGGGGTGTCACGGGCTGGAGGGGCTGCAGGTCTGGCGAAGGGCCCGAGTCTAAGGCCCGCCCGTATGCGTCAGGCTCCTTGACCCCGCGTGGCGCACATCCGATTCCTCCGTCTCAGTGGACTAGGGCCTGCGTGCTCGCGGTTGGTCCGCCGGGTCGACCCGCCTGGGCCGGTACCGCGGATGCATCAGCCCGCCCTGCACCTGCACCAGCGCCGGCCATTCGACACCGGCCAGGCGGAACATCCGCGCCTCATGGCTGCCCGCACGCGGCTGCCAGCCCAGCGGGATGAACTCGAAGCGCCAGGCGGGCATGCCCGGGCCCTGCACGGTGGCCTCGTATTGCACCGAGTCGGCCGTGTCGCTCACGGTGACCAGCACCGTGCCCAGCAGCTTCTCGCCGGTGTCCATCGCCTGCACGGCCTGGATCATGTAGGGCGCCGCCCCGCGCGTGGCCCATGCCGCGAGGGCGGCGATCGCGGCCAGTGCCCAGCACAACGGGTGGGCGCCCAGCAGCGGCGCCGCGGCCAGGCAGGCGGCCAGCAGCGTGAAGCACCAGGCCAGCCACGCGTGAACGCGGCGGTTCACGGACTTGCGCAGGGCGTCGGCTTGCTCGGTGGGCGTCATGGGAGGCAGGCTGCAATGCCGGGATGACAGGAAGAAGACGGCGTGCCGCGGCACAGGTTTCCAGGTGTGTTCCTGCTCAGCTCCCCGGGGCGACCACCACCCGGTCGCGGCCCTGTTCCTTCGCCGCGTACAGCGCCTGGTCGGCACGCTCCATCAGCTGGGCCAGCGATTCGCCGGGGTGGCTGGCAGCCATGCCGGCGGAGAAGGTGGTGCGCAGCGCCGGCACGGCCTCGCTCAGCGAACGCTCGGCCAGGTGGGCGCGCAGGCGCTGCAGGCCGACGAGGCCGGCCGGGCCGGGGCTGGTGTCGGGCATCAGCACGACGAATTCCTCGCCGCCCCAGCGGGCCAGCACGTCGGTCTCGCGCAGGGTGGCGCAGGCGGCACGGGCGAAGCCGGCCAGCACCTCGTCGCCGGCCTGATGGCCGTGGCCGTCATTGACCCGCTTGAAGTGGTCCAGGTCCAGCAGCGCGACGCAGAAGCCGCTGCCGGTGCGCCGGGCGCGCTCGCGCTCGTCCTCGATGCGCTCCTGCATCGCCTGGCGGTTGAGCAGGCCGGTCAGCGCGTCGTGCATGGAGATGCGGCGCAGGTCCTCCAGCGTACGGCGCAGCTCGCGCCGGTCGCGCAGCACGCGCTCGCGAAGCCGCGCGAAGTCCGCCGACTGCAGGGTCAGCAGGCCCATGACGAAGCAGGTGGCGGCGATGCGCAGGATCTCGTCGGTGAGCACGAAGGCAGGCGCGCCGAAGGCGGCAGCCAGCGGCAGCATGGCCAGCAGCATCACGATGGTGGCCACGCCCATGAAGCGCGCAGCGCGCGGCTTCAGGCTGATGAAGCCGAACACCTGTACCAGGCACAGCGTCTGCAGCATCACGGGGCGCACCTGGTCGCTGGCCGCGTAGCCGGCGATCAGCGCGGTGTTGGCCCACAGCATCTGCGGCATCACCAG
Organism: Aquabacterium sp.; assembly: GCA_004322345.1. GTDB lineage: Bacteria > Pseudomonadota > Gammaproteobacteria > Burkholderiales > Burkholderiaceae_C > Aquabacterium. Next base: position 8,215 of record SCTQ01000108.1, on the reverse strand, counting down.
CAGCGGGTCGGACCACCGGCGCGACAGACCGCTGCGCACCAGCGGATAGAACACCAGGCAGGCGGCCAGTTCCTGGCCCATGTAGAGGTAGCAGAGCTGCGGCGAGGCCATGCCATAGGGCAGGAAGACCAGGCCGACGATCAGGAACCACAGCAGGTAGAGGCTGCAGGCCAGCAGGCACATGCTGATGCCCAGCTGCATCTTCTCGTCGGGGCCCAGCAGGATGCGCTTCCACGCCGGGGAGCGGCGCGTGCGTTCCGGCTGCCCGGCGGAAGCGGCCACGCTGCTCATGCCAGCTCCTCCATGGACAGCACCGAGCGGTCGCGGCCTTCGGCCTTGGCCCGGTAGAGGGCGCGGTCGGCGCGCTCCAGCGTGTGCTGCAGTGGCTGGCCGGCCTCGTGGGCGCACAGCCCGGCCGAGAAGCTGACGGCCAGGCCCTCGGCATGCGCGCTCCAGTCGTGCCGGCGCACGGCCAGGCGCAGGCGCTCCAGCGCCTGCAGGCCCAGCTCCGGCGTGGTCTCGGGCATCAGCAGCAGGAACTCCTCGCCGCCCCAGCGGGCCACTGCCTGGCCGCCGTCGGCGGCACCCTGGGCCAGCAGCGCGAAGTCGCGCAGCACCGCGTCGCCCACGCCGTGGCCGTGGCGGTCGTTGACGCGCTTGAAGAAGTCGATGTCGAGGATGGCCAGGCTCAGCGGCCGGCCGCTGCGCCGGTGGCGGGCAGCCTCCTCCTCCAGCAGCGCCTGCATGTGGCGGCGGTTGTAGAGCTGGGTCAGGCCGTCGCGCACCGACAGGGCCCGCATCTGCTCGGCCGCCTGCGCCAGCTCGGCGCCCTGGCCGGCCAGCTGACGCTGCAGCCGGCGCCCGGCCGCGGCCACCAGCAGCAGCACCGCCAGCGTGACGCAGGCCATGCCGACGTTGATCAGCTCGGGCGCCAGCCGCATGCGTGGCCCGTCATGCATCCATTGCAGGCCCACGGTGCCCAGCAGCAGCGCGATCGCCAGGCCAGTGGCCAGGCGCACCTGGCCGCTGCTCAGGCGCCGCATGTCCAGGACCAGGATGATGCACAGCCACTGCAGCGCCAGGCTGCGGCCGTTCTCGATGAAGGCATAGGCGAGGGCCACCGCGCCGACGTGGAAGATCAGCTGCGGGAAGACCAGGCTGGGATCGGCGCTGTGCGCCACCGCGCCGCTGCGCAGCAGGGCGAAGAACAGCGCCGCGCCGGCACCCAGGTAACCCACCATCAGCCAGGCCGACTGCGGCTCGACGCGGCCCAGTCGCGCGCTGACCAGCAGCAGGCCGGCCACGAAGGCATAGGCGGGCAGGGCCAGAAGCAGCCGCTTGACCGCCTGGCGCACCGTCCCGGCGGGCCCCATCAGCCAGCGCACGAGGACGCCGGCAAGGGCGTCCCCGGTGGGCGGGCGCAGGGCAGATGCGGGATCGGTCATGGATCCGGCTATATCGTCCGCAGCCCCCGGGGAGTGAACCGGGGTCGCGGCGGTGGGCCACCTGCCAACGCGCCCGGGATGTGCGGAATTGCCCGGACGCGGCCGGTTGACGAGGGCTGTCTGCCGTGCAGCACGCCTGCCAGGGCCGCAGCAGGCGCCGCCTGTCGCGGCAGCACGCCGGGCCCGCAAGGCATAACGGGACCGGCGTGCCCCCGGCCGCTACATCCCCGGTCGCAGCCGGAAGGCGCGGACGGCCTCGACCAGCTGTTCGGCCTGCTGCTTGAGGCTGGCCGCCGCGGCCGCGGCCTGCTCGACCAGCGCCGAGTTCTGCTGCGTCACCTGGTCCAGCTGCCCGACGGCGCTGGAGACGCTGCCGATGTCGCCGCTTTGCTGCTGGGTGGCGGAGCTGATGCCGGCCATCAGCTGGCTTACGCGCTGCACCTGGGCGACGACCTCGTCCATGGTGCGGCCGGCGTCGCCGGCCTGGCGGCTGCCGGTCTCCACCTTCTCCACGCTGTCGGTGATCAGGCTCTTGATCTCCTTGGCCGCGTTGGCGCTGCGCTGCGCGAGGCTGCGCACCTCGCTGGCGACCACCGCGAAGCCGCGGCCCTGTTCGCCCGCCCGTGCGGCCTCCACCGCGGCGTTCAGCGCCAGGATGTTGGTCTGGAAGGCGATGCCGTCGATGACGCCGATGATGTCGGCGATCTTGCGGCTGGCCTCGGTGATCTCGGCGATGGTGGCCACCACCTGCCCCACCACCTCGCCGCCGCGCGCGGCGACCTCGCTGGCGGCGGTGGCCAGCTGGTTGGCCTCGTGCGCGGCGTTGGAGTTGTTGCGCACGGTGTCGGCCAGCTGGTCCATCGACGCGGCGGTCTGTTGCAGGTTGCTGGCCTGCAGCTCGGTGCGCTGCGACAGGTCGGCGTTGCCGGAGGCGATCTGGCTGGAGCCGGTGGCGATGTTGTCGCTGCTGCGGCGCACGGCGCTGACCACCTGCAGCAGGGATTCCTGCATCGCGGCCATCGCCGCGACGATGCTGGATTCGCTGCCGGGGCGCACTGCGATGTCCGAGCTCAGGTCCCCTTGCGAAACCGCCCGGGCGATGGCGACCACCTCCGCGGGCTCCCCGCCGAGCTGGCGCGTGATGGAGCGCGCCGCCGCCACGGCCAGCAGGGCGCCGGCGGCGGCCAGCCCGGCCATCAGCACCAGCGTGCCCACCAGGTGGCGCAGGTGCCCGCGGGCGCGCGAAGCCAGCAGCTGGTCCAGGGTCTGCATTGCGATGGCGTTGACCTGGAACTGGGCGTCGATGGCGCGCGTGAAGAGCGAGAAGTAGGCCTTGCCGTCGTAGCCCAGTACGGCACTCCTGATGATCTGCGCGTCGGCCAGGGCCGTGGCCTGCGTCGCCAGCTCGATGGCCTGGCGCATCGGGCTGCCGACGCGCGAGCCCAGCTCGGGGTTGGCGCGGGCTGCCTTCTCGAAGGCGGCGACCATCAGCGCCAGCCGGTCCTGTGCGCTGCGTACCTGCAGGGCCAGCGCGAGGCGGTCGTCGGGTGTCGCCTGCGCGGCGGCCAGCATGCCGGATCCCAGGCCGCGCGCGCGGGCCAGGTCCTCGGTCAGCGGGGGCAGGGCGACCATCACCGCCTGGATCAGCTGGTAGCTGTCGAGGTCGGGATCGAGCGAGAGCGAGAACTCGTCGGCCAGCAGGTCGAGGCTGGTCAGCAGCTGGCGCACCAGCGCAGTGTGGGCGGCGAAGCTCTGGGACCGCGTCAGGCGCCCGGCTGCCACGTCCGCCGCCACGCGTTTCCACTCGGCGGCCGCCTGGCGGACGGCGGCCAGCGGGGGGCCCTCGCCGGCGCGCGCGGCGACCTCGTCCACCATCGCGCCGTAGGCGGCGTCGGCCTCCGCCTGCTTCGTGCTGCGCTGGCCGCCGGCGCTGGTGTCCCCGCCCAGGACCAGGGCGGACAAGCCCCGGTGCTGCTGCGTCAGGCGCACCACGGCCAGGACGGATTGCACCGGCGCCGTGCCTTGCGCCTCGCGATGCGCCACAGCGGTGATGCGCACCGCCTGGTCCACGTAGAAATACGTGGGTACCGCGACCAGCAGCACGGCCAGCACGCCGAGCAGCGCGAAGCGGGTGCCGATCCTGAGTTTGTCCATGTAGGCCATGGCGGCGTCCTTCATTGCGTGGGGCCGCAATGGACACCGGCGGCGCGCCGGGCACTGCGGAAGCGTCGATTGTCCGCCCAGCCCTGCGGGCGTGGGCCCTGTTTCCGGGAGCCGGCCCCGGTCATGCCGCACCAAACTCGTCCACTGAAACGGAGGAATCGCACATCCGGATTCCCCGTTTCAGTGGACTAGGCGCGTTCGCTCATCTCGCGCAGGCGCTGTGCCAGCGCGTCCATCTCGAAGGGCTTGGTGATCAGCTCCATCCCGGGCTGCAGGAAGCCACCCGGCAGCGCGGTGTTCTCGGCATAGCCCGTCATGAACAGGACCTTCAGCTGCGGGCGCAGCAGGCGCGCCGCGTCGGCCACCTGCCGGCCGTTGAGCCCCGGCAGGCCGACATCGGTGACCAGCAGGTCGATGCGGCGGCCGCTTTGCAGGATGGCCAGGCCGGACGGTCCGTCCTCCGCCTGCAGGACCGCGTATCCCAGCTCCCGCAGCAGCTCGACGACCAGGCTGCGCACGACCGATTCGTCCTCGATCACCAGCACGGTCTCGCCGGCGTCGCCGCGGGGCGCCGCCGGCGGAGTGGCGGCGGCCTGGTGGGCCGCATGGGTGCCGGCATGGCAGGGCAGGTAGAGCTTGACCGTGGTGCCCCTGCCCACCTCGCTGGCGATGCGCACCTGGCCCTCGGACTGGCGTGCAAAGCCGTAGATCATCGACAGCCCCAGGCCCGTGCCCTGGCCCAGCGGCTTGGTGGTGAAGAAGGGCTCGAAGGCCCTGGCCACCACTTCCGGCGGCATGCCGGTGCCGGTGTCCGTCACGCTGATGCAGACGTACTGCCCGGGGCGGATGTCGCCCGAGCGCGCGGCGTAGGCAGCGTCGATCTCGGCATTGCCGGTCTCGATGACCAGCTTGCCGCCGCCGGGCATGGCGTCGCGGGCGTTGATGCTCAGGTTGAGGATGGCGCTTTCCAGCTGGTTGGGATCGCACAGCGTCAGCCACAGGTCGCCGCCCAGCATCAGCACCAGTTCCACGCGTTCGCCCAGCGTGCGGCGCAGCAGGTCCTCCATCGACACCACCAATGGGTTCACCTGCACGGGCTTGGGGTCCAGCGGCTGGCGGCGTGAGAAGGCCAGCAGCCGGTGCGTCAGCGCCGCCGCGCGGCCGGCCGAGGCCATCGCGTTGGTTGCCAGCTTCTCCAGATCGCCGATGCGGCCCTGCTGCACGCGGCGCTTGAGCACCTCAAGCGAGCCGGTGATGCCCTGCAGCAGGTTGTTGAAGTCGTGCGCGATGCCGCCGGTGAGCTGGCCCACGGCCTCCATCTTCTGCGACTGGCGCAGGGCTTCCTGGGCCTCCTCCAGCTCGCGGGTGCGCTCCTGCACGCGGGTCTCCAGCGTGTCGGCCAGGCGCTGGGCGGACTGCAGCAGGCGCGCGTTGTCGATGGCGATGGCGGCCTGGGCGGCGATGCCGCTGACCAGGCGCTCGGCGCGTTCGCTGAACATGCCCGGCTGGGGATGGCCGAAGAACAGGCCGCCGATGACCTCGCCGGAGCGCGAGGCCACCGGCACGGCCAGGTAGCTGCGCACCGGCAGGTGGCCGGCCGGCATGCCGTGGTGCGGGGCGCTGCGGCCGTAGCGCGGGTCGGCGGTGATGTCGTCGCAGCGTATCGTGCCCTCGCCGCGGAAGGTGGGGGCGAAGACCGCCGTGGCGCGCGGCATGCCGAACTTGAAGTCCGACGCGTTCGCGCCGGCCAGGGCATAGAGCATGTAGCTGCCGCCCTCGTCGTCCAGCACGTTGTAGAAGAAGGCGCCGAACTGCGCGCCGCTGAGCTCCACGCCGGCGTCCACCACGCGCTGCACCACCGTGTCCAGGCCCAGGTCGGTGGCCAGCATGGAGCCGGTCCGGTTGAGGGTCTCCAGCGTCTGCGTCTCGTCGCGCAGGGCTTCCTCGGCGCGGGCGCGTTCCACGGCGTCCCAGGTGCGCGAGGCCACGTCCTCGATCAGCGAGATCTCGCCCACGTTCCAGTGGCGCGGGCTGCGCTGGCCGGCGTAGAAGACGGCACCCAGCCGGTTCTCGCGCAGCAGCGGCGCGGCGACCAGGCTGCGCAGCCGTGGTTCGGCCTCGCCCTGGTCCTCGTCGACCGAGGTGTAGCCCTGGCGCAGCCGGGCCAGCTGGCGCTTGCCGAAGACCTGCAGCAGGCCGTCGGCGTCCAGCGGCGGCAGCTGGGGTGCATGCTCGATCTCCAGCTCGGCCGATTCGTCCTCGGCGATGCGCAGGTAGCCGGCGCGCTCGACGCCCAGGTGGGCGCACAGAGCCTGCACGGCACAGGCCAGGATCTCGTGCGGCACGGTGAGGGGCCGCAGGCGGTCGGTCAGCTCCAGCAGGAAGGCCTGGCGCGCGGCGGCGGCCTTGGTCGAGGTGATGTCGATGGCGGTGCCCACGGCGCGCACGCAGCGGCCGGTGGCATCGAAGATGCCGCGGCCCTTGGCGGCGACCCAGCGCACGACGCCGTCCTCCTTGCCGATGGTGCGGTACTCGACGTCGTAGGTGGCGCGCCGCGCCGGGTCCACCGCCGAGGCGAAGGCGGCGCTGGTGGCCTCACGGTCCTCGGGGTGCAGGCCGGCGTAGAAGTCGGCCATGCTGCAGGTGCCGTCCGGGGAGATGCCGAACATCGCCTTGGTGCGCGGCGGCCAGCTCAGGGTGTCGGTGGTCAGGTCCAGGTCCCAGGTGCCGATCTCGGCCGCGTCGGTGGCCAGGTGCAGGGACTCCTGGCTGGTGGCCAGCTCCTCGACCGCACGCTTGCGCTCCGTGATGTCGTAGGACACGCCGAGGTAGCGCAGGCGGCCGGTCAGCGGATCGCGCAGCGGCTCGCCGCGGCGGGCCATCCAGCGCAGCTCGCCGGTGTCGGGGCGCTGGATGCGGTACTCCACGTATTCCAGGGCGGTGTCGGGCAGCTGGCTGTTGATGGTGGCCAGGCGGGTGCGGTCCTCGGGCAGGACCAGCTCCAGCAGGTCGGCCACCTTCAGCTCGGGCTGGGGCGCCAGGCCCCACAGCCGGCAGAACTGCTCCGACACGGCGACCGCGCCGCGCTCCGGGAAGATCTCGAAGGTGCCGATGCCGCCGGCCTGCTGGGCCACGTGCAGCCGCTCCTCGCTCTCGCGCACGGCCTGGCGCGAGCGCGTGCGCTCGGCGGCCATGCGCATGCGTTCGCCGACCTCGCGCGCCAGCGCAATCTCGTCGTCGCGCCAGCTGCGCTGGTGCTCGGCATTGATGAAGATCAGCCCGGTCAGCGCACCGGCCTCGATCAGCGGCACCAGCATCAGGCTGCGGATCTGCAACTCGCGGTAGCGCGGCGCGCTGCCGGCGGCCCGGGGGTCCTGCTCGACGTCGTTGACGGCCACCACCTGGCCGGCCTGCAGGGCCTGGATCAGGTCGGCGTCGTAAGCCGACAGCGGATGGCTGCCGGCGATGCTGGCGACGCGGCCATCGGTCCAGTCGCGCGTCACGTCGATGCGGCCCTCGCGCACCCAGCCGAAGCCCACGCGGCTGACGTCCAGCAGCTGGCGCAGCTTGTCGGCGACGATGTCGCTGACCTCGGGCGCGTCTTCGGCGTCGTGCAGGCTTTCGGTCAGCTCCAGCAGGAAGGCCTGGCGCAGGTCGGCCGCGCGTTGGCGGGTGCGGTCGCGCAGGATCTTCACGAAGCCGATGGCACAACCCTGGTCGTCGCGCAGCGGCGTCATCTGGCCCGAGGCCCAGAAGCGCGCGCCGCTGCGGCGCACGCGCCAGCTCTCGTCGGAGGCGAAGCCCTGCTCCAGCGCCATCTGCATCTCGCGTTCGATGCGGCGCCCGGCCACGTCCTGCGGCGTGAAGAAGCGGTGCACCGTCTGGCCCAGCATCTCGGCCTCGGTCCAGCCCAGGATGCGGTGCGCGCCCTCGTTCCAGCTGGTGACCAGGCCGTCGCGATCCAGGCTGATGATGGCGTAGTCGGTGGCGCTGTTGAGGATCTGGCGGTGGCGGGCCTCGGCCTCGCGCAGCTTGCGGTCGGAGAGATGGCGTTCGATGGCCAGGGCCGCGGTCTGCGAGACGATGGCCAGCGACTCGACGTGGTTGGCGGCAGGCGTTCGCGGCTCGGGGAAGTACTGGGCGAAGGCACCCAGGATGCTGCCGTCGGTGGCGAAGATGGGTGTGGACCAGCAGGCACGCAGGCCGTGGGCCAGGGCCAGCTCACGGTAGTCGTCCCACAGCGGGTCGGTCTCGATGTCGCTGACGTAGACCGCCTCGCCGCGGGCGATGGCGGTGCCGCAGGAGCCGGCGTGCGGGCCGATGGGCAGACCGTCAAGCGCGGCGTTGTAGGCCGCCGGCAGGCTGGGTGCGACGCCGGTGCGCACGCGCTGCGTGGCCGGGTCGTAGAACAGGATCGAGGTCTTCAGGCCGTGGCGCGACTGGGCCTCCACCGCCAGCAGCAGCTCTTCCAACACCTGCTGCAGCGGCACGCCCGCCGCGATCTGGGCCAGCACGCGGCGTTCGCCATGCAGCAGGCTGAGCGTCTTGCTCGCCGGTGCGTTGGGGGGAAAGTCTGCCGCGTCCATCTGGTGCTAGATCGGAAGAGC
>SCTQ01000107.1 GCA_004322345.1 Aquabacterium sp. | reverse complement strand
AGCCAGTACTCGCGCAACGAGCGCAATGCCAACGCCGGCATCGTCGTGGGCATCGCGCCGCAGGACTACCGGCAGGACGGCAAGGCCGACGGGCCGGTCTCGCCCCTGGACGGCATCGCCTTCCAGCGCATCTGGGAGTCTCGCGCCTATGAACTGGGCGGCGGCGGCTACCGCGCGCCGGGCGCGCTGGTGGGCGACTTCATCGCCAACCGCCGCGGCCCGGCCATCGCACGCGAGTTCGGCAGCGTCGAGCCTTCCTACAAGCCCGGCGTGCACCTGACCGACCTGGCGGAGCCCGGCCGCGGCAGCCTGCCCGACTACGCGCTGGAAGCCATCCGCGAGGCCCTGCCCGCCTTCGAGCGCCAGATCCCCGGCTTCGCCATGGCGGACGCCGTGCTCACCGGCGTCGAGACCCGCACCTCCTCGCCGCTGCGCATCACGCGCGGCAAGGACTACCTGAGCCTGAACACCACCGGCCTCTACCCGGCCGGCGAAGGCGCGGGTTATGCGGGCGGGATCATGTCGGCCGCGGTGGACGGGATCGAGGTGGCCGAGGCGGTGGGCCGCAGCATGCTCGGCGCGCCTGCGACGCTATAGCTGCAGCTTGCCGACCGAGACGATCGGTCCGGTCGGCGCGCCGGTCGGCGAGCCGCCCTCGGGCTCCACGCTGACCGCGAAGGCGGCGGTGTCCTTCAGCAGCTTCGTGCGCAGCACCGTGGTCGCCTGCTCGCCCGACACCAACCCCAGCGAGCGCGGCGCACCCTGCGCCGGCACGGCCCACAGCTCCAATGCGCGCTTCGCATCGAGGCGCACGCCACCCAGCGGCTTGAGCACCAGGCTGCGGCCATCCGCGCTGACGCTGGCGACGAAGCTGGCCGACTGCAGCCCGGCCGTGGCGGCCGCGGCGGACGCGTCCAGCACCACCACCACCGGCGGTTGCACCGGCGCCGGCTGCGACAGCAGCAGGCCCAGCGCCAATGCAGCCATCGCGGCGAAGGCGGTGGCGCCCTGCCACAGGCCGAGTCGGCGCCAGAAGCCCCCGCGTTCGGGCGCGGGGAAGAGGCGGCGCTCGATGCGCTGCCAGACCTGGGGCGGGGGCTCGACTGCGGGCACGGCTTCCACCAGCTGGGTCAGGCGGCGCTGCCAGTCGGCCACCGCGGTGCGCAGGGCCGGATGGGCCTGCAGGAGGTCCTCGAAGCGCCTGCGGGCGCGGCCGCGCAGGGTGCCCAGCACGTATTCGGCGGCGAGGCGGTCGGCACGTTGTCCTTTGCTGTAGTCCATGGCTCAAGCCTCCACGGCGGAGGCTCGCTCCAGACACGACTTCAGCGCCTGCAGCCCGCGCCGCACCCAGCTCTTCACGGTACCCAGGGGCTGCACCAGCTGCTCGGCCACCTCGCTGTGCGACAGGCCCTGGTAGAAGGACAGCGCCAGGCTCTGGCGCTGCTCGCGGCTGAGGCCCTCCATGCAGTGCTGCACGGCGCGCGCCTGCGCGGCCTGCTCCAGCAGCTCCAGCGGGCCGGGGTCGTCGGTGTTCACGTGGTCCAGCATGTCGTGTTCGTCCTGATCCTCGCCTCCCAGGCTCGTGCTGACGGTGCGCGGCTGCGCCTGCGTGCGGCGCAGGCTGTCGATGGCGCGGTTGCGGGCGATGCTGGCCAGCCAGGTCATGGGCTGGGCCAGCCCCGCGTTGAAGCCCGACGCCGCGCGCCAGACGCTGACGTAGACCTCCTGCAGCACGTCCTCGGCCTGGCCGCGGTCCGGCTGGATACGCAGCACGACGCCGAACAGGCGCGCGCTGCTGGCCCTGTATAGCGCGGCGAATGCCGCGCGGTCGCCGAGCGCGACGCGCGACAGCAGGGCAGCCAGCTCGGCCTGCTGGCCGTCGGACGGGGCGAAGGAGAGGTTCATCGGGTGGCGTTCGTGTGGGCTGGACGGTGCATTCTGAAGGGGGAGCCGCCGGGCTCCCCCTTGGACTCACGCAGGACGGCGCCGCGTCACCGTCCCCACCACCGCCAGCCCCAGGGCCAGCAGCGCCAGGCTCTGCGGCTCCGGCACCGCGCCGATGGCCGCGATGTCCAGCAGCGGCGGTGCGATGGCGGTGTCGCCCAGGATGCCGAAGGCGCCGACCAGGCTGGCACTGCCGCTGGCCAGGTCGATGCGGTAGAGGCTGCTCTTGCCGGTGAGCCCGTCGGTCAGTGCCGCGAAGGCGAGGCCGCTGCCGGAGATCTCGAAGCCGGCCACGCCCGAGGTGTCCACGCCCAGTGCGCCGACCAGCCCCAGCGTGCCGTTGTTCGGCGGGTTCTGCACGAAGAGCGCGTCCGTGGCCTGGTCGATGCCGTAGAGCGTGGTGCCGGTGGCCGGGTCGCGGTCGTTGTCGGCGTAGGCCGAGGCCACGATGGACGGGGAGCCGGAGCCGCCGTTGAGCGGCACGTCCGTCGTCACCTGGCCGGCTGCGGCGCCGTTGACGTTGATGCGCAGGTTCTGCCCCGCCGAGGTGGTCACGCGCAGCGAGGGCAGGCTCATCCCCAGGTCCGGCACCGGATTGAAGTCGATGCCGATGGCCAGGCTCTGCAGGCCGGCGAAGGGATCGGTGACGTCGGCAGGCGCGGCCGACAGGCTGGCGACGAAGCTCGCGGCGCCCGTGGACGCGTCGACCGTGTAGAGCCTGTTGGCGCTGCTGATGCCATAGATGAGACCGGTGGACGGCCGCGTGTCGATGCCCAGCAGGCGCTCGTTGACGGCCAGGCCCGTGAGCTGCACCAGCGCGGAGGCGCCGGTGGGCGCGGCGCTGTCGAAGACGGCCAGCTGGTTGGTGGTGGTCAGGCCGACCAGGGTCTCGGCCTGGGCCACGCCCGCCAGGCCGATGGACAGCAGGCCGGCAGCCAGTGCGGCCATGGGTTTCATGCTCATGCTCGTGCTCCTTGGATGAGTGGGTTGGACGCCTCCCATACGCAGGCGCCCGCCATCCGGATGCAGGAGGCCCGCCCTGCGGCGGCGAAAAGTGCGCCGCCTACAATCCCGCGCACCATGAATCCCCAGCGCGAATTCGTCCTCACCCTCTCCTGCCGCGACACCAAGGGCATCGTCCATGCGGTCTCGGGCCTGCTCTACCAGGCCGGCTGCAACATCCTGGATTCGCAGCAGTTCGGCGACGTGCAGAGCGAGGACGCCACGGGGCTCTTCTTCCTGCGCGTGCACTTCGAGGCGCCCGAGCACCTGGCCGACCTGGCCACGCTGGACAAGCTCTTCGGCCACGTGCGCGAGCAGTTCGGCATGACGGCGCAGATCCGCTCGCTGGCGCGCCGCCCGCGGCTGCTGCTGCTGGTCAGCAAGCACGGCCATTGCCTGAACGATCTGCTGTTCCGCTGGCGCAGCGGCCAGCTGGCCGTGGACATCCCGGCCATCGTCTCCAACCACCCGGACTTCGCCGAGCTGGCCGCCAGCTACGGCATCGCCTTCCACCACCTGCCGCTGGCCGCTGGCGCCGGGGCACAGGCCAAGCGGGAGCAGGAGCAGCGCATCGAACAGCTCTTCGGCGAGCTGGGGATCGACCTGGTGGTGCTGGCGCGCTACATGCAGATCCTGTCGCCCGAGCTGTGCGCCTTCCTCAAGGGCCGGGCGATCAACATCCACCACAGCTTCCTGCCCAGCTTCAAGGGCGCCAAGCCCTACTACCAAGCCCACGACCGCGGCGTCAAGCTGATCGGCGCCACGGCACATTACGTAACGGCCGACCTCGACGAAGGCCCCATCATCGAGCAGGACGTCGCCCGCGTGGACCACAGCCTGAGTCCGGAGGACTTCACCGCTGTCGGCCGCGACGTCGAATGCGTGGTGCTCGCGCGGGCCGTGAAGTGGCATGTCGAGCATCGTGTCCTGATGAACGGGCACAAGACAGTCATCTTCCGCTAGGCCCCCGCACACTCATGACCCGCCTCGTCCCCCCGCCGGCCCCAGCAGATTCGCCCGACGACGTCGAGGCAGCGTTCTACCGGGCCATGCAGCAGGGCGACCTGGACCAGCTGATGGCGCTGTGGGCCGACGAGGACGAGATCGCCTGCATCCACCCCGGCGGCATCCGCGCCCTGGGCGCGCAGGCGGTGCGGGCCAGCTTCGAGAGCATCTTCGCCGTCGGCTCGGTCGACGTGCGTCCCGAGTCCGTGCGCCGCCTGCTCAGCCAGGCCGTCGCCGTGCACCACGTGGTCGAGCGCATCCAGGGCATCACGCCCGAAGGGCCGCAGGCCGCCTACGTGGTCGCCACCAACGTCTATGTGCGCACGCCCCTGGGCTGGCGCATGCTGGTCCATCACGCCAGCCCCGGTGGGGAGATCGGCTCACCCGACTTTTCGGAGTCGGGGATGATGCTGCACTGAAGCGCCCGCTCCCTCGGCCGCGCCCGCTTCACGCAGCCCCTCACGCAGCCGACATGTCCGCCCTGCTCGACCAGACCCCCACCGGCCCCGAGCCGCCCGCCGGCCTGCACTACGACGCGCCGCTGTGGCTGCGCGGCCCGCAGGCCTGGGCCGGCAACCTGCAGACCATCTGGGCCGCCAAGTTCTGCCGCAAGCACGGCATCGAGGCGCCGCGCTACCGGCGCGAGCGCTGGACCGCGCCCGACGGCGACTTCGTCGACGTGGACTGGCTGGATGACGCGCCCGTCGGCCCTGCGGGCGAACGCGCGCTGCTCGTCCTCTTCCACGGCCTGGAGGGCGCCTCCGACAGCCATTACTCGCTGGCCTTCGCCGACTGGGCGCGCGCGCGCGGCTGGGCCTTCGCGGTGCCGCACTTCCGCGGCTGCTCGGGCGAGATCAACCTGGCGCCTCGGGCCTACCACTCCGGCGACTACGAGGAAGTCGGCTGGATCCTGGAGCGCATGCGCGCGCGGCACCGCGGGCCCATCGTGGCGGTGGGCATCTCGCTGGGTGGCAATGCGCTGCTGCGCTGGGCCCAGGAGGCCGGCGACACGGCCAGCCGCATCGTGCGCGGCGTGGCCTCCATCTGCGCGCCGCTGGACCTGGCAGCCTGCGGCGAGGCCATCGGCCGCGGCTTCAACCGGCAGGTCTACACGCGCATGTTCCTGCGCTCGATGAAGCCGCGCGCGCTGCAGCGCCTGGCCCTGCATCCGGGCCTGTTCGACCGCGAAGCCCTGCTGGCCGCAGGAGACCTCTACGAGTTCGACAATCTCTTCACCGCCCCGCTGCACGGCTTCCGCGACACCGACGACTACTGGGATCGTGCATCGGCCAAGCCGCACCTGGCGCGCATCCGCATCCCGGCGCTGGTGGGCAACCCGCTGAACGACCCCTTCGTGCCGGCGGCCAGCCTGCCGCGCGTGGAACCGCCCGGCTCCTGGGTGAGGCTGTGGCAGCCGGCCCACGGCGGGCACGTCGGCTTCCCGCATGGAAGCTTCCCGGGCCACGTGCTGTCGCTGCCTCAGGTGGTGGGCAGCTGGCTGGCGAAGATCTGAAGGAGACAACCATGGACGAGATCGTCAAGGCCGCATTGAAGAAATGGCCCAACGTGCCGCACTGCTACGACTGGCTGGCGCTGGACGCGCGCGGCGACTGGTACATGCGCGACGAGCGCATCCAGGCCGCGGGGCCCTTCCCGCAGGTCAAGGGCAGCCGCATCACGCACGACAAGCTGAAGGACTTCATCCAGCGCAACTACCTGGCCGACGAGCACGGCGCCTGGTTCTTCCAGAACGGGCCGCAGCGCGTCTACGTCGAGCTGGAGGCCACGCCGTGGATCTACGGCGTGCAGCGCCAGGGCCAGGAGTGGCTGGTGCACACGCACACCGGCACGCCGGCGAAGGACGTGAAGCAGGTGCTGCTGGACGAGCAGGGCCGCCTCTTCCTGGAGACCGAGCTCGGCCTGGGCATCGTGCACACGCTGGACATGTCGGCCGCCGCCGACGCGGTCGAGAGCGGCCACTGGGTGCCACAGGACGTGGCCAGCGGAGAACTCCCCGGGCGCTACGGCTACGTGCTGCAGCCGAAGAAGCCCGCGGAGCCGCGGGCCCGGGCCTGAGCGGGCAAACAAAAACGGACCGCAGCGCGGTCCGTCTTTCCATCGGCGGCAGCCGCCTTACTTGGAGCTGTTGACCATGTAGGCGACGACGGCCTTGATGTCGGCGTCGCTTGCGCTCATCGCGCCGCCCTTGGGCGGCATGGCGCCCTTACCCTTGATCGCACTGGCGGTCAGGCCGTCGATGCCTTGCGCGATGCGCGGCGCCCAGGCGGCCTTGTCACCGACCTTGGGTGCACCCGCCACGCCGGCGGCGTGGCAGGTGAAGCAGATCTGCTTGTAGAGCGCAGGCTCGGCGCCGGCCGCTGCGGCAGCAGGCTCGGCCTTGGCCTCGGGGGCCGGGGCCGGCGTGGCGGCTGCAACCTGGGCGGATGCGGCGGCGGGCGCTGCGGGCGCCGCGGGCGCTGCAGGCTCGGCTGCCGCCGTCGTCGCGGGGGCGGACGCACCGCCCGCCGGCGCGGCGGGTTCGGCGAACTTGCCGCCGCCGGCATTGGCAATGTAGACCACGGCGCGCTGGATCTCGAAGTCCGAGAAGTCGCCGCCGCCCTGGGCGGGCATCTGGTTCTTGCCCTTCAGCGCGGAGTGCAGCAGGCCGTCCAGGCCCTGGGCCAGGCGCGGGCCCCAGGCGCCGGCGTCGCCGAACTTCGGCGCGCCCAGCATGCCGGTGGTGTGGCACGAACTGCACTGGGCCTTGAAGACGTCCTCGCCGGACTTGGCGGCCTTGACGTCGTTGGGATCGCTGACCTTCACCTCGGCCACGGGGCGGATGCGCGCGCCGACCGCTTCCTCGGTCTGGCTCTCCGAGCCCGCCCCGGTGCGGTCCTTGGAGGTCACGTAGTTGACCAACAGAATGATCGTGATGATCGGCACCACGAAAGACAGGATCACCGCGGTGACCAGCTGCTTGGGCGTCTTGATCGGGCCTTCGTGCGCTTCGGGTGCTTCTTGGCTCATGGAAATCCTCGGACGGGACCTGAGAGGGGGCGGATCGGACGACCGGCTCAAGAGCGGACTGCGTACCCTTGTTGCCGGCCAGGGGGCGCAAAGCCTCGAATTATATGGCCGGGCCTTCCACGTGCCGGGAACCGACGCGGGCCGCTGATAGAATTTCGCGTCACGCGCCCGTAGCTCAGTGGATAGAGTATTGGCCTCCGAAGCCAAGGGTCGCTGGTTCGATCCCAGCCGGGCGCGCCACCCAGGGACCTCCCACCCTGCCCAACTGCCGGCAGCCCGCTCCAGGGCCTGCCGTCCCCTGCCCCAGGAAACATGCGCTGACGAGCAGCGCCATGAGCTGTGTACAGAATGCGCCCCTCGCGCCAGGGAGGCGCATACGCGACAACAGCCATGAACCCACGCATCCGGACCGCAACGGCAGCAGCCGCCTGCGGACTCCTCTTGTGCGCCGCCGCCGCGGCCCAGACCCTGCCCGAACGCTGGCGCACGCGGCCGCTGGAAGGCGGCACGCTCTACGAGCCCACCGACCTGCCCGCGGGCAGCCGCTTCGACCTGTGGGCGCCGGCGCCGGCCCTCGTGGGCGAGGCCGACGGCGCGCAGGCCCTGGGCGCCATCGTGCGCCAGGACGGCCTGCGCGGGCTGGACGCCTCAGGTGCCGCGCCCGACTGCGCGGCGGCGGAGGAATCGCCAGGCGGCGTCACCCAGGACTGCCGCGTCGCGCGCAGCGGCAAGCCGGTGCTGAGCCTGAAGTTCATCATGCTGGCGCCACGCGAGGGCCGCGCGCGCTGGCTGCGCATCACCGCGATGGGCAACCCCGGGCTGCTGGAGAAATACGGCAGCGACTTCAAGCAGGTGCTGGGAGCAGCGCTGGCAGCGGGCACCGGCAACCCCGCGCCGGCCGCCCAGCCCGAGGCCCAGTCCGCCGCGCTCCCGGCACAGGAGATCCGCCGCGCCGTCCAGGCCCGCCCCGGCGAGGGCGTGAAGCCCGGCCTCATCGAGACCGTGCTCTTCTCCTGGGACCAGGTCTACCGCGTCACCGGCCTGCAGTACGAGGAGACCGTCTACCTGCTGTTCAAGGACGGGAGCGCCTACGAGGAACTGGAATACGCACCCGAGGACTTCAACGCGGAGGCTTCGCGCCGGCTGCAGCCCAAGCGCTGGGTGCGCTGGCGCAAGTCGGGCAAGGACTGGCAGGTGCAGCAGGCTGGCAGCGACAAGTGGAAGACGCTGAAAGCCTGGCCCGCCATCGCCGGCGCGCGCGGCGAGAAGCTCAAGGGCACCTTCACCAACTACGCCTACACCAGCATGGGCGGCTTCGGCGGATCGGCCCACTTCAACAGCTACACCTTCCAGGACGACGGCAGCTTCGAGCAGAGCGGCCAGAGCTCCTATGGCACCGGCGTGATGCAGTCGATCAACGGCTACGCGGGCGGGGTGACGACCACCTACTCGAAGAAGGGCACGACCTCGACCAGCAGCGTGTCCGGCGGGGGCGACGGCATGGGCGGCGCGGCCACGGTCGCCGGCGGCAGCACGTCCCGGCGCAACGACGGGGCCTCCAACGTCGGCCGCTACCGCATCGACGGCTGGGCCATCGAGCTGCAGCGCGACGACGGCACGGTGGAGCGCAAGCTCTTCCTCTACACGAGCAGCAAGCGCGACGCGATCAACATGGGCGGGATCGCCTACTCGTTGCCGCGCAAATAGGCCTGCCGAAAGCTCCGCCGCAGCGCCGAGCCGACGAGGCCCCAGCCGGCCACCAGCATGGCCAGGCTGCCTGGCTCGGGCACCACGCGCACGATGGTGCCGTTCAGGCCCACGAGATAGAGGTTGCCGTGCCCGTCCTCGCCAAAGGACGCCAACGCCTGCAGCCCCGTGCCGGCCAGCAGGCCGTCGGTCTCCTCGCGCAGGTCCAGCGGCTTGCCGTCGGCGCCGAGCAGGAAGGAGAAGACGCGGTTGCTGATGAAGTCGCCGAAGAAGTAGCGCCCGTCGGCATCCGCCAGCGACGGGCCGCGGTACACATAGCCGCCGATGACGGTGGCGCCCAGCGCGTCGCTGCCGTCGCGGGCGTAGTCCAGGATGGGGTCCACCGCGCCGGGCGGCCGGTCGCCGCCGACGCCGGGCGTGGGGATGCTGCCCTCGCGCAGCACCCAGCCGTAGTTGCGCCCGGCAGCGTCCGGGGCGTTGCGCAGTTCCAGGTCGATCTCCTCGCGCGCGCCCTGCCCGACGTCGCCGATCCACAGGTCGCCGGTGACGGCGTCGAAGCTGGCGCGCCAGGGGTTGCGCAGGCCGTAGGCCCAGACCTCGCCCAGGGCATCCGTCTGCCCGGCGAAGGGGTTGTCCACCGGAATGGCATACCCCGCGCCGCTGCCGCTGACGTCCACGCGCAGGATCTTGCCCAGCGGCGAGCCCAGGTTCTGCGCGTTGCCCTGCGGATCGTTGAAGTAGCCGCCGTCGCCGGTGGCGATGTAGAGGTTGGCCGTGTCGCCCGGCCGGAAGCCCAGCCAGCCGCCCTTGTGGTTGGCGTAGTCCGGCTGGCCGATGGTGATGATGTTCTGCACCGAGGTGGGTGCGGCGACATTGGCGCCGGGCGCGGCCACCGTGTAGCGCGCCACCACCGTGTCGTGCGTGGCCTTGTCGATGTAGTCGACATAGAAGCGGCCGTTGTGCGCGAATCCCGGGTCGAAGGCCAGGCCGAGCAGGCCGCGTTCGCCTTCGGTGTCGACCAGGGCCGACAGATCCAGGAAGGGCGTGGCCTGCACCACGCCACCCTGCATCACACGCACCAGCCCGCTCTTCTCCAGGATGAAGAGCCGGTCGTCGCCGGCCGGCGCCGTCACGTAGAGCGTGTCCCCCAGCCCCTCGGCGACCACCTGCCCGCTGAGGGCCTGGGCCGCGGGCGCGGCCAGCGCCAGCAGCGCCGCGGCGAGGAAACCCGATGCATCACGAGTTGCCATGTCCGTCTCCTGTGTTCGTATTGCCCGCTCCCGGAGACCCACCCGGCACGGGTCGAGCGGCGCAGCGTAGACCCGCCTACCCACGGCAGGCAACATGGCCGCGTCGGCGGCAAGGCGATGGCCGCCCTTGCCCCTCAGCCCACGCGCCGCAGCACGCTGACGTAGTTGGCCACTGCGGATCCGCCCATGTTGAAGACACCGCCCAGGGCACCGTCCGCGGCCGCTTGCGCCACCTGGATGCCGCCGGCTTCGCCGCACAGCTGCATCGCGGCCAGCACGTGCATGGACACGCCGGTGGCGCCGATGGGGTGGCCCTTGGCCTTCAGGCCGCCGGACGGGTTGACCGGCAGGCGGCCACCGGGGAACACCGTGCCGTCGTCCACCACGCGCGCACCCTGGCCGGCCGGTGCCAGGCCCATGGCCTCGTAGGCCAGCAGTTCGGCGATGGTGAAGCAGTCGTGCACCTCGGCGAAGGCCAGGTCGTCGACCTTCGTGCCCGCCGCGGCCAGCGCCTGCTGCCAGGCGCGGCGCGGGCCCTCGAAGCCGACCGCGTCGCGGCGCGACATCGGCAGGAAATCGTTGACCTGCGCGCGGCCGCGCCAGCCCACGGCACGCGGGAAACGCCCGGCCAGCGACTCGTGCACGATCACCAGCGCCGCGGCGCCGTCGGAGACCAGCGAGCAGTCGGTCTTGCGCAGGGGCGCGGCCACCATGGGGTTGCGTTCCGACACCGTGTTGCAGAACTCGAAGCCCAGATCCTTGCGCATCTGGGCCCAGGGGTTGTGCACGCCGCTGGCGTGGTTCTTGGCCGCGATGCGCGCCAGCGTGGCGGACCGGTCGCCGTGGCGCTCGAAGTACTGCGCGGCCATGCCGGCGAAGATGCCGGGGAAGCTCATGCCCATGGCGGCCTCCTCCTTCACGTAGCTGCAGTTGGCCAGCACCTCGGTGACGGCCGCGCCGGAGATGGCGGTCATCTTCTCGGCGCCGACGACCAGGGCCACCCGGACACGGCCGGCCTCGATCGCATCCAGTGCCGCGAAGACCGCCGCCGCGCCCGAGGCGCAGGCGTTCTCCAGCCGCACCGCCGGCTTCCATCGCAGGCCGTCATCGGCCTGCAGCACCAGGGACGAGGTGAAGATCTCCGGCACGAAGCCGCCGTTGAGGTTGCCCAGCCAGACGCCGTCCACCGCGTCGCCCGCGATGCCCGCGTGCTGCAAGGCGCCGGCCGCTGCGGTGGCGATGAGGTTTTCCAGGTCCTGGCCGTCCAGCCGGCCGAAGGGCGTATGCGCCCAGCCCACAATGCATGCACCCATGGCGGTCTCCGTCTTCCTTTTGCCAAGTCTCACATGTTCCGCATCGTCCTCGTCGAACCCGAGATCCCGCCCAACACCGGCAACGTGATCCGCCTGGCGGCCAACACCGGCTGCGCGCTGCACCTGGTGGAGCCGCTGGGCTTCTCGATGGACGACAAGCTGCTGCGCCGCGCCGGCCTGGACTACCACGAGTACGCGCCGGTGAGGCGCCATGCCGACTGGCAGGCCTTCGTCGCAGCCGAGCGGCCCGATGCCGCGCGCATGTTCGCCTTCACCACCCGCGGCAGCCGGCCGCTGGGCGAGCTGCGATGGCAGCCGGGCGACTGGCTGGTCTTCGGCTGCGAGACGCGCGGCCTGGATGCCGCCTTGCGCGAGCGCTTTCCCGAGGCGCAGCGCGTGCGCCTGCCCATGCTGCCCGGCCAGCGCAGCCTGAACCTGAGCAATGCCGTGGCCGTGGCCGTCTTCGAGGCCTGGCGGCAGAACGGCTACGCGGGCGGCGGCTGAAGCGGCTTCAGCGCAGTGCGCCTTCCAGCACGACGCCGATCGGGCAGTGGTCCGACAGGATGCGGCTGGCCTGCACGTCGGCCTCGGTATAGCTCCACACCTGCGTGCGCAGGCCCCGGGCGCGCTGCACGAGGGAACGGCCCAGCAGCAGGTTGTCGATCGGCGGGCGCCGCTTCTCGCCCGGGCGGCAGGCGATGCTGCCCAGGCCTTCGGTGGCCCGCGTCAGCTCGGCGCCGACGGGGTCGCCGTCGCTGAGGGCGGCGAAGAGGTTGCGCGGCAGGGCCGGGTCGCTGCCGGCCGGGTAGCGCGCATCGCTCTCCAGCCGCCGGTTGAAGTCGCCGACGACGGCATAGGCCACGCCTTCGCGCGCGCGATCGTCCACCCAGCGCTCCAGCACCGGCACCTGGCGCCGCAGCAGGCTGCAGGCGCGGCCTTCGCCCTGGTCGTCGTCCTTGTCCAGCGGGCCGCCGAAGCAGCCGCTCTTCAGGTGCACGCCGAGCAGGCGCACCTCGTTGCGCGTGCCGGGCCACAGCGTGATGTCCGCACCCGATCGCAGCGACCCCTTGAGGTCCAGCGCCTGCAGCTCCGCGTTGCAGCGATACGGTGTGCCGCGGCGGATGACCCAGCCCGTCTTCTGCGGATGGAGCCGACTGCTGAAGCACACGGCCTCCCAGCCGTCGCGGAACACGAGCCGCGCGGCCTCGGGGCCGTCCACTTCCTGCAGCGCCACCGCCTGCACGTCCAGCCGTTGCGCCACGGCAGCCAGCGCATCCAGGTCCGCCTGCGTGCGGCGCGGCGGCGGCGGGCGGTCTCCGGGGCAAGGCAGGCTGCGCTGGTCGCTGCGCGGCTGGCCCTTGGGGTCGCAATGCGCGAGCAACTCGTCGCGCACGGACGGGCGCATCAGCCATTCGAGGTTCCAGGTGGCCAGCGCGAGGTCGCGCGCGTCGGTGATGGCGGCAGCCAGGGTCAGGCAGGCTGCGACGGCGAGGCGGGGCATCGATAAGAGCAAACGCGGATCCTTGCAACACGAGCGAGGGGGGCGGATTTTCGGGGGACGGCTGACCAGGCTGCGCAACAGCTCGCAACCTCGCCATCCGCCATCAGGAGGACGCCATGCCCGAGATCACCCTCTACGCCAGTTCGAGACCGATCCCCGCATCGCCATGCGTTCGAGAGCCGCATCCTGCCGGCCGATGCCGCCATCGCGCGCGCAGCCGCACGGCTGCACGCGCCGACCGCAAGCCGGATCGCGATGCGCTGATCGCCCCCACGGCGCTCGTGCACGGCTGGTCCGTGGTGACGCGCAACACGGCGAACGTCCTGCCGACGGGGGTGCCGATCGTCAATGGGTGGCCGTAGGCCACGCCAGCCGCGCCCTCAGCCCCCCACCTTCCCGCGGCAGCAACTCCAGCCGCCCACCATGCGCCCGCATCGCGCGGTCGGCCACGGCCAGTCCCAGGCCGCTGCCCGGCACGCCGCTGCGCGCGGCGTCCCCGCGCTGGAAGGGTTGCTTCAGCGACTCGGCATCGGCGCCGCCCAGGCCGGGGCCGCGGTCGCGCACTTCGAGCCACACCTCGGCACCGGCCTGGCCGCTGGCCAGCTCGATCGGCGATGCGGTGCCGGCGTAGCGCTGGGCGTTCTCCAGCAGGTTGACCAGCGCCCGCTGCAGCGCCACCGGGCGCACGCGGCAAGGCGGCGGCGCACCCGGCTGCCAGTGCACCGGCACACCGCAGGCGGCCACGGCGCGGCGGGCCAGGGCGTCGATGTCGGTGAGCACGGCGGCCTCGTCCTGGATGCCCCGCGCGTAGTCCATGAACTGGCCGACGATCGCATCCAGCGTGGTCACCGCGTTGTCCATGCTGGTGGCCAGCTGCGCATCCAGCTTGCCGCTGCCCAGTTCCACGGCCAGCCGCAGCTTGGCCAGCGGCGTGCGCAGGTCGTGCGAGATGCCGGCCAGCATCACCTCGCGCTCGCGCTCGTTGCGGGCCAGGTCCTCGACCATGCGGTTGAAGCTGCGTGCCAGCGCGGCGATCTCGCTGGGGCCGCTTTCGTCCAGCGCCGGCGGGCGCTCGCCGCGGGCCAGGCTGCCGGCCGCGGCGACCACCTCGTTCAGCGGGCGGTTCAGCCGGCGCTGGATCAGCCAGGCGCCGCCCAGGGCCAGCAGCGCCGTGGCGCCGCTGGCGTAGACCCAGGCGCGCGGCCACTCGCGGGCGGGCAGCAGGCCGGGCAGATCCAGCCAGTAGGCTTGCTCGCCGCCGGCGGCCGCTTCCTTGCCGCGCTCGACCTGCAGGCGCACGGCCATGCCGCCGCCCTGGCGCGGCTGCCACACCAGCCGCGCACCCAAGGGTCCCAGCTGCTGCGCGACCCGGCGCACGAAGCGGCGCTCCAGCGGCGCCAGTTCGCGCTGCATGGCGGGTGGCCGGACATCGGGCGAAACAGGCGACAGGCTGTTGCGCGTGCTGGCGTTGAAGCGCTGCGCGAAGGCCGCGCGCTGCGGGTCCGGCAGCGCCTGCAGCCCGTCGTGCATGCCACGCAGCGTGCGGGCGAAGGCGTCGGCCGCCTGGTCCACGCGCGGGCCCTGGACGAAGGCACGGAACATCGCCGCGCTGCCCAGCTGCCCCAGCAGGATCAGCGCGACGATCAGCAGCAGGTTGCGACCGAAGAGGCTGGCAGGTGCGAGGCGCATGGCGCTTCAGGGGCGCGGCGCACCGTCGGGCACGAACACATAGCCCACCCGCCACACCGTCTGGATGTGGCGCGGGTCGGCCGGGTCGGCCTCGATCAGCTTGCGCAGGCGCATCACCTGCACGTCGATGCTGCGATCGGTGGCCTCGTGGTCGCGGCCATGGGCCAGCTCGATGAGCCGGTCGCGGCCCAGCGGGCGGTGCGGGTTCTGAACGAAGGCCAGCAGCAGGTTGAACTCGCCGGTGGTCAGCGGCACGGGCCGGCCCTCGCACTCCAGCCGGCGCTCGGCCGCGTGCAGCGTGAAGCGGCCGAAGCTCACCGGTGCCTCGCCCAGCGGCCCGCCGTGGGCGCCCAGCATGCGCTGGCGCCGCACCATGGCCTGCACGCGGGCCAGCAGTTCGCGCGGCGAGAAGGGCTTGGGCAGGTAGTCGTCGGCGCCCATCTCCAGGCCGACGATGCGGTCCACCGGGTCGCCGCGGGCGGTCAGCATCAGGATGGGGATGGTCTCGCCGGCGGCGCGCAGGCGGCGGCACAGCGACAGGCCGTCCTCGCCCGGCATCATCACGTCCAGCACCAGCACGTCGAAGCGCTCGCGCGCGAGCAGCCGCTCGGCGCCCGCCGCATCGGGCACGGCGCGGGCGACCAGGCCCTGCTCGGACAGGTAGCGCTCCAGCAGCGCGCGCAGCTCGGCCTCGTCGTCGGCGATCAGGATGCGGGCGGGTTCGCTCATCGGCACTTCTTCGCTGGTGGGGTGAGCGGATGGTAGGGCGCCCTCACCTCCGCGCCGCGGCAGCGATGACAAACGATGACAGAAGCGCCACACCCGTCATCGGCTGCAACCAACTCCGTCACGCCGGCCATCACGGGCTCACGCCCGGCTGCCACGATGCCTCCCATGCATCGAGCGATGCATCCACACTGAAGCACGAAAGGACCCGCCATGAACCGCAGCACGATCCCCACCCGCCTGAGCCTGGCCGCCGCCGCGGCGCTGATGCTGGCCACCGCCCTGCCCGCCGAGGCCGGCCGGCTGGCGACCGCCCACCGCAACGCCGAAGGCGGCGTCACCGCGGCCCGCGGCGCGGCACGCGCCGGCGACGCCGGCGAGATGGCGCGCGGCCGGCGCATCGTCACCGACGGCCAGGGCAACGCCGCCGTCACCAGCGGCGCCGCGGTCGACGGCGCCCAGGGCGGGCGTTTCCGCCGCGCCGGCCGCACCACGCGCGCCGCCGACGGCAGCGTCCGGCACGACAGCGGCATGACGGCCAGCAATGCGAAGGGCAGCGTCGAGAGCGCGGGCCACCTGGATCGCGACGCCGATGGCCAAGTCACGCAGAACCGCACGACCACCGCCACCAGCGCGGCCACCGGCAACTCGGTCCAGCGCGACACCAGCTACAGCAAGGACACCGGCGTGCAGCGCACGACCACCTGCTTCGACGCCGGCGGCGCCGCCATCACCTGCCCGAGCAAGTGAGGCCGCGATGAAGACCCGCCATCCCCGCTTCCACGCCGCGGCCGCCGTGCTGCTGGCCACCACCTCCGCCCTGTGCGCGATGCAGGCCGTGCAGGCCGCCGACGCCGCGGCCTCGGCCGCGGGCTCACGCTCCGAGCGCCTCAAGGCCGAGTTCGAGGCCCGTTTCAAGAAGGCCGACGCCAACGGCGACGGCAAGCTGACGAAGGACGAGGCGAAGAACGGAATGCCCCGCGTCGCCGCGCACTTCGACGAGATCGACCGGGACAAGCACGGCAGCATCACGCCCGCTGACATCGCGGCGTGGATGCGCGAGCAGAAGGGCAAGCGCGGGCGCTGAAAGAAGGAAGGGCCGGCACCTTGCGGCCCGGCCCTCTTCGGCGATCGCCGTGATCAGCGGCGACGGCGCGCGGCAGCTGCCATCAACCCCAGCCCGCCGAGCATCAGCGCCCAGGTGCCCGGCTCGGGCACGCCCGGGATGACGCCGCCTTCGCGGTACTCGTTGACGAAGGCCCAGGACAGGATGTTGTGCTCGCCGTAGCCGCCGCCGGTGCCGGCGGTGAAGCCGGCGAAGACGTCCTGGCTGCCCAGGATGGTGGGCAGGTCCACGGTCGCGGCCAGGCCGGCGGCGGTCGGGCGGGTAATGGTCTGGGACCAGCGCACTTCCAGGTTCTGCGTGGCGCCGTTGTAGTCGACCCAGGCGTACCAGGTCTCGCCGTTGTCGAAGTCGGGCGTCAGCTCCGTCGTCGTTGCCACCGAATTCATGCTGCCGTTGACGTCGATGCCCACGTGGTTGGAGGCACCCGTCTCGCCGTTGTCGTAGGTGTCGAACTCGATGCCGACGCTGTTGGCCAGGCCGTAGTAGCCCAGGCCGCCGCCGTTGCCGCCGACGTTGTTGGCCGTCGTCTGCAGCGTGAAGACCAGGCCGTCGGCACCGTTGCCCAGCCCGCCGCGGTTCAGGATCTCGAAGGAGAAGAAGCTGCTGAAGGAGGCGTCGGCCGTCAGCGTGACGGTGTCGGTGGAGAAGGCGGAGCCGCCCTTGTAGTAATCGGCGGGCGTCAGCGTCAGCTTGCTGCCGTTCTGGGCCGCGTCGCCGTTGATCTGCAGCCCGGTGGTGCTGGAGAAATCGGTGTAGTTGATGGTCTCGGTGGCGGCCTGCGCGCCGTTCAGCAGCAGGGCTGCGGCGGCCAGCGTGCCCAGGCGGGCGATCTTGTTCATGGACATGCCTTTCTTCTTGCGTTGCACAACGACACGCAGGCTAGGCGATGCCCCAGCGGGGGGCAATCCCGCCGGGGGACGGCGTCGCCACTCGGGGCTACCCTCAGCCAAGGGGGTCAGGCCCCTGTGCGGCCGGCCAGCTCGTCGCGTACCAGCTTGACGATCAGCCGGTCCAGGGTCTGCACGCTGTAGTTCTGCACGTCGTGCACGGTCTGCGTCCCGGGGCCGCTGCCGGGGTCGGAGGCGTCGCGGTAGGTCAGGAAGACGAAGCGCCCGCCCGTGTACTGGGCCATCTGGCGGAAGACGTACTCGCCCACCTGGTCCAGCCCGCTGGCGCCCACGGCGAAGAGCTTGATGCCCAGGGCCTGGGCCGACAGCAGGTCCTCGTCGTAGTAGGGCTGGCCGTAGTCCAGGTGGGGCGGCGCATCGGCCACCAGCACCACCAGGCGGCTGGCGTCCTTGCGCCAGGACAGGCGGTTGACCGTCTCGTGCCAGGCTTCGTTCAGCGCCTCGGGCGTGTCGCCGCCGCCGCCCGCGCGCAGCTGCGCCAGGTTGCGCTGCACGTCGTCCAGGCGATCCGTGAAGTCGTGGGCGCGGATCAGGAAGGCGTCGCCGCGGTCACGGTAGGCCACCATCGCCATGCAGATGTCCGGACGCGCCGGCAGCGCGGCGATCTGGCGCGCGATGGTCTGCAGGCTGGCGTTCAGCTTGGCGATCTCGTCGCTCATCGAGCCGGTGGCATCGATCAGGAAGACCAGGTCCAGCCGTGCTCGGGCCTGCGCCGTGGCGCGGTCCAAACGCAGTTGCAGGGCCTCGCGCTGGCCGCGCCGCAGCAGCGTCGCGCCGGTGGCGCCGTCCTTGCGGGCCTGGACCTGCAGGACTTCGGGCTGGCCGGCGCCGCCGAAGACCGCCCGTGGATGCAGCCAGGCGCGGCCGGCGGCGTCGGTGCGCACCATCCATTGCTGCTGGCCGCCGGGGTTCCAGCCGCCGCCGGGCTGCAGGGCCACCTCGGCATCGGGCACCGGGCGGCCGGTGGCGTCCTGCACCTGCAGCAGGTAGCGCTCGGACACGTCGCGGGCGCGCACCGGCAACTGGGCGTTGCGCTCGCGGTAGGCCAGGTAGGCGCCGAAGTCGGCGTTGTCGTCGACCATGCCGGCGGTGACGACGGGCTGCTGGCCGGCGCGGCGCTTGTCGCCCGGCGCGGGGACCGGCGGCTCGGGGGCGATGGGCTGCACCAGGGGCTCGCTGGGACCGGCGCTGTCGGCGGCGGCCATCTCACGGTGCAGGGCATCGGGCTTGGCGGACAAGACCGCTGCGGGCGCGGTGGCGCGGCCGGACATCGCCTTCTTCTCGCGGGTGCGCAGGTCCGCGTCGCCCCAGGCCGCGTCGCGCTCCTCGTTGGCCGAGGCAGCGCCCGGCGTCACGCGCAGCACACTGGGGCCGTGGCAGTCGTCGGCCTGCGGCGCCAGCGGGGGCGGCGGCTGCCAGGCCACCGGGGCAGGAAAGCGGCTGGCCTGGCCCCAGGGCGAGGTCAGCAGCAGGGACAGGGCGACGGCGGTGAGGATGGGCTTGCGCCAGCGTGCGGCTTGCATGGAAGGCTCCTTGTTTGCACGGCCGCGGCGGACGATTCCGGGCGGCTTGAGGGGTGACACGCGCCGCCCGGCCGCCCGGGGTTAGACGCCGAAAAAAATTCGAGCCGCCCGCGCTCGACCCCATGCGCCGCGCCGGCACGTGTCATCCGCATGAGCCCTCTCCCCCGCAACCCGCAGCTGCCCCGCCCCGCGCGATGGCAGACTGCGCGCCGATGCCGCCCCCGGACCCCTCCGCCCCGCCCCAGCAGCCCAGCGACGCCACGCTGCTGGCCGCCTATGCGATGGGCCAGGCCCAGGCCTTCGAGCACCTCTACGCCCGCCACCAGGCCGGCCTCTACCGTTTCGTGCGGCGCCTGCTGGGCACGGCCCTGGCGGCCCAGGCGGACGAGGTCTTCCAGGACGTCTGGATGCGCGTCCTCCAGTCGGCCGCGGGCTGGCAGGCCGACGGTGCGGCCAGCTTCCGCACCTGGCTCTACACCCTGGCCCACCACCGCGCGGTGGACATGCTGCGCAAGAGCGGGCGCGAACTCAGCATCGACGCCGGCAGCGAGGACGCGCACGGCTTCGAGCCCGAAGGCACCGCCGCCTGGGCGCAATGGCCCGCAGCCGACGGCCCTGCCGCGGAAGACCAGGTGTTCTGGCGCGCCGCCGGCCAACGCCTGCTCGACTGCCTGGACCAGTTGCCCGCCGCCCAGCGCGCCGCCTTCCTGCTGCACCACGAGGAGGGCCTGGCCCTGGACCAATTAGCCGCAAAGCTGGAGCTGGGTTTCGAGACCTTGAAGAGCCGGCTGCGCTACGCCATGTCCAAACTGCGCACCTGCATGGGCGCCTACCTGCCGCCCGCTCCCTAGCCGCCATGTCCCGACCGCCCTCCGATCCTGGCCTGCCGCAGGACCCGCACCTGCGGGCTGCGCTGCGGCATGCGCCGGACGCGCAGGCGCAGGCCCCGGCCGCGCTGAGCGCACGCATCCTCGATGCGGCGCGTGAACAGGCCGCACGCCAGGCCCCGCCGGCGGCTGCCGCGCCCCGCGCCCGGCCGGCGCCGGCGCCGTGGTGGAAGCGGCTGCTCGGCGGTGACGCGCCGGGCCGCGGCGCCGGGCCCGCCTGGGCCAGCGGGCTGGCGCTGCTCTTCGTCACCCTGGTCGCCGGCCTGATCTGGCTGCCCGAACGACCGGATGTCGACATCCAGCCGCCGCGGCCGCAGGCCCAGACCGAACACCGCGCGGCGGGCCCCGACGCCACGACGGGCGGGGAACAGCAGGCGCAGGCCAAGAAGCCGGCGAGCGTCCCGCCCCAACAGGAGACGCGGCGCGCGCCTGCCGCCACGGCCGGCACCCTCGCGAAAGCCCGCGAGCGCAGCGCGCAACCGGCGATGGCCGACAAGCAGGACGGCGACCGGCCCGCGGATGCAGCGCCCAAGCCCCGCCCGGGCCCGGCGGGCGAACCGGCCCCGGTCACCGCTGCGGCGCACGCAGGTGAAGCCGCCGAGACGGCCCGCCGTGCCGCGCCGCCACCCGCCCCGCCCACCCCGGCCGCCGCGCAGGCGCCCCCCGCCCGCAAGCAGGCCGCGGCGGATGCCGCCGGCGAGGACGGCTTCGCCTTCACGCAGGAGGCCGAGGAGAAACGCGCCGACACCCGCGCCGACACCCGCGCCGCCGGCCGCGCGCGCGCTGCCGCCACGCTGTCCGCCGCGCCCGCCGAAGCAGCCGCCCCGCCGTGGCAGGCGCTGCGCCGGCAACTGGCGCAGCGGGCATTGCCGAAGTCCCCGCCTGCTTCGAACCTGAAGGAGGAGATCCCGCCCTCGCACGCCACCTGGCGGCTGCTGCCGGAGGGCCGGCCGCAGCCCGCTGGCGAGGAAGCCCTGGGCTGGCTCGACGAACTGGCCGCCGCCACGGGCGCATGGAAGCCGGCCGACACCCCGCCGGCGCAGCTGCGCAGCGCGGCATGGTCGGTGGAATGGCAGGCCCCGGGCCTGGGTACGACGCGGCTGCTGATGCTGGACGGCCAAGCCTGGTGGCGCGCGCCGGAAGGGCGCTGGTGGCAGGCCGGGCTGCCGGCTGAGGCAGCGGCAACCCTGCAGCGCAACGCGCGCGGCCTGCTTGCGCCGCCGGGCGCGGCCAGGCCGGGGAGCCCGAACTGAACCGCGGGACTCAGCCTTCGGCGCGCGACTCCCGCCGCATCAGCCGCATCAGCGCCTCGGCCGCCGTCAGCCGGCCGTCGAGCACCGCCACCACGCCTTCGGTGATCGGCATCTCCACTTCCAGCGCCTTCGCGCGCGCCAGCACGGTGGCTGCGCTGTAGACGCCCTCGGCCACATGGCCCAGCTCGCGCAGGATGTCGGCCAGCGCCTTGCCCTGTGCCAGCTGCAGGCCGACCTGCCGGTTGCGCGACAGGTGGCCGGTGGCTGTCAGCACCAGGTCGCCCAGGCCGGACAGGCCGGTGAAGGTGGCCGCCTGCGCGCCCAGGGCCACGCCCAGGCGCGTCATCTCGACCAGGCCGCGCGTGATCAGCGCGGCGCGGGCGTTCAGGCCCAGTTCCATGCCGTCGGCGATGCCGGTGGCGATCGCCAGCACGTTCTTCACCGCGCCGCCGACTTCGACGCCGACAGGATCGTTGGAGGTGTAGACGCGCAGCACGTCCGAGTGCAGCGCGGCGACCACCTGCTCGCGCAAGGCCGCGTCGCCGCTGGCCATCACCAGCGCGGTGGGCTGGCCGCGCAGCACCTCCAGCGCGAAGCTGGGGCCCGACAGCACGCCACAGCGCAGCCTTGGTCGCACGGCCTGCGCCACCTCGTGGCCCAGCCGGCCGCTGCCGGCCTCGAATCCCTTGCACAGCCAGACCGCGGCGGCGTCCTCGGGCAGGGATTGCAGCACGCCGGCCAGTGCGGCCATGGGCGTGCCGACGATGAACAGGCCGCTGCGGCCGTGGACGATCGCGGCCTGCAGGTCGCAGCCAATCTGCAGTGCGTCGGGCAGGGCCTCGTCGGGCAGGTAGCGCGCGTTGCGGCGGCTGCTGCGCATGGCCTCGGCCTGGGCCGGGTCGCGCGCCCACAGCAGCACGTGGCGATCGCCTGCCCCGCGGGCGGCGGCCGCGGCCACCGCGGTGCCCCAGGCGCCGGCTCCGAGTACGGTGATGTTCATGCGTGCGTCAAAGCTGGAAGAGCGGCGAACGCGGGGTCCGGAAACGACAACGGGTCACACCGTCCGCCGGTGCGACCCGCCTGCACGATGACCGAAGCGCTCAGGCGTTCGGCTGGCTGCCGTTGGCAGCCGCGGCCTGCTGGGCGCGCTGGGCCTCGTACATGGCCTGGAAATTGACTTCCTGCAGGTGCACCGGCGGGAAGCCGGCACGCGTGATCAGGTCGGCCACGACGGCGCGCAGGTAGGGGTAGACCATCTGCGGGCAGGCGATGCCGACGATGGGCTCCAGCTGTTCCTGGGGAATGTTGCGGATCTCGAAGATGCCGGCTTCCTTGGCCTCGACCAGGAACAGCGTCTTGTCGCCGACCTTGGCGTTGACGGTGGCGGTGACGCTCACTTCGTACAGGCTGCCGTCGCCGAAGGTCTCGGCCTGCAGCTGCAGGTTCACGTCGATCTGGGGCTGGACCTGCTCCAGCAGGACCTTCGGGGAGTTCGGTTGCTCCAGCGAAGCATCCTTCAGGTAGATGCGCTGGATCTGGAATACGGGTTGGGCGGTCTGCTGGTCAGCCATGATGAATCCTGGGTTGTGGCGGGCCGCCCCGGGAGCAGGGGCGGCAGCGAAGCCGGCGGATTATGGCGCAGCGTGATGACGGCTTTCGGGCAGCCCCGGGCCCCGCGCCACACGCTTGCGGGGCCGGGCAGACCCGGCCGCAAAGGCAGGCCTCAGCCCCCGTTCAGCAAAGGCAGCAGGCCGCCTCGCTGGTCCAGGGCGTGCAGCTCGTCGAAGCCGCCCACGTGCTGCTCGCCGATGAAGATCTGCGGCACCGTGCGGCGGCCGGTGATCTCCATCATCTTCAGGCGCTCGTCGGGGTTCGCGTCGACGCGGATCTCGTCGATGGCTTCCACCCCGCGCTGCTTGAGCAGCGCCTTGGCGCGGATGCAGTAGGGGCAGACCTGCGTGGTGTACATCTTGACGGCTTGCATGGCGGTCTCGTCTCGTGTGCCGGAGGTGCCGGCTGTTGGATAAGCCCTGATTGTCCCGCCTGCCCATGCAAGCAGCCAGCACAAGGTCTCTATCGTCGCGATTGGATGACTGCCCCTCGTTTGGCCCGCCGCCTGCAGCAATCAACGGTGCGGGCGCCGTCCTTAGGCGCTGCCCTGATCCGCGGCCTTTTCCACCGGCATGTCCGCTTCGCGCCAGGCCTTCAGGCCGCCGGCCAGCGCCACGGCCTTCTCGTAACCCTGGGTCTTGAGCAACGCCGCGGCCTTGCCCGCGCGCGCGCCGGTGGCATCCACCAGGATCAGCGGCAGCGCCTTGTTGGTCGGCAGGCCCTTGCCGCCCTTCTTGCCGGCGTCCTTGCCGCCTTCCTTGGCCTGGGCCTCCTGCAGCGAAGCCAGCGGCAGGTTGCGCGCGCCGGCGACGTGGCCCTGTGCGTATTCCTGCGCATCGCTGACGTCGATCACGATGCCCTTCTCGCGGTTGATCAGCTGCACCGCCTCGGCCACCGTGATGCCGCTGCCGCCGGAGATCGCGGGCCACAGCAGCATCCCGCCGGACACCGCCGCGATGACGAACAAATACCAGTTCTGGACGAAGAAGCTCACGGCACGGACTCCGGGGGTGGGGCAAAGGGGGCGCGATTTTATAATCGCGGGCTTTCCCGCCCTCACGGCACATCTCCGTCTTCGAGAGTCCACCCATGTACAAGCTCGTCCTGATCCGCCACGGCGAATCCACCTGGAACCTGGAAAACCGCTTCACCGGCTGGACCGACGTGGATCTCACGCCCACCGGCGTGGAGCAGGCCAAGCAGGCTGGCCGGCTGCTGAAGGCAGAGGGCTACGAGTTCGACGTGGCCTACACCTCGGTGCTCAAGCGCGCCATCCACACGCTGTGGCACGTGCTCGACGAGATGGACCGGGCCTGGCTGCCCGTCGTCAACTCCTGGCGCCTGAACGAGCGCCACTACGGCGCGCTGCAGGGCCTGAACAAGGCCGACATGGCCAAGCAGTACGGCGACGAGCAGGTCCTGGTCTGGCGCCGCAGCTACGACACGCCGCCGCCGGTGCTGGACGCCGCCGACCCGCGCGGCCAGCGCGGCGACCTGCGCTACCGCGGCCTGGCGCCCGACCAGATCCCGCTGACCGAATGCCTGAAGGACACCGTGGCCCGCGTGCTGCCCTACTGGAACGAGGAACTCGCCCCCGCCATCAAGGCCGGCAAGCGCCTCGTCGTCGCCGCGCACGGCAACAGCATCCGCGCGCTGGTGAAGTACCTGGACGACATCTCCGAGAACGACATCGTCGGCCTGAACATCCCCAACGGCATCCCGCTGGTCTACGAGCTGGACGCGAACCTCAAGCCCATCAGGCACTACTACCTGGGCGACGCCGAGGCCGCCGCGAAGGCTGCCGCGGCCGTGGCCAGCCAGGGCAAGGCCTGAGCGGCCTGCACCTGCCATGACGACGGGGCGCACGGCGCCCCGTTTTCATTCGCGTCGCACACTCGCACCCATGACCGCCGACCTCCACGACATCCGCGACCGCGCGCTGCACTGGTTGCGCGTGGACGATGCGCTGGCCAAGGCCGCGGGCGTGCGTGCGGACCATCACGCGATGCAGGAGACGCCGGGCCGGTGGCTGCTGGACGCGCAGCGCGCGATCGCCGAGCCCGAGGGCCTGCCCGGCCGCCCCGCCCTGCCCGAACTGGTCACCGCCTTCCAGGTTCCCGCGCGTTCGCCGCACACGCCCGCCGGCCGCGCGGCGCTGCTGCACGCCATTGCCCACATCGAGTTCAACGCGATCAACCTGGCACTCGACGCGGTCTGGCGCTTCCCCGGCATGCCGGCCGGCTTCTATGCCGACTGGTGGCGCGTGGCCGCCGAGGAGGCCCTGCACTTCAGCCTGCTGGTCGGGCACCTCGAGACCATGGGCCAGCGCTACGGCGACTACCCCGCCCACGACGGCCTGTGGAGCATGTGCTTCAAGACCCGCGAGGACATCGTCGGCCGCATGGCCCTGGTGCCGCGCACGCTTGAAGCACGTGGGCTGGACGCGACGCCGCTGATCCAGGCCAAGCTGGCCAAGGCCGGCGACCACCGCGCGGTGGAGATCCTGGACATCATCCTGCGCGACGAGGTGGGCCACGTCGCCATCGGCAACCGCTGGTTCCGCCACCTGTGCGATCAGCGCGGGCTGGATGCGGCTGCCCTCTACCCGGAGCTGGTGAAGCGCTACGAGGCACCGCGGCTGCGGCCGCCCTTCAACCTCGACGCGCGTCGCGCGGCCGGGTTCACGGACGAAGAGCTGGCGTGGCTGGCGCAGAGCGTGGGTTAGGCAGGCTCCGCACCGCCCGGGACTAACCCGCGGTCACGCGCGTCCCGATTTCCGCATTCAGCCCAGGCGGGGCACGTTGCGCCGGTTATTGCGGTGCACCCCGTACCGATTCGAAGGACTCGCGCCCACCAGCCCTGACCACCAGGGTTCGGATGACGCCTGGCCCTTCTAACCAATCCAGGCGTTCAGTTATTCCTGATTCAGTGACTAAAAATTTCCATCTCGATTCAGCGCGCCATATCGGCTTTGATGAGCAACATATGGAAACCTCGGTCTAGGGAAGCTGTCCCCCGCGATTCAAGGCCGCTCGGTCCGTCAGCCCAGGATATCGCCCGCATCCAGCGTGGCCACGAATGACTTGGCTTGTGAACTGGAGTGATCATGAAGAAGCAGCTCGTGAAGCCCCCACGCGCACCCACGTCCGGGCGCGCACGTCCCGCCGCGCCGAAGCCGGCGCCCGAGCCCGAGCGGCCCGCGTTCTCGCAGGACGGCCCGGGGTGGCGCCTGCTCGCGCTCCTGCTGCTGCAGTTGCCGGAGATCCTGAGGGCATCGAAGTGGTGGTTGGTCATCGTCATCCCGACGATGGGTGCAGGCGCCTACAAGTACCTGCTGCCGCTGCTGCGCTGAGCTGAGCTGGGGCCGGCATGCGTCGCCACCCGGGCTCATGTCCGGAATGTGTCGGCGCATACAAGGCCGACATATGCGTGCGGCCCGCACCGCGTAGGCTGCGCCGCGCAACGACCCTCACGGAGCAGACCATGCTGCGCTCTTGCCAGACGCGGACCCGAACGATGCGCGGCGCTTGGCTGCTGGCAGGCACGCTGCTGCTGGCCGCCTGCGCCCACCGCCCCGCCACCGTCACGACCGAGCCCTGCGCCAGCCCGCCGGCCGATGCCGACTGGCCGGTGGCAACGGCCACCGAGGCAGGCTTCGACGCGCCCGCCCTGTGCGGCGTGCTGACCGAGGTGGCGCGCAGCGAGGCCAACATCCACTCGCTGCTGGTGGAACGCGGCGGCAAGCTGGTGGCCGAGCTCTACCGCAGGGGCCCCGACTCGTCGATGGAATGGATGTTCGGCCTGCGCAATCCTTTCGACGCCGACGTGGCCTACGACGCGGGCAGGCTGCACGATGTGCGCTCGGTCTCCAAGAGCATCACGGCCCTGGTGGTCGGCATCGAGGTCGCCAAGGGCCGCATGCCCGCGCCGGACACGCCGGTCGTCACCGCCGCGCCCGAACTGGCGCAGCTGGCCCGGGACGGCCACGGCGCGATCACGCTGGAGCACCTGCTGACGATGAGCAGCGGCCTCGATTGGCAGGAGTGGGGCCATTGGCCGCTGACCAGCGACGAGATCCGCCTGTTCTGGAAGCGGGACACCATGCGCTTCGTGATGGACCGCGCGCTGGCGGCCACGCCGGGCAGCAGCTTCCGCTACAGCGGCGGCAACACGCAGTTGCTGGGCGAATTGCTGCGGCGGCGCACCGGCAAATCCGTGGCCGAGCTGGCGCAGGAAGAGCTGTTCGCGCCGATGGGCGTGCGCGACTGGAAATGGGTGGAGGACACCCACGGCCGTCCGCTGGCCTTCGCGGGCCTGCGCCTGCGGCCGCGCGACATGCTGAAGTTCGGCCGCCTGGTCAACCAGCACGGCTCGTGGCGCGGGCAGCAACTGGTCCCCGCCGACTGGATGGAGCGTGCGACGCACCAGCGCATGCCCAGCGGCTTTTCGTGGTTCTCGGTGGACGGACGGGACGCGGGCTATGGCTACCAGTGGTGGACCGGCCATCTGCAGTGGCGCGGCCAGGACCTGGAATGGGCCAGCGCGGTAGGCAACGGCGGGCAGCGCGTCTTCGTGATTCCGGCGCTGGATCTGAGCATCGTGATGACTGCGGGCGACTACGGCGAACTCGGCATCCACCGCGAGGAAGGCCGCATCCTCGCGTCCATCGCCTCGGCGCTGAAGCCTCAGCCGGCGTCGAAGAAGTAGCGCTTCAAACCCGCCAGGATCATCTCCACCGCGACGGCCGTCAGCACCAGCCCCATCAGCTTCTCCATCGCCGACACCACCGACTCGCCCAGCCAGCGGTGCAGCCGGGAGCAGGCCGCCAGCACCGCGGCACAGACGGCGATGGCCACGGTGAGCGCACCGATCCACTCCACCATCTGCGCCGGCTGGCGCGAGGCCAGCAGCAGCACGGTGGCCATGGCCGAGGGCCCGGCCAGCAGCGGCACGGCCAGCGGGAAGATGAAGGGCTCGCGCGCGGGCTGCGCCGGATCATCCGAGTCGAAGATGCCGCGCCCAGAGTTGAAGATCATGCGGATGGCGACCATCAGCAGGATCACGCCGCCGGCCACCTCCAGCGAACGCTCCGACAGCCGCATCAGCTTCAGGAAGCCCTCGCCGGCCAGCAGGAAGCCCAGCAGCACGCAGAAGGCGATGCAGGCCTCGCGCAGCGCCACGCGCAGCCGCCTCCCGGGCGCGACGCCGCGCATCGCCGACAGGAAGACCGGCAGGCTGCCGAAGGGGTCCAGCACCAGCAGCAGCAGGATCAGCGCGGAGGCGAAGCTGTGGCTCATGCGGGCATTGTGGGCAGGCGGCGCGGCGCCGATGCACCGAACAAGCACCGAGCACGGCGCCAGGAGTTCACGCCGTGCGTCGGATCAGGCGCCGCCGCGCGGATGGTGCTGGGCATGCAACGCCCGCAGCCGCTCGCGTGCCACGTGGGTGTAGATCTGCGTGGTCGAGATGTCCGCATGCCCCAGCAGCATCTGCACCGCGCGCAGGTCGGCGCCGTGGTTCAGCAGGTGGGTGGCAAAGGCGTGGCGCAGCGTGTGGGGCGACAGCTTGCCGGTGATGCCCGCGGCCAGCGCGTACTTGCGGATCAGCTGCCAGAACATCTGCCGCGTCATGCCCTCGCCGGCCTTCGCGCCGCGGGCGGTGACGAAGAGCGCGTCGGCCGTCTTGCCGGCCAGCAGCGCGCTGCGTGCCTCGGCGAGGTAGCGCCGCAGCCAGGCGTGGGCCTCTTCGCCGAAGGGCACGATGCGTTCCTTGCTGCCCTTGCCGGTGACGCGCAGCGCGCCTTCGGACAGGCCGACGTGCACGGTCTTCACGCCCACCAGCTCGGACACGCGCAGGCCGCTGGCGTACATCAGCTCCAGCATGGCGCGGTCGCGCAGGCCCAGCGGGGTCTCGGTGTCGGGAGCGTCGAGCAGGGCCTCGACCTGGGCCTCGCTGATGCTGCCGGGCACGCGCAGCGGCTGGCGCGGCGCGTCCAGCTTCAGCGTCGGGTCGGCGGGGATGCGCAGTTCGCGCACGGCCCATCGGTAGTAGCGCTTGAAGACGCTGAGCCGGCGATTGGCCGTGCTGGCGCGCGTCTGCGCGTGGCGCTGGGCAGCATAGGCGCGCAGGTCGGATTCGGTGGCGGCATCCAGGCGGCGCGACTGCTCGCGGTCCAGCCAGTCGGCGAGGGCGGCAAGGTCGCGGCGATAGGCGCCCAGCGTGGCCTGGCTCAGGCCGTCCTCCAGCCACAGCGCGTCGACGAAGCGGTCGATGGAGACGGCGCTGGCGCGGCGCTCGGCCGAAGCCTGCGGGACATCGACGGCAGTGGACGGTACGGGGCGTGCGGCAGACCTCATCGACGGCGAGTATCCACCGGACAGCCGTGCGGCTAGGTGTTGAGTTGCAGGACGTTGTTCACAGCCGGGATCCGGATCATGGGTGGCTGGTGGGCAAGGGCTGAGTGTGGTCGATGCCAGTTGTAGTGGTGGATGAAGGGCT
>SCTQ01000106.1 GCA_004322345.1 Aquabacterium sp. | reverse complement strand
CGCGATAAGAAGAAAGCGTTTCGAGACCGGTTTTGTGTTGAAAGACGCCGATACGTCCATCGCCGCATCGATCAGCCTTTCGGGCATGTGCCCGGCCATCGGTGCGCCGTGGACGCCGCGCAACTGAATAACAGGTGCGGCGACTGAGAGCCTGCTGGGGAGAAGGCAGGGTCGCCGATACCCGGAAAGCGAGTTTATGTACGGATTACTGCGCCGCTATTTCTCCACCGACCTCGCAATCGACCTCGGCACCGCCAACACGCTGATCTACGTCCGCGGCCGGGGCATCGTGCTCGACGAACCCTCCGTCGTCGCCATCCGCCACGAAGGCGGCCCCAACGGCAAGAAGACCATCCAGGCCGTGGGCGCCGAGGCCAAGGCCATGCTGGGCAAGGTGCCCGGCAACATCGAGGCCATCCGGCCGATGAAGGACGGCGTGATCGCCGACTTCACCGTGACCGAGGAGATGCTCAAGCAGTTCATCAAGATGGTCCACCCGCGGTCCATCCTGAAGCCCAGCCCGCGCATCATCATCTGCGTGCCCTGCGGCTCCACCCAGGTGGAGCGCCGGGCCATCCGCGAATCGGCCCTGGGCGCCGGCGCCTCCGAGGTCTACCTGATCGAGGAACCGATGGCCGCGGCCATCGGCGCCGGCCTGCCGGTGTCGGAGGCCTCCGGCTCCATGGTCGTCGACATCGGCGGCGGCACGACCGAGGTCGGCGTGATCTCGCTGGGCGGCATGGTCTACAAGGGCAGCGTGCGGGTGGGCGGCGACAAGTTCGACGAAGCCATCATCAACTACATCCGCCGCAACTACGGCATGCTGATCGGCGAACCGACGGCCGAGGCCATCAAGAAGCAGATCGGCTCGGCCTTCCCCGGCTCCGAGGTCAAGGAGATGGAGGTCAAGGGCCGCAATCTCTCCGAAGGTGTGCCGCGCAGCTTCACCATCAGCAGCAACGAGATCCTCGAGGCCCTGACCGATCCGCTGAACCAGATCGTCTCCTCGGTGAAGAACGCGCTGGAACAGACGCCGCCCGAACTCGGCGCCGACATCGCCGAGCGCGGGATGATGCTCACCGGCGGCGGCGCCCTGCTGCGCGACCTGGACCGCCTGCTGGCCGAGGAAACCGGCCTGCCGGTGCTGGTGGCCGAGGACCCGCTGACCTGCGTGGTGCGCGGATGCGGCATGGCGCTGGAACGCATGGAGCGCCTGGGTTCGATCTTCACCTCGGAGTAAATCCCCAGTGAGCCCATCGAAGCCGGCACGTTCAATACGGAGCCGGCTTCGTTCGTTTTCGGCCGACAGCCGTGCCGTGCCCACCCGTTGACCCGCGCCTGACATGCCATTGGGCACCCTAGACCGCACCCCGCCGCCCTTCTTCAAGCAGGGGCCGTCCGCGCTGACGCGCCTGGTCTCCTTCTCGGCGCTGGCCTTCTTCCTGATGGTGGCCGATACGCGCTTCGCGCTGACCCACGCGCTGCGCGCGGCAGCGGCCACCGTGCTGCATCCGATGCAGCGCGCGCTGCTGGTGCCGGTGAACGCCTGGAACGACGTCGACGGCTACTTCGCCGGGCTGCAGCACGCGCGCAGCGCCGAGAGCCGTGCCCGCGAGGAACTGGCCCGCCAGGCGGTGCGTTCGCTGCGCGTGGAGCAACTGGAGGTGGAGAACGCGCGGCTGCGCACGCTGCTGGGCCTGAGCCAGCGGCTGACGGTGCACTCGCAGGCGGCCGAGGTGCTCTACGAAGCCAGCGATCCCTACACCCGCAAGGTCTTCATCGACCGCGGCAGCGTGCAGGGCGTGGCGCTGGGCGCGCCGGTGATCGACGACGCCGGCGTGGTCGGGCAGGTGACGCGGGTCTATCCGCTTTCGTCCGAGGTCACGCTGATCAACGACAAGGACGCCGCCATCCCCGTGCTCAACACCCGCACCCAGCAGCGCGGCGCGGCCTACGGCCACCCGGCCGACGGCGGGCTGGAACTGCGCTTCATGGCCGGCAACGCCGACGTGCAGGCCGGCGACGTGATGCACACCTCGGGCGTGGACGGCGTCTACCCCGGCGGCCTGCCCGTGGCCCGTGTGGTCCGCGTGGACCGCCGCGCGGATTCGGCCTTCGCCAAGATCGTGCTGGTGCCGCTGGGCCGACCGGACAGCGCCCGCCACGTGATGGTGCTGGAGCCCGTGGGCCTGCAGGCACCCCTGCGCACCGACGAGACCGTGTCCGCCGCCGCTGCCGCCTCGGCGGCCAGCGCCGCCCACGGCGGGCGGGCCCGCGGCCACGGCGCCCAGGCTTCCGCCCCAGGAGGCCACCGCTGATGCGCTCCAACCAGCTGCTGCTGCCGGTCAACCCGGTCTTCCTGTGGGGCTCGCTGATCGTGGCCCTGCTGATCAACATCCTGCCGCTGGGCCGCATGCCGGCGATGCCCGACGTGCTGGCCGTGTTCATCGTCTTCTGGAACGTGCACCAGCCGCGCCGTGTCGGCGTGACGCCGGCCTTCATCTTCGGCCTGCTGATGGACGTGCACCAGGGAGCGCTGCTGGGCCAGCACGCGCTGGCCTACACGCTGCTGAGTTTCTTCGCCATCGCCATCCACCGCCGCCTGCTGTGGTTCACGATGGGCGGCCAGGCCCTGCAGATCCTGCCGCTTTTCTTCGCCGCCCATGCGGTCTCGCTGCTGGTGCGGCTGGCCGCAGGCGACAGCTTCCCCGGCTGGTCGCTGATGCTGGCGCCGCTGTGGGAATCGCTGCTGTGGCCCGTGGCCACGGTGATCCTGCTGGCGCCACAGCGCCGCGCGCCGGATCCGGACAAGAACCGGCCGTTGTGAGCCCGTCATGACGGAATTGAAGGACATCGAGCGGGAGCTGGGTCGCTTCAGGCGCAGGCTCTGGGCCGCGGCCGCGTTCGTGTTCATCGCCTTCCTGCTGCTGGCCGCGCGCCTGGTCTTCCTGCAGGTGGTGCGCCACGAGGACCTGCAGAGCCAGGCCGAGAACAACCGCATCGCGGTCGTGCCCATCGTGCCCAACCGCGGGCTCATCGTGGACCGCAACGGTGTGGTGCTGGCCAACAACTACTCGGCCTACACGCTGGAGATCACGCCGTCCAAGGTGGACGACGTGGAGGCCACCATCGACGAGCTGTCGCGCCTGGTGCAGATCGAGCAGCGCGACCGCCGCCGCTTCAAGCGCCTGCGCGAGGAATCGAAGAACTTCGAGTCCCTGCCCATCCGCACCAAGCTGACGGAGGAGGAGGTCGCCCGCTTCACCGCCCAGCGCTTCCGCTTCCCCGGCGTGGAGATCAAGGCCCGGCTGTTCCGCAACTATCCCTACGGCGAGCTGGCCAGCCATGTGCTGGGCTACATCGGACGCATCAACCAGAAAGAGAAGGAACAGATCGAAGACTGGCCGGAGGAAGACCAGGCCAACTACCGCGGCACCGACTACATCGGCAAGCTGGGCGTCGAGCAGAGCTACGAGCGCGAGCTGCACGGCATCACCGGCGTCGAGGAGGTCGAGACCAGCGCCGGCGGGCGCGCGATGCGCCGCCTGCACTCCACGCCTGCCACGCCGGGCAACACGGTGACGCTGTCCATCGACATCAAGCTGCAGGCGCTGATCGAGCGCCTGTTCGGCGATCGCCGTGGCGCGCTGGTGGCGATGGACCCGCGCACCGGCGAGATCCTGGCCTTCGTCAGCAAGCCCACCTTCGACCCGAACCTCTTCGTCGACGGCATCGACTCCGACAGCTGGCGCGAGCTCAACGAGTCGCTGGACAAGCCGCTGCTCAACCGTGCGCTGCGCGGCACCTATCCGCCGGGCTCCACCTTCAAGCCCTTCATGGCCATCGCCGCGCTCAACGCCAACAAGCGCAGCCCGACGACGGCCATCATGGACAGCGGCACCTTCATGTTCGGCGGCCATCGCTTCCGCAGCCACGGCG
The DNA here is from genome assembly GCA_004322345.1 of Aquabacterium sp. GTDB lineage: Bacteria > Pseudomonadota > Gammaproteobacteria > Burkholderiales > Burkholderiaceae_C > Aquabacterium. The sequence continues at coordinate 32,341 of SCTQ01000106.1, read as the reverse complement.
ACGGCGGGCTGGGCTACGTGGACATGCACCGGGCCATCGTCAAGTCCAGCAACGTCTACTTCTATTCGCTGGCCAACGAGATGGGCGTGGACCTGATGCACGACCAGCTGGAGCCTTTCGGCTTCGGCCGTCTGACCGGCATCGACCTCAAGGGCGAGGTGACCGGCCTGCTGCCGTCCACCGAATGGAAGCGCCGCGCCTACAAGCGCCCGGAGATGCAGAAGTGGTACGCCGGCGAGACCATCTCGCTGGGCATCGGCCAGGGGTACAACAACTTCACCATGCTGCAGATCTCCACCGCCTTGAGCACCCTCGTCTCCGGCGGCCAGCGCTTCCAGCCGCGGCTGGTGCGCGAGGTGCAGGACGTGGTGACGCACGAGAAGCGCGTGATCTCCAGCCAGGCGCTGGAGGCCCTGCCGCTGAAGCCCGAGCACGTGGAGATCGTGCGCCGCGCGATGTACGGCGTGACGCAGGAAGGCACGGCCACCCGCGTCTTCATGAATGCCGGCTACACCAGCGGCGGCAAGACCGGCACGGCTCAGGCCGTCGGCATCAAGCAGAACGAGAAGTACAACGCCGCGCGGCTGGAAGCCTACCTGCGCGATCACTCGCTGTACGAGGCCTTCGCCCCGGTGGACAACCCGCGCGTCGCGCTCGCCGTGATCGTCGAGAACGCCGGCTTCGGCGCCGAGGCTGCCGCGCCCATCGCCCGCCGCGTGCTGGACTACCTGATGCTGGGCAACTACCCGACCGAAGACGACATCGCGCTGGTGCAGCAGGGCAAGGCCGGTCCGCCGGGCGGCACGCCGCGCAAGGCGGCGGAGGTGCCGCTGCCGCGCGCCGTCGGCGCGGCGGTGCTGGCCGGCGATGCGGCATCGGCGGCATCGGCGCCGGCGTCCGCTGCGTCGGCGGCATCCGCGGCGCGCGCCGGCTCGATGCCCGTGCTGGGCTCGATGACGCTGCAGGCCGCCTCGGCGGCATCTTCGCCTGCACGCACGGCCAGGCCGGCCGCGGCACGCGCCTCGACCCCGCCGGCCGCCTCGACCGCCAAGACGGGAGCCAGCCGATGAACATGGTCTTCGACAAGCCCTCGCTCTGGCAGCGGCTGCGGCCCGTCTTCCAGGGCTTCGACGGCCCGCTGGCGCTGGCGCTGGCGATGCTGTGCGCGCTGGGCCTGACCATCATGTATTCGGCCGGCTACGACAACGGCTCGCGCTTCAACGATCACGCGCGCAACATGGTGCTGGGCGCGGTGGTGATGTTCCTCGTCGCCCAGATCAGCCCGCAGCGGCTGATGGCGCTGGCCGTGCCGCTCTACACCTTCGGCGTGATCCTGCTGGTGGCCACCGCGGTATTCGGCGTGACCAAGAAGGGCGCGACGCGCTGGCTGCACGTGGGCATCGACATCCAGCCCAGCGAGATCCTGAAGATCGCGATGCCGCTGATGCTCGCCTGGTGGTTCCAGCGGCGGGAGGGCCAGCTCAGCGCGCCCGACTTCGGGGTGGCCGCATTGCTGCTGGCGGTGCCGGTGGGCCTGATCATGAAGCAGCCCGACCTGGGCACGGCCATCCTGGTGCTGTCCGGCGGGCTCTACGTGATCTTCTTCGCCGGCCTGAGCTGGAAGCTGATCCTGCCCGTGCTGCTGGCCGGCGCGATCGGCGTCACCGCGCTGGTGCTCAGCGAGCCCACCATCTGCCAGCCCGATGTCAAGTGGATGGTGCTGCGCGAGTACCAGAAGCACCGCGTCTGCACCCTGCTGGACCCGACGCAGGATCCGCTGGGCAAGGGCTTCCACATCATCCAGGGCATGATCGCCATCGGCTCCGGCGGCCTCACCGGCAAGGGCCTGATGCAGGGCACGCAGACCCACCTGGAGTTCATCCCCGAGCGCACCACCGACTTCATCTTCGCCGCCTATTCGGAAGAGCTGGGCCTGATGGGCTGCGTGCTGCTGCTGCTGTGCTTCCTCTTCCTGATCTTCCGCGGCCTGATGATCGCGGCCGAGGCGCCGACTCTGTTCGCGCGGCTGCTCGCCGGCGCGGTGTCGCTGAGCTTCTTCACCTACTCATTCGTCAACATGGGCATGGTCAGCGGCATCCTGCCGGTGGTGGGCGTGCCGCTGCCCTTCATCAGCTACGGCGGCACCGCCATGGTCACCTTGGGGCTGGCCCTGGGCATCCTGATGTCCATCGCCAAGAGCCGGCGATTGATGCAGAGCTGAATACGGGCACGCCGCGCATCCCGCTGCGAAGCGTTTTGCGCAATAGGCGATGGATGCGCAAAATACGCAAGCGACTCACATCACGCAAATCCGGTACGCGCCGCCCATGCCCGAACTCACCCGCCTCTGGCACTACCAGCGCCCCAAGCTGGCCGCCCGCCTGCTGGACCGCGCCCTGCAGCAGGAGCGCGTGGCCCTGTTCGGCCCGCGCCAGACGGGCAAGACCTCACTGCTGCGCGAGGAGCTGATCCCGCTGGCACGGGATCGCGGCGCACTCGCCGTCTACATCGAGTGCTGGGCCGACAAGACCGACCCGCTGGGCAGCATCAACTACGCGCTGACCAAGGCGCTGGACGACCTGAACGTCCCGGACAGCCCCACCGGCCGCAAGCTCAGGCGCCCGGTCACCCGCGTCGGCGCGCTGGGGGCGACGCTGCAACTCGGCGAGCCGCCCAAGCGAACCCTGCCGGCCAGCAAGTTCCTGCAGATCGACGCCCTGATCACCGAGATCCTGGCCCGCGTGAAGGGCCCCGTGGTGCTGGTCTTCGACGAGTTCCAGGCCATCGCAACGGGCGCCGACGCGGATGCAGCCTCCGCTGCCTTGCGCGCCGCGCTGACCCAGGCGTCCAAGCGCGTGGGCGCGATCTTCAGCGGTTCCTCCGAGGTGCTGCTGCTGGAGACCTTCTCGCGCGCCCGCGCGCCGCTGTACGGCTTCGCCAGCCCCGAGCCCTATCCGCTGCTGGGCGAGGACTTCGCCGGCCACGTCGCGCGCAAGTTCAGGCAGGCCACCACGCGCGAGCTGCCGCTGGTGGAAGCGATGGACACCCTGGCCCTGCTGGGCCACCAGCCCGAGCCCTTCCTCAATGCCGTCAACAACATGATGGCCAATCCGAAGTGGAGCCTGGCCGACGGCCTGCGCGCGATGCTGGACCCGCAGGTGCGCAACAAGTGGACGATCAACTGGTTCGGACTCACCGCCTTGCAGCAGTGCGCGCTGCGGCTGGTCTTCGAGGAGAAGCCGCCCACCGCACGCGACAGTCTGGCCTGGGTGGCCGGCCTGCTGGGCGGCAAGGAAGTCGCGGCCTCCAGCATCACGCGCGCGCTGGAGGCGCTGGTGGACAAGGGCCTGGTCGCCCGCGACCTGCTGGGCGGCGGGCGCAGATACGTGGTCGGTGATCCGGTGATGGCGGCCTGGCTGCGGCAGAACCAGAAGCTGCTGCCGGTGCCGGACGATGCCTAGGCGGCGAGGCCCGTGAGCAGGCCGCCGGCACCGTCGTGCAGGCAACGCGGGCGGATGTTGCCCACGCGCTGCGCGATCGCCGCGATGTGGTCCGGTGTCGTGCCGCAGCAGCCGCCGGCGATGTTCAGCAGCCCCGCCTTCGCGAAGCCTTCGACCAGGCCGGAGGTGACCTCCGGCGTCTCGTCGAAGCCCGTGTCGCTCATCGGGTTGGGCAGGCCGGCGTTCGGATAGCAGGAGATGTAGGTGTCGCCGGCCACCTTGGCCAGTTCCTCGATGTAGGGCCGCATCAGCGCGGCGCCCAGGGCGCAATTCAGGCCGATGGCGATGGGCAGCGCGTGGCGCACCGAGTTCCAAAAGGCCGTCACCGTCTGGCCTGACAGGATGCGGCCCGAGGCGTCGGTCACCGTGCCGGAGATGATGATGGGCAGCTTCTCGCCGGTGTCCTCGAACAGCTCGTCGAGCGCGAAGATCGCCGCCTTGGCGTTCAGCGTGTCGAAGATGGTCTCGACCAGGAACAGGTCGACGCCGCCTTCGAGCAATGCCTTGGCCTGCTCGTAGTAGGCCGCGCGCAGGGCCTCGAAATCGATGTTGCGGGCCGCGGGATCGTTGACGTCGGGGCTGATGCTGGCCGTGCGCGGCGTCGGGCCGATGGCGCCGGCGGCGTAGCGCGGTTTGTCCGGCGTCGAGTACTTGTCGCAGCTCTCGCGCGCCAGGCGCGCGGCGGCCACGTTCATCTCGTACGCCAGCTCCGCCAGGTCGTAGTCCTCCTGGGCCACCGTGGTGGCGCCGAAGGTGTTGGTCTCGATGATGTCGGCACCGGCGGCCAGGTACTGGTCGTGGATCTCGCGGATGACCTCGGGCTTGGTCAGCTGCAGCAGCTCGTTGTTGCCCTTGAGGTCCTTGTGGTGCTCGGCGAAACGCGCGCCGCGGTAGTCGGCCTCGCCCAGCTTGTAGCGCTGGATCATCGTGCCCATCGCGCCGTCGAGGATGACGATGCGCTCGGCCAGCGCCTGCGGCAGGGCGGTGGCGCGGGTGTAGGGGCGGCTGGAGACGGGCTGGGGCAGGGCGTTCATGCCCTGGATTGTAGGAAGCCGGCGCTACTTGTCGCCCTTGGTGCCGCCAATGGGCATGGGTTCGGTGGGTTCGTAGGGCTCGTTGCGGTCGACCTCGAACATCGAGTCGCTGAAGGACACCGCCTCGCTGCCGGTGGCCGCGCGCCCGACGGCGTCTTGCTCGTCGCCCATCGCCCACAGGGTGATGGACTTGGCCGGCATGGGCTTGGCGAACAGGAAGCCCTGCAGCTCGTCGCACTCCATGCCCTGCAGGATGTCGCGCTGGCCGGCGGTCTCGACGCCCTCGGCCACCACCCTCAGGTCCAGCGCATGCGCCAGGCGCACGACGGCCTCGACGATGGAGCGCGCGTCCTCGCTCTGCTCCAGGTCCATCACGAAGCTGCGGTCGATCTTCAGCTGGCGCGCCGGCAGCTTGCGCAGGTAGGCCAGGCTGGAATAGCCGGTGCCGAAGTCGTCGATGGACAGCTGCACCCCGATGGCCGACAGGCGCTCGAAGGCGCGCATCGAGGACTCCGTGTCCTCCATCGCCACCGACTCGGTGATCTCGAAGGTCACCAGGTGCGGATCGACGCGGTGCCTGGCCAGCGCGTCCTTCACGCGCTTGTCCAGGTCGTTCTGGCGCAGCTGGTGCACCGACAGATTGATCGCCACGCGCAGCCGCATGCCGCTGTCCAGCCAGGCGCGGATCTGCCGGCAGGCGTCCTCGATCACCCAGTTGCCCAACGCGCCGATGATGCCGAAGCGCTCGGCCAGCGGGATGAAGACGCCCGGGCTGATCATGCCGCGCGCGGGATGGCGCCAGCGCAGCAGCGCCTCCACGCCGGTGATCTGGCCGCTCTTGCCATTGATCTTGGGCTGGAAGAACAGCTCCAGCTCGTTGCGGGCGATGGCCGCGCGCAGGTCGCGCTGCAGGTCGATCTGCTCCGGCGAGCTGGCGTCCATGTAGGGCTCGAAGAAGCAATGGCCCGAGCCGCCGGCACGCTTGGCCGCGTTCATCGCGGCGTCGGCGTTGGCGATCAGCTTGCCGCGCGGGCCGTGCTCGGGGAAGAGCACGATGCCGATGGAGCAGGACAGCGCGATCTCGTGCCCGTCGACCTCCAAGGGCTCGCGCAGCGTGTCGCGGATGCGCTGGGCCACCTGGGCCGCGCTGGCGCGGTCGGGGTGGCCATCGAGCATCATCAGGAACTCGTCGGCGCCGACGCGGGCCACCATGTCGGTGACGCGGGCCACGCGCTTCAGGCGCAGGGCCACCTCGCGCAGCACGGCGTCGCCAGCGGCGTGGCCGTAGGAGCTGTTCACCGGTTTGAAGCCGTCCAGGTCGATGAAGAGGATGCCCACTCGCGTCTGTTCCTGCTGCGAGCGGATGACCGCGCCGTCCAGCCGGTCCTCGAAGGCCAGGCGATTGGGCAGCTGCGTCAGCGGGTCGGCGCTGGTCGACAGCTGCAGCTCCTGGTTGGCGGCGGCTAGCGAGGCCGACAGCTTCTGCTCGCGGCCGTGCATGCGGGTGTCCAGCACCGAGCTGAACAGCGAGATGACCATCAGCACCACGGAAACGGTGCCCACCAGCAGGCCCAGATCGTTGCCGCCCAGCTTGTCCCAGGACATGCAGACCGAATCGGACGGGAAGTTGGCCGCCGCCATGCCGGTGTAGTGCATGCCGGAGATCGCCACGCCCATCACCACCGAGGCGGCGACCTGCCAGCCGAAGGCCGACAGGCCCGTGCGCTCGCGCAACCAGAAGAAGATGCCCAGGGCGACGGCCGAAGCCACGGTCGCGATCACGGCCGAGGCGCCCACCAGCAGCCAGTCCCAGACGATGCCCGGCGACATCGCCATGGCGTGCATGCCGGTGTAGTGCATCGCGCAGATGCCCAGGCCCATGGCCATGGCGCCACCGACCCAGCGTGTGCGGGTGAGCTGGTCGCCGCTTGCGACCCACAGCGCGACGCCCGAGACGCCCACCGCAGCCACCCAGGAGATGCCCGTCACCAGGTAGTCGTAGCCGACGACCAGCGGCAGCTTGAAGGCCAGCATGCCGACGAAGTGCATGGCCCAGATGCCGGTGCCCATCACCATCGATCCGCCCACCAGCCAGCCGCGTGCGAGCACGCGGTCGCTCTGGCGCACCCGCTTGGCGAGGTCCAGCGCGACATAGGAAGCGAACATCGCGATCAGGACCGAGGCGAACACGGTCCAGGGCGAATAACTCGACGTGAGATAGGTCACGGGATTGGCGGAGTTCATCGGACGGGACGCACCGATCCGCTCGGTGCCGTTCGTCCGGACTTCGGCAACGCCGTTCGCTAACTTGAGCACGCCCCGGCCCCCAGCCGGACATGTGGCACGCCCGGTGGCCACCGGGCTTGCCGTGGCTTGCGCCGGATCAATGCCGGGGCGTGACGGCCGTCGTGAACCCCATGCCGCGGCGGCTGCGCGCGGCCGGCTTGACCCGGTGTTCGGCTTCCAGCTGGGCCAGGAAGGCGTCGGCGTCCAGCTTGTCGCCCAGCACGTCCTCCTGGCGCCGCACGGCGGCGAAGTCGCCAGGAGCAAGCTCGTCCAGCAGGGCCAGGCGCTGGCGCTGCTCGACCGTCATCGCGGCGTCGTCCCCGCCCAGGGCCTCGGCGGCGAACATCGCCTCGCGCTGGTCCGGGCGCAGCGGCAGGAAGCGCACCTTGAAGGTGAAGCGGCGCAGTGCCGCGTCGTCCAGGTCCTCGAAGAGGTTGGTGGTGCAGATGAAGATGCCGGCGTGGCGCTCCATGCCCTGCAGCATCTCGTTGACCTCGCTCACCTCGTGGTGGCGCTCGGCCATGCGCCGGCTGCGCAGGAAGCTGTCGGCCTCGTCCAGCAGCAGCACGGCGCCCTCGCGCGCGGCTTCGTCGAACATGCGCGCCATGTTCTGCTCGGTCTCGCCGACGAACTTGCTCACCAGGTCCGAGGCCTGGCGGATCATCAGCGGGCGCTCGACCTGCTGGGCGATGTGCTCGGCCAGCGCCGTCTTGCCGGTGCCGGGTGCGCCATGGAAGCACAAGGTGCCCAGGCCGCGGCGCTTGAGTGCCTCGATCACGCGCGGCAGCTCGTAGCGGCTCTCGATGTTCAGGTGGTCGAGGCGATAGCCTGTCACCTGCGGGCGCACGGCAGCCTTCTTCTGGTTCTGGCCCAGGGCCTTGTCGGCGTTGGCGAGCTGGCGCTCGATCAGGCGCTCGGCCTGCTCGGCATCCATCGCCGCGGCGGGCGCCGCCAGTTGGGCGAAGCGCACGGCCGTGCGGATCTGCGCAGGCGTGAGGCCCGGGCGCGCGGCCAGGCGGCCGGCGAACTCTGCGCGCACCGGCACCTCGGCCAGGGCCTTGCTGACCAGGGCCTCGCGTGCGCCGGGCGGCGGCGAGGTCAGCTCGAGGTGGTACTGGAAGCGGCGGCGGAAGGCGGGATCGATCTGCTCGATGCGGTTGGTGATCCACACCACCGGCACCGGGTTGGACTCCAGGATCTGGTTGACCCAAGCCTTGCCGCTGACCGAGGCCATCGTGCCCTCGCCCGCATCCAGGCGCGCCATCAGCTGCGCGGTGTCGTGCGAGATCGGCGGAAACACGTCCTCCACCTCGTCGAACAGCAGGGCCACGTCGTTGCTGCCCTTGAGGAAGCTCTGGCTGATCTGCAGCGAGCGGTAGCGGTCGCGCCCGGACAGCGAATGGCCGTCGCGGTCGGCGGACTCCACCTCGTACAGGCGCAGGCCGGCGTCGGCGGCGACCACCTTGGCCAGCTCCGTCTTGCCGGTGCCCGGCGGACCGTAGAGCAGGATGTTGATGCCGGCCTCGCGCCGCTGTGCGGCCTGGCGCAGCAAGTCGGCCAGCATGCGGGTGTCCTCGACGACGAAGGAGAAATCCGCCTTCGTCAGCTGCGTGGTGCTGGCCGGCTTGGTGAAGACGGCCATCAGCTCGGTCTCGTCGCGGTACTCGCGCATCAGCACCGGGGGCAGCTGCTCGGAGACCTTCATCAGGTCCGACAGGTCGGTGATGTTGTGCTCGGAGATCAGGTTCTCGACCATGCCGATGCGCTCCAGGCGCGAGCCCGCGCGCAGCGCATCGGCCAGTTCACGCTCGTCCACGCCGGCCACCGCGGCCATCGCCGCGAAGGCTTCCTGCGCGTTGGAGACCTTGAACTCGACCAGCAGGCCGCGCAGTTCGCGCTGGTAGCGCGCCAGCGTGCCGTAGAGCAGCAGCGCACGCTCCGCCGGGTTGAGCTGCAGCAAGCCGGCCAGCGCGTCGATGTTCTTCTCCACCAGCGTGGACGACTTCTTGATGCTGCGCTCCAGCCACTCACAGGTGGTCTGCAGCGCGGCCATCACGTCGCGCGCATGGTCCTTGGCGTACTCGTCGAGATAGAAGAAGAGCGAACCCTCGTCGTACGGGCCGCGCCACACGCCGTGGCGGGCGATGAAAGCCTCGTCGGACAAGGCCTCGTGTCCAGTCCACGGCATCGACGACTGCAGCACTGGTGAGGTAGGCCCACCGTCGCTACGCACGCGACGGCTGAGGTACTCGCGCAGCCGGCCCAGCACCGACACCGGCCACACCAGGTGGCGCCCGGTCAGCGAGAGCAGGCCGTTGATGTCGCGCCGCAGGTTGAAGCGGCCCACGCCGCGCATGGTCAGCGTCAGCACGAAGTGCGAGCACATGCGGTCGAGCACGGGCGCGCCGTCGAGCGCCGGCGAGAGCACGACGCGCGCTTCGGCGGAGTCGATGGAATCGGACAGGGGGGAAGGGCGGGGGTCGGACATGGGGCCTCCGCGCGGACCGGAAAAAAAGACCCGGTCAAAACGGGACAAGTGGGTTCTGCTGCCTGGTGTTACTGCCTTGTGCAAACGATCTTGTCGCACCGCCGCACCCCTCACAAGCCCCTTGGACAGGCGCCCCTTGGATGGAGCCCCTCGCTCCACGGGTACGTGGAGCAGGTCCCCCGGGGGGACGGGCCGGCTTGGGGCGGCCCTGCGCTCGGCCCCCGCCACTTCCGCCAGCCAGTGATGCGGGCGGGAGCGGTGAACCGGCGCTGCTGGGGCGGCCCGGCGCTCGGCCCGTGCTGCTCCGTCAACCGTCGATGCCGACCGGTGTGCGGGACCGAGTGGGGCGCACAAAACAAAACGCGCAACGGAAAACCGTTGCGCGTTCGCGCGGCGGGCGTGTCGCGGGAGTCAGTGCATCACCACCGGCTGCTGGGCCAGCGAGGAGTAGCGCTCCAGGTAGGCGTCGATCTCCTCCACCGTGGGAGAGGACTCGATCAGTTCCTCGACGCCTTGCTTGAAGTGCTCGGCCATCGCGCCTTCGATGAACAGTTCCTTGCGTGCGAACTTGTCCACGATCTCGAAGCCGCCCCGGGTCAGCAGCGACGGTGCATCGCCATCGGCACCAAGGAGGGCCGCTTCGATCTGCACCACCGCGTAGTGGTCCGAGTTGTAGAGCATGTGCATGACGACTCCTGGCTTGGGGCGTCGCCTGCGAGGGCTTCACAGGCTGTCCGCTATTGAAGGGCTATCTGCGATCCGTTGCGCTCAATTCAAGCCCCATCTTGTTGATGGGTTTCGCCTGGAACACTCCCCGACTTGAGGGGCAAGACCTATGCCAGCGCAGGCTTGCGTGCGCTTCTACCGTTGCTGCATCGCGTTTTCGCGACTGAAGCTGAGCGTCTCGCGCAGTGGATGGGACCAGCTCATGCGCTGCGGCCAGCCGCCACCGGCTGCGTCCAGCCAGATGTCGATGCGATGGTCGTAGCGGTGCAGCGGCGCCCGCGTCAGGTGCAGCAGCCCGGACGCATCCGGCCCGGGCTCGGCGCCGACCGCCTCGAAGACCCAGTCCTCGCATTCGCCGCGGGCACCTGCCACCTGCAGCACGATGCGCGTGCCCGGCTGCGGCGGCTCGCTCCAGGCCGCCGCCATCGCGGCCAACTGCACCAGCCAGCTCAGGCGATCCTGCGCACCGGGCGGCGGGGCATCGGCCGCGTCCTCCTGCGCGAAGCTGGCCGAGCGCAGGCTCGAGCTGCCGCGCCGATCGGCATAGCGCCGGGGCCGCAGGCCGGCCTCGCCGAGTTCGCCGCGGCTGGACTGGATCAGCGCCTCGCGCTCCTCGCCCTCGTAGCGCAGCACCAGCAGCAGTTCGTAGCGGCCGGCCTCGTCGCGCTCCCAGCGCAGCTCCGCGTGGCCGCTGCGGGGGCCACGCTGCGCGGCAAACACCAGACGGGCAGAGGGCGGCAGCTTCAACCGCAGGGGCGGGGCGGGCGGCGGAGGGTGCGGGGCCACGCGGCCCGCCGCAAGGATCTTCACAGGCACGGCCTGCGACGCGGGCATGGGACGGCCACGCGCCGCGGCCCGCTTCGGGCTGGCACCGCGTGGGGCAGGGGCCTCGGCACGAACGGGCCCGGCCTGCTTCGGCACGGCCACGGCGAGCCGCCAGGCCTTGGCCGCCACGCCCGGCGGCCGCAGCGGGCGCTCGGCCGGATCCGGCGCCAGCCCTTGCAGCACGCAGAGATGGCCCACCAAGGCGACGGCCAGAGCGCAGCGCAGGGGATGAGAGGAGGACGGGGCCGGCATGCGGCCGTTTGTAGCCACAAGCCGATGCGCAAGCCTCCCCTGGAGGTCGGCCCACCCCACCTGGACGAGGTCGAACCGCGCACGAAGAAGGTCCAGAAGCCCCCGGGGCCAACAAGGGAGGGAGGGAGGAGGAAAGGGCGCCCGGGGCTTCCGCCACGATGGGCGGGCTCCTGGACCGAAACGGGAATCTGGGACCTGCTTCGTCCCGCGCAGGGACGGGTATGCGACTGCGAGGCCCGGCCAAGGTTCCGTAACGAAGCGCCGGGGAAACAAATTGCCAGAATTTTGTCCGCGCCCCTCGACATGCGTCGAGCCACTACCCGAAAGCTGCTTCAATAGGCGATCCGGCCGTTAGCGTGCGCTCGCTTTTTTGCCTTGAAAGGCGTCTTCCGGCATCCTGTTGCACCTCCTGTGACCCGGGTCAAGGCAGGACAGGGGCGGCGCCACTTAAAATTCATACTTTGTTGCTAGCGTGCGGACCGGACCGTACCCGGTGCCGAACGGCTCCCGGTCCGTTCAGTCCACGCGGCAAGCCCCCTGTCGATCCGGGACGCCGGATCGTCCCCGGCGCCAGGTGGGCGCCCTTCGCGTCCCGATCACCGCGACTTCGGTCGTCCCGCGCCCGTGCCGCCTCTCACCACTAAACAGACGGACATTTCCATGCTCTACCCCGAACTCTTCAAGCAACTCGAAGCCGTCCGCTGGGACATGGAGAAGGACATCCCCTGGGACCGCTTCGATGCAGCCCTGCTGTCCGACGAGCAGGCCAAGACCATCAAGATGAATGCGATCACCGAGTGGGCGGCGCTGCCGGCCACCGAGATGTTCCTGCGCGACAACCGCGACGACAGCGACTTCTCCGCCTTCATGAGCGTCTGGTTCTTCGAGGAGCAGAAGCACTCGCTGGTGCTGATGGAGTACCTGCGCCGCTTCCGCCCGGACCTGGTCCCCACCGAGGAAGAGCTGCACGAGGTGCGCTTCGAGTTCGACCCGGCCCCCGCGCTGGAGACGCTGATGCTGCACTTCTGCGGCGAGATCCGCCTGAACCACTGGTATCGCCGCGCCGCCGAATGGCACACCGAGCCGGTGATCAAGCACATCTACGAGACCCTGTCCAAGGACGAGGCCCGCCACGGCGGCGCCTACCTGCGCTACATGAAGCGTGCGCTCAACCGCTTCGGCGACGAGGCCCGCGCAGCCTTCGCCAAGGTCGGCGTGCTGATGGCTTCGGCCCGCCGCACCGCGCAGGCCCTGCACCCGACCAACCTGCACGTGAACCAGAAGCTCTTCCCCCGCGACACCGTGCAGTCCCGCCTGCCCGACCCGGCCTGGCTGGAGCAGTGGCTGGACACCCAGATCCGCTTCGACGCGGTGTGGGAGACCAAGGTGGTCGAGCGCATCCTGCACAACATGAGCCTGCTGCTGGAACGCAGCTTCGGCAGCGTCCAGGAGCTCAATCGCTACCGCAAGGAAGTCACCGCCCGTCTGGCCGCGCTGCAGCCCAAGGCCAGCGCCGCCTGAGCGGCGCCAGGCCGGGAGGGGCAGGATGGCAGGCGCTATCCTCCCCGCATGACGCCCACCGCCCCGAGCTTCCCCACCCAGTCCTTCAAGGACGCCGCCGCCGCGCTGGACTACGTCCGGCAGATCTACGACGCGAGCCTGACCCACCTGCGCGGCTCCCTGCGCCGCTTCGTGGCCGGTGAAGCCTTCTCCGGGCCGGTGCGGGCCTGCTATCCCTTCGTGCGCGTGCATACCGAGACGGTGATGCGCCATGCGGACTCGCGGCTGGCCTTCGGCTTCGTTGCCGGGCCGGGCACCTACCAGACCACGCTGACGCGGCCGGACATCTTCTCCAACTACCTGCTGGAGCAGTTCGAGCTGCTGATCAGGAGCCACGACGTGGAGCTGGAGATCGGCGTCAGCGCCCAGCCCATCCCGCTGCATTTCTCGCTGGCCGCGGATGACCACCTCGAAGGCAGCCTGGATCCGCAGCGCCGGCAGCTGATCCGCGACCTCTTCGACCTGCCCGACCTGGCCGCGATGGACGACGGCATCGCCAACGGAAGCTACGAGCCCGCGCCGGGCGAGCCGATGCCGCTGTCGCTGTTCACCGCGCCGCGCATCGACTACTCGCTGCACCGCCTGCGCCACTACACCGGCACCGCGCCCGAGCACTTCCAGAACTTCGTGCTGTTCACGAACTACCAGTTCTACATCGACGAGTTCGTGCGCCTGGGCCGCGACATGATGGCCCGGGTGCCCCAGCCGGGAGAGCAGGACACGGCCTATGTCTCCTTCGTCGAGCCGGGCAACGTCGTCACCTGGCGCGCCGACCTGGCAGCCGAGCACGCCGGCCAGCCCAACGGCCTGCCGCCGCCGCGCCTGCCGCAGATGCCGGCCTACCACCTGACCCTGCCCAACCACGGCGGCATCACGATGGTGAACATCGGCGTGGGTCCGTCCAACGCCAAGACCATCACCGACCACATCGCCGTGCTGCGCCCTTATGCCTGGCTGATGCTGGGCCACTGCGCCGGCCTGCGCAACGCGCAGCAGCTGGGCGATTACGTGCTGGCCCACGGCTATGTGCGCGAGGACCACGTGCTGGACGAGGAGTTGCCGCTGTGGGTGCCCATCCCGCCGCTGGCCGAGATCCAGCTCGCGCTGCAGCAGGCCGTGGCCGACATCACCCAGCTGGAAGGCTGGGACCTCAAGCGCGTGATGCGCACGGGAACGGTGGCCAGCACCGACAACCGCAACTGGGAACTGCTGCCCCATCCGGGCCCCGAGCGCCGCTTCAGCCAGAGCCGCGCGATCGCGCTGGACATGGAATCGGCCACCATCGCGGCCAACGGTTTCCGTTTCCGCGTGCCCTACGGCACCTTGCTATGCGTGAGCGACAAGCCGCTGCACGGCGAGATCAAGCTGCCCGGCATGGCCAACCACTTCTACCGCGAGCGCGTGGACCAGCACCTGCGCATCGGCATCCGCGCGGTGGAGCTGCTGCGCGAGGAAGGCCTGGGCCACCTGCACAGCCGCAAGCTGCGCAGCTTCGCGGAAGTCGCCTTCCAGTAGAAGGGCCCATGAGGGCCCTTCTACTGTTCTACCGGTCAGTTGATCTTCAAGAGTTCAACTTCGAACTGCAGCGTCGTGTTCGGCGGGATCGGGCCGGCGCCGCGCTCGCCGTAGGCGATGGAGGCCGGGCAGGTCAGCTTGCCCTTGCCGCCGACCTTGATCAGCTGCACGCCTTCGGTCCAGCACTTGATGACGCGGTTCAGCGGGAAGGTGGCGGGCTCGCCGCGCTTGTAGGAGCTGTCGAACTCGGTGCCGTCGGCGAAGGTGCCGCGATAGTTGACGGTGACTGCGTCGCTGGCCGTCGGGTTCTTGCCGGTGCCGTCCTTCAGGGAACGGAAGACCAGGCCGCTGGCGGTGACGACGGCGCCCTTTTCCTTGGCGGCTTCCTTGGCCAGGTCCTTGGGGGCGGCGGGGCTCTCGGCCCAGGCGGCGGACGCGAAGGCGGCGGCGCACAGGGCCAGGACGGCGAGCTTGGACGAGCGGTGCATCGAGGATCTCCTCAGGTGTCGGTGAGACGGGTGAAACGGGCCGCCATGATGGCCCAAGCCCGCGGCCCCGATGTCACCGGTCGTCTCAGGGCTTGCCCGGCATCTCAGGCACCGGACTCGCCCAGCATCTTGCGGGCATCGACCACCTTGTCGAAGGTCTGCTCGTCGACGAAGCCCAGCTTCAGCGCGGCCTCGCGCAGCGTGAGGCCCTCCTTGTGCGCATGCTTGGCGATCTGCGCCGCACGGTCGTAGCCGATGGCCGGCGCCAGCGCGGTGACCAGCATCAGCGAGCGCGATACCAGCTCGGCGATGCGCTCGCGGTTGGCGACGATGCCGTCCACGCAGTGCTCGCGCAGCGAGTTCATCACGTCGGCCAGCAGCCGCACGCTCTGCAGCGAGGCATGCGCGATCAGCGGCTTGTAGACGTTCAGCTCGAAGGCGCCGCTGGCCGAGGCGAAACCGATGGCCGCGTCGTTGCCCATGACCTGCACGGCGGCCATCGTCACGGCCTCGCACTGCGTGGGGTTCACCTTGCCCGGCATGATGGAGCTGCCCGGCTCGTTCTCCGGCAGGCTGAGCTCGCCCAGCCCGGCGCGCGGGCCGCTGGCAGCCCAGCGCAGGTCGTTGGCGATCTTGTGCAGGGCCGCGGCCAGGGTCTTCAGCGCGCCGTGGAAGGCGGCCACCGGCTCGTGGCCGGCCAGCGCGGCGAACTTGTTGGCGGCGCTGGAGAAGGGCAGGTCGAGCTGGGTGTTCAACTGGGCCGCGACGCGGTCGCCGAACTCGGGATGCGCGTTGAGCCCCGTGCCCACCGCCGTGCCGCCGATGGCCAGCTCCAGCAGCAGCGGCGACACGTGGTTGAGCACGGTGCGCGCATGCTTGAGCTGGGTCACGTAGCCGGAGAACTCCTGGCCCAGCGTCAGGGGCGTGGCGTCCTGCAGGTGGGTGCGGCCGATCTTGACGATGTCGGCGAACTCCCTGGCCTTCTTGTCCAGCGCGGTGATCAGCTTGTCCAGCGCCGGCACCAGCTTCTGGTGGTTGGAGGCGGCCAGCGCGACGTGGATGGCGGTGGGGAAGACGTCGTTGGAGCTCTGGCCCATGTTGACGACGTCGTTGGGATGCACCAGCCGCTGCATGCCGACGGGCCCGCCGAGCTTCTGCGATGCCAGGTTGGCCAGCACCTCGTTGACGTTCATGTTGGTCTGGGTGCCCGAGCCCGTCTGCCACACCGACAGCGGGAAGCTGCGCGCGTGGGCGCCGGTCAGCAGCTCGTCGGCGGCGTCGACCACGGCCTTGGAGATCTCCGGCTTGAGCAGGCCCAGGCTGGCGTTGACCACCGCCGCGGCACGCTTGACGTGCAGCAGGGCCTCGATCAGCTCGCGCGGCATGCGCTCGGTGGAGATCGCGAAGTGGTGTAGCGAGCGCTGGGTCTGCGCGCCCCACAGGGCCTGCTGCGGGACGGCGATCTCGCCGAAGGTGTCGCGTTCGACGCGCGTGGCGGCGTCGGTGTGCGGGTGTCGCGGGTTGAGCGGGTCGGTCACGGTGCAGCCCCTTTGTTGATGGACCAGGAGACCGACCATAGCGGCAGGCCCGTAGCCCTGTTGGCGACGGTGGCAGGCCGCCACCGCCCGGCACAGCCTGCTCCCGCGCAGGATTCAGTTCAAGGGGAGGAACCTCAGCGTTGCGATGCGTGCCAGCCCCCCAGCAGCCGGCGCGTCAGCCATTCGAAGAGCCCGTAGAGCAGCAGCCCCGTCAGCGACACCAGCAGCAGCGCCGCGAACATCTTCGGGATCTCGGTGCGGAAGCTGGCCTCCAGGATGCGCGAGGCCAGGCCCGATTCGCGGCCGGCGGCGCCTGCGGTGAACTCGGCCACCACGGCGCCGACCAGGCTCAGGCCGCTGGCGATGCGCAGGCCGGCGAGGAAGTCCGGCAGCGCCGCCGGCAGCAGCAGGTGGCGCAGCAGCTGCCAGCGGCCGGCACCGTACAAGCGCATCAGGTCGCGCAACCCGGGGTCGGCGCTGCGCAGGCCGGCCACGGTGTTGGACAACATCGGGAAGAAGGCCACCAGCCAGGCGCACAGCAGCAGCGTCGCGGTGGTGTCGTCGGTCAGGATGAAGATCAGCGGCGCCACCGCGATCACCGGCGTCACCTGCAGGATCACCGCCCAGGGGAAGAAGGCGCGCTCCGTGAAGGGCAGCAGCACGAAGACCGCCGCCAGCACGACGCCGGTGCCCACCGCCAGCGCCAGCGCGGTAAAGGTGATGCGTACCGTGATCCACCAGCTGGCGGCCAGCGAGCCGAAGTTCTCCGCCAGTGTGCGCAGCACCAGGCTGGGCGCCGGCAGCAGGTAGGGCGGGATCTTCCAGATGTGGACGGCCGCCTCCCAGGCCAGCAGGCCCAGCAGCACGCTGGCGATGGGCAGCAGGAGGGCGAGGCGGCGGCGCTCAGCCATGGGCGCGCTCCGTGGCGGACATGGCCTCGCGCATCGCGGCGGAGACCTCGGCGCAGAAGGCGGCGAACTCCATGCTGTGGCGCAGCCCGGGCGTGCGCGCTGGGCCGAAGGGCACGTCGAAGAGATGCATCACACGGCCGGGACGGGCGCCCATCACCGCGATGCGCTGGCTCAGCCAGGCGGCTTCGCCGATGCTGTGGGTGACGAAGACCGCGGTAAACCGGCGCTCGCTCCATTGCGCCAGCAGGTCCTGCTGGAGGGCGAAGCGGGTGACCTCGTCCAACGCGGCGAAGGGCTCGTCCAGCAGCAGCAGCTCCGGCTGCGTCACCAGCGCCCGCGCGATCGAGGCCCGCATCTTCATCCCGCCGGAGAGCTGGTGCGGATACGCCTGGGCGAAGCCGGCCAGGCCGACGGCAGCCATCGCTGCGTCGACCTTGCCGGCCTGCTCCTGGCGCGGCAGGCCGGCGAGCTTCAGCGGCAGCGCGACGTTGGCGTCCACGCGGGCCCAGGGCATCAGCGTCGGCTCCTGGAAGACGAAGCCGGTGCGGCCGGTGACGGGGCGCCGGCCGCCATCCCAGGCGACGCGCCCGGCGCTGGGCTCGTCGAGCCCCGCCAGCAGGCGCAGCACCGTGCTCTTGCCGCAACCCGACGGACCGAGCAGTGTGATGAAGCTGCCCCGATCGATAGCGAGGTCCAGATCCTGCAAGGCCAGGGTGCCCCCCGGATAGCGGCGGGCGACGCCTTGCAGCGAGACGAGTGGGCTCATGTCTTGGTGGAGTGGTGAACGCGAGGCGCAAGCCCAGGGCGGCCTGGCCCCGACTGTAGCGACAAGCAATGCCGCCGCGCACCGGATGCGGCCGCCAGCCCGCGCGAAATCGGTGCGGGCCCAGACCGCCGGTATGCATTCGCGCCGGAAAGTGTATGCAATCAGTGCATGCAATCCGGCATCCGCATGGCATGCACTTTGCTGACTGCTCCGCCTGCATCCCAACGGAGGGCAGGCAGCATGGTCCCACTCGAGCTCATCAAGCTGGTCAAGAAATACGGCGACACCGTCGCCGTCGACCACATCGACCTGAAGGTCGCCGCGGGCAGCTACTGCTGCCTGCTGGGGCCCTCGGGCTGCGGCAAGACCTCCACCCTGCGCATGATCGCGGGTCACGAGTCGGCCAGCGACGGCGACATCATCCTGGGCGGGCGCAACATCACCGACCGGCCGCCCTCCGAACGCGGCACGGCGATGATGTTCCAGAGCTACGCGCTCTTCCCGCATCTCAGCGCACTGGAGAACGTCGCCTTCAGCCTGAAGATGCGCGGCACCGGCAAGGACGAGCGCCTTCAGTCCGCGAGCAAGCTGCTGGACCGCGTGTCCCTCGGCCACCTGGCCCACCGCAAGCCCAACGAGCTTTCCGGCGGCCAGCAGCAACGCGTGGCGCTGGCGCGAGCGCTGATCACCGAGCCGAAGGTGCTACTGCTGGACGAGCCGCTGTCCGCGCTCGATCCCTTCCTGCGCATCAAGATGCGCGCCGAGCTGAAGGGCTGGCAGACCAGCCTGGGCATGAGCTTCATCCACGTCACCCACAGCCAGGAAGAAGCCATGGCCCTGGCCGACCAGGTGGTGGTGATGAACCAGGGCCGCATCGAGCAGGACGGCACGCCGCACGAAGTCTTCAACCAGCCGCGCACCGAATTCGTCGCCCGCTTCATGGGCGGCCACAACGTCATCCCCGCCGGCGAGCAGAGCATTGCCGTGCGCTCCGATCGCATGCGCCTGGCGCGCGAGGCCCTGCCCGCGGCGGCCAACGTGCTGCCGGCCACCGTCGCCGCCGTCGAGTACCAGGGCACCTACGTCTGGGTCAGCCTGAAGCACGACCAGGTCGCCGACCTGTCCGTGATGGTCCCCGAGGCCCAGTTCGACGCCGCGCCCTGGAATCCGGGCGACGCGGCCAGCGTCACCTGGGACGCCGGCGACGTGCACGCGCTGGCCGCTTGAACCTCTTTTTCCCCGCACCGTCCTTTCAACACTGGAGAGACCCACGATGGCTCACGACGAGACCCCGGGCGCAGCACTGCCCGCATCCCAACCCGCCGAGGCCGACAGCGCCGTGTCGCGCCGCACGCTGCTCAAGGGCACGGCCGGCATCCTGGCCGCCGGCGTCTTTCCCGCCGTGCACTCGGCCGAGCCGATCACGCTGCGCTACCTGGGCACCGCGGTGAACCAGGACAAGGCCATCGCCGAGAAGTTCAAGGCCGACACCGGCATCACCATCCAGTACGTGGCCGTCACCACCGACGAGGTGACCAAGCGCGCCGTGACCGCGCCCAACTCCTTCGACCTGATCGACACCGAGTACTTTTCGCTGAAGAAGATCGTGCCCACCGGCAACCTCAAGGGCATCGACACCAAGCGCATCAAGAACGCCGACAAGATCACCTCGCTGTTCACCACCGGCATGGTGGCCGGCAAGGCGGTGGGCGACCAGGGCACGGCGCCGAAGAAGGTGATCTACCTGGAAGGCGAGAAGTCCAAGGTCTTCGCCAAGTCGCCCACGCAGTACATGTCGCTGATCCCGACCGTCTACAACGCGGACACGCTGGGCATCCGCCCCGACCTGATCAAGCGCCCGATCGAGAGCTGGAAGGAACTGCTGAACCCCGAGTTCAAGGGCAAGGCCGCCATCCTCAACATCCCCTCCATCGGGATCATGGATGCGGCGATGGTGGTCGAGGCCCTGGGGCTCTACAAGTACCCCGACAAGGGCAACATGACCAAGAAGGAGATCGACCTCACGATCAAGACGCTCATCGAAGCCAAGAAGGCCGGCCAGTTCCGCAGCCTGTGGAAGGACTTCAACGAGAGCGTCAACCTGATGGCCTCCGGCGAGGTGGTGATCCAATCGATGTGGTCGCCCGCCGTCACCGCCGTGCGCACGAAGGGCATCCCCTGCGTGTTCCAGCCGCTGAAGGAAGGCTATCGCGCCTGGGCCGCGGGCTTCGGCCTGCCGTCCACGCTCTCGGGCAAGAAGCTCGACGGCGCCTACGAGTTCATCAACTGGTTCCTCGACGGCTGGGCCGGTGCCTACCTCAACCGCCAGGGCTACTACAGCGCCGTGCTGGACACCGCGAAATCCAAGATGGAGGCCTACGAGTGGGCCTACTGGATGGAAGGCAAGGCCGCGACGCAGGACATCAAGTCGCCCAACGGCGACCTGCTGGCCAAGGCCGGATCCGTGCGTGACGGGGGCTCCTACGAGCAGCGCATGGGCGGCATCGCGTGCTGGAACGCGCTCATGGACGAGAACACGTACATGGTCCAGAAATGGAATGAGTTCGTCGCCGCCTGACCACGTCCCCCTGTACGCGCTTTGCGCGCCCCCCCGGGGCGACACCAGCGGCCCGGCAAAGCCGGATCCGCGGTGTCCGCTGGGCCGGGCCGAGCCATGCCTGCATCTCTTCGCCAATCACAAGCAACGGACAACCAAGCAATGAAGAACCCGATCTCCCGTCATTCCCTGATCGCCGCGGCAGCGATCGCCTCTGCCGGCGGCGTGGCCGCCCAGTCCTCGGTGACCATCTACGGCGCCATCGGCCTGGACGTCGTCAGCGCCAGCAAGGTCTACAACGCGACCACCGGCCAGAGCAAGTCGCAGCTGCTGATCGAGGACAACGCCATCGTCAACTCGCGCATCGGCTTCAAGGGCGCCGAGGACCTGGGCGGCGGCCTGAAGGCCGTGTTCGACCTGGAGTCCTCGATCAACCCGGACACCGGCCGCTCGCGCGGCACCCAGTTCTGGAACCGCGGTGCCTACGTGGGCCTGGAAGGCGGCTTCGGCTCGATCAAGTTCGGCCAGCAGTGGGACGTAGCCGACGACTACTTCGGCAACTACATGGTCTTCGCCTACTACTCGCCCTTCTTCTTCGACGGCTTCTACTCGCTGAGCAACTACTACAGCAACGCCATCAAGTACAACTCGCCGAACATCGGCGGCTTCCAGGGCGGCCTGTACTACGCGCTGGGCGAGGTGCCGGGCAAGTCCACCGCCGGCCGCTTCTTCCAGGGCGTGGCCACCTACACCACCGGCCCCTTCAGCATCGGCCTGGCCGTGGACTCGCTGAAGGACAGCGCCGGCAGCGGCGACACCGACGACATGTGGGCGCTGGGCGCGTCCTATGACTTCGGCGTGGCCAAGGCGCGCGTGATGTACGCGCGCTCCGACGACGAGATCACCACCGTCTCGCGCTCGCCCTTCAAGGCCGGCCTGATCGACCTGGGCGTGGACGTGCCGCTGGGTGCCTTCTCGCTGTCGGGTGACTTCGTCAAGAAGGACGTCAAGGATTCGCCCAACGACACGCAGTACTTCCGCTTCCGCGGCGGCTACGCCCTGTCCAAGCGCACCAGCCTCAATGCGAACGTGATCTTCCTGAAGAACTCGGGCGCGGCGAACTTCGTCTGGTACGGCGCGGGCAAGGCAGGGCAGAAGCAGAACATCTTCACCTTCGGGATCACGCATTCCTTCTGACCGAGCGGAGCCTGTCATGAGACGTCCAGCATCAGCGCGACGGACCCGAGCGCCGGGCCGCCCCAAGCCGGGCCCGGCCCTCCCGCAGGGCTGCTGGACGTACTCGTGCAGCGGGGTGTCGTCATGAGCACCATCCCCGTCGACGGCGTGGCTGCGGCGGCGGCCGAGAAATCGGCTGTCGCAAAGCCGGCCAGCCCCCCCGCGGACCCGGCACCCGCCGGCCGCCGCAGCTTCGTCATGCCGGCCTGGCTGCAGGCCACGCCATTGACGGCGGTGTTCCTCTTCTTCTTCGTCGCCCCGCTGCTGCTGATCCTGGCGGTCAGCTTCTGGCCGCAGAACGAGTACACGCTGGAGCCCGGCTTCACGCTGGACAACTACACGACGCTGTTCTCGGGCTGCAGCAACGCCAGCGAACTCTGCGTGACGCTGAAGACCTACCTGTCCACGCTGAAGTTCTGCTTCCTCACCTGGCTCTTCACCTTGGTGCTGGGCTTCACGCTGGCCTATTTCCTGGCCTTCCACGTCAAGTCGCTCACCGCGCAGACGACCCTCTTCGTGATCTGCACGATCCCCTTCTGGACCTCGAACGTGATCCGCATGATCTCGTGGGTGCCGCTGCTTGGCCGCCATGGCCTGGTCAACCAGACCCTGCAGGGCATGGGGGTGACCAACGAGCCGGTGGAGTGGCTGCTGTTCTCCAACTTCTCGGTCGTGCTGGCCTTCGTGCACCTCTACACGATGTTCATGATCGTGCCCATCTTCAACTCGATGATGCGCATCGACCGCTCGCTGATCGAGGCCGCCACCGACTGCGGCGCCTCGGCCTGGCAGACGCTGTGGCAGGTCATCGTGCCGCTGTCGCGCACGGGCATCCTGATCGGCTCCATCTTCATCGTCACCATCGTGATGGGCGACTTCGTCACCGTCGGCGTGATGGGCGGGCAACAGATCGCCTCCGTCGGCAAGACCATCCAGGTGCAGACCTCCTACCTGCAGTTCCCGCTGGCCGCGGCCAATGCCGTCGTGCTGCTGGCCGCGGTGCTGATGATCATCGTCGCCCTCAACCGCCTGGTCGACATCAGGAAGGAACTCTGACCATGGACCGCCGCGCCGCCAGCTTCTGGCCCCTGGCCATCGTCTTCGGGCTCTTCGTGCTCTTCCTCTACGGGCCGGTCTTCACCATCTTCACGCTCAGCTTCCAGGGCCCGCAGGGCGGGCTGACCTTCCCGATGCAGGGCCTGTCCTTCCACTGGTACCAGGAGCTGTTCAAGGGCCTGGGCGTGGTGGACATCGGCGCGGCCTTGAAGCGCTCGCTGGCGCTGGGTTTCGTCGTGATGCTGCTCACCGTGCTCTTCTCGCTGCTGGCCGGGCTGGCCTTCCGCAAGGGCGTCAAGGGTGGCACCGCGCTGTTCTACGTCTCGGTGGCCAGCCTGATCATGCCGTCCATCATCGTCTCGCTGGGCATCGCGCTGCAGTTCCGGTTGCTGGACGGCGGCGTGAAGTGGCTGCTGGAGAAAGCGGGGGCCACCGAGTCGCTGGAGAACTACACGACGCTGATGGGCATGTACACCTCGGGCCTGGGCGCGCACCTGACCTGGACCCTGCCCTTCGGCCTGCTGATCATGTTCGCGGTCTTCAACCGCTTCAACCCGGCCTACGAGGAAGCCGCGCGCGACCTGGGCGCCACGCCCTGGCAGAGCTTCCGCCACGTCGTGCTGCCGCTGATCGCGCCCTCGCTGGTGGGCGTGGGCATGTTCGGCTTCACGCTGAGCTGGGACGAGATCGCGCGCTCCTCGCAGACCATCGGCGACGTCAACACGCTGCCGCTGGAGCTGCAGGGCCTGACCTCCACCGTCACCACCCCCTCCATCTATGCGCTGGGCACCCTGACCACGGTGATCTCGCTGGTCGTCATCGCGATCACACTCGCCAGCGTCGCCTGGCTGCGCAAGCGCCGGGCCTGAACCCCACGACCATCCTCCTTCCTTCATGAACGCGCCCCGCAAGAAGGCCCCCACCGACGAGGCAGCGCCTGCCGCCGCCGACCACGACGACGCTGCCCCGGGCAGCCTCACCGATGCCGACATCTACGACGACATCGTGCGCGCCATCCAGGACCACCGCCTGCTGCCCGGCACCAAGCTGGTGGAGGCCAAGCTGGGTGAAGTCTTCGGCGTCTCGCGCACGCGCATCCGCCAGGTGCTGGTGCGCCTGGCCCACGTGCAGCTGGTGACGCTTTCGCACAACCGCGGCGCCACCGTCGCCCAGCCCAGCGCGGAAGAGGCGCGGGAGGTCTTCGAGGTGCGCCGCCTGCTGGAGCCCACGCTGCTGCAGCGTTTCATCGCGCGCGCCAAGCCTGCCGACATCAAGCGCCTGGCCGACTGCATCGATGCCGAGGAAGCCGCGCGCATGCGCGGCGACCGCCACCAGGCCGTGCGCCTGTCCGGAGAGTTCCACCAGCTCATCGCCGCCGGCGCCGCGCACGCGACGCTGGACCGCGTGTTCAACGAGCTGGTCTCGCGCACCTCGCTGATCCTGATGACCTACGGCGCGGTGGAGCCCACGCTGCTGCGCCCGCAAGGCGGCAGCCAGGCCCGCTGGCTGGACGGCTGCAGCTGCCGCGACCACCGCGGTCTGCTGGCCGCCATCCGGCAGCGCGACGCCCAGCTGGCCGAGCAGCGCATGGACGAGCACCTGCGCCACCTGGAGTCCAGCCTGTGCTTCAACCAGTCGGCGCCCGCATCGACGGACCTGGGCGCCGTGCTGCGGCCCACCGGCACCACGGGCTGACGCGCCGCGCGACGCCATGCACCTGCTCGTGCTCAACCCGAACACCTCGCAGGAGGTCAGCGCGGCACTGCGGTCGCAGATCGGCGCGGAGCTGGCCGGCAGCGGAGCGCAGCTGCACACGACGACCGCCGCGCTGGGTGCGCGCTACATCGCCAGCGAGGCGAGTTATGCGATCGCCGGCCACGCCACGCTGGACGCCTGGGCGACCCATGCACGGCAGCACGGCGTGCCGGACGCGGTGCTGATCGGCTGCTTCGGCGATCCGGGCCTCTTCGCCTTGCGCGAGGTCAGCGAACGTCCCGTCGTCGGCCTGGCCGAGGCCGCGATGCACGAAGCTGCAGCCCTGGCCGGCCAGGAGCGCTTCGCCATCGTCACCGGTGGCTCCGCATGGGAGCCCATGCTGTGGCGCCTGGCCCGCATGCTGGACCTGCACGAGCGCCTGGCCTGCATCCGCACCGTCGAACTCACCGGCCCCGAACTGGCCGCCGACCGCCGCGCGGGCGAGGCCGCGTTGCATGCCGCCTGCCTGGAGGCGCTGCGCGAATCCGGCGTGCGCGCCATCGTGGTGGGAGGCGCGGCACTCGGCGGCTTCGCGGCCCGCATGGCGGCATCGCTGCCCGTGCCGCTGGTGGACAGCGTGGGCGCCGGCGCCCGCGCGCTGCTCGCCGCGGGCGAGGCCGCTCAAGGCGTGCAGATGTCGTTGATGACGGGTGAGGCGATAGATGCGGGCAGCGACGCCGGCATGTGGCGCGGCATCAGCCCAGCGCTGCGCGCATACCTGCCCGCAGCCTGACAGCCGCAACGCACACGCGCAGCGGCAGGACCCCAAGCACCCGCCAGCAGGCACCACGGATCCCGCTGCGCCGGTCCGCCAGGGTCGCCCCATGGGGGCGCGCGCAGCGCGCAGGCAGGGACGTCAAGCTATTTCGCGCTGGGCGAAGACTTCGCACACGCGCTGCAGCGCGTCGCACAGCTGGCCGATCTCCAGCTCGGCCAGCTCGGCCCGCTGCGCCGACAGCGCAGGGCCCTGCGGATTCGGCACCTCGGCCGGCTCCAATGCAGTGTCGATCTCGGCGCCGATGGCCAGCAGGCGGCGCACCTCCAGCGGCTCGCGCGCCCAGTCGTCCAGCGACGCCGGCCGGGCACGCACGAAGGCGCCGACTTCCGAGGCCAGGCCCCAGGACTGGCACAGCGCCGCACCGAGGGCGGCATGGCTGACGCCGAACGCGGCCACCTCGGCTGCGATCAGCGCGTCGTCGCTGCTGGCGCGTTCCTCGAGCTGCGTGTAGCGCTCGCGGTCGTAGGCATAGAGCACGGCACGACCGCTCTCGGCGAACAGGCCGGCGGTATGCGCGGCCCAGGGATTGGGCAGGTCCAGCGCCTGCGCGGCACGGCCCATGGCCAGGCCACGGCGGCTGGCGCGGTCCCAGATGCGATCGATCAGCGGGCCGGGCGGGAAGGCCGCCCGCAGGCCCATCTCGTAGGTGATGCCCGAGACCTCGCGCATGCCGAGATAGCGCACGGCCTCGTGCACGGTCTCCACCCGGTGCAGCAGCCCGAACAAGGCCGAGTTGACGGTGCGCACGATGGCCGAAGCCAGCGCCATGTCGCCCTCGATCAGCTCGGCCATCGCATCGGTCTGCGCGTTCTCGTTGCCCATCATCAAGGACAGCTTGACCAGCGTATGCGGGCAGGCGGGGATATCGATATTCAGCGAACGCAGTTGGGGATCGATGCTCATGGCAGGCACGATAGGCGTGAGTGACGCCGATGCGGCGCCGGTAAGGCGATATCGGCCGCGGCGGCACCGGCTTGCCGAGCATCCCCCGCGAGGCGCGGCCTGCGCGTGAAGCACTTCACGCGCAACGCGGCGTACACGCAGCCGCACAAGCACGAAAGCCGGTGTCCGTGTGTCGCTGCGCCTATTCGCAATGCGCTTAGCCTGCGGTCTCGCCCTCACCCGGCCGGCCCGCGCCGCCACCCTGTTTTGACAATCGGAAGTCCCATGCCCAGCCTCTTCGACCCCATCCGCGTCGGCGACATCGAACTGTCCAGCCGCATCGTCATGGCCCCGCTGACGCGCAACCGCGCGGGTGCGGGCCAGGTGCCCACGGCCCTGATGGCCGAGTACTACGCGCAGCGCGCCGATCCCAGGACCGGCGCCGGCCTCATCGTCACCGAGGCCACGCAGATCAGCCAGGAGGGCCAGGGCTACCTGGACACGCCGGGACTGTTCAACGCCGACCAGGTCGCCGGCTGGAAGCAGGTGACGCGTGCCGTGCACGAGCGCGGCGGCAGGATCGTCACGCAGCTGTGGCACGTGGGCCGCGTGTCCCACACCAGCCTGCAGGCCAACGGCGCGGCGCCGGTGGCGCCCTCGGCCATCCGCGCCAATACCAAGACCTACGTCAAGGAAGGCTTCGTGCCGGTGTCCGAGCCGCGTGAGCTCAGGCTCGACGAGATCCCGCGCATCGTCGGCCAGTACCGCGACGCCGCGAACCGCGCAATCGAGGCCGGCTTCGACGGCGTGGAGATCCACGGCGCCAATGGCTATCTCCTCGACCAGTTCCTGCGCGACGGCATCAACCATCGCACCGACATCTACGGCGGCTCGATCGAGAACCGCGCACGCCTGCTGCTGGAAGTGGTGGAGGCCATCACCGGCGCGATCGGTGCCGGCCGCACGGGCCTGCGCCTGTCGCCGGTGACGCCGGCCAACGATGCGCGCGACAGCGATCCGCAGCCGCTGTTCGACTACGTGGCCGACCAGCTCGGCAAGTACGAGCTGGCCTACCTGCACACGGTGGAAGGCGCCACCGGCGGCCCGCGCGACGTGCCCGCGCGCGAGGGCGTGCCCTTCGACTACCAATCGCTGCGCCGTCGTGCCGGCGCACCATGGGTGGCCAACAACGGCTACGACCTGACGCTGGCCCAGGCCACGCTGGACAGCGGCGCGGCCGACCTCATCGCCTTCGGCCGCCCCTTCATCAGCAACCCGGACCTGGGCGCTCGACTGCGCCTTGGTGCACCGCTGAACAAATGGAACAGCGGCACGTTCTATGGCGGCGCATCAGAGGGCTATACCGACTACCCGACGCTTCAGGCTGGTGCAAACTGAGCCGCAAGAAGAGGCCGCAACGTCGCCCGTCTGTCGGAGACGGCCTACACCCCCGCGATCATGCGATACCGGTATGGCTGTCATCTCGCTGCGGTCCACTTCTTGCAAAGTTGCTGACACCAGCAGCCGTCCGCACTAGGTTGAACATGCGAGCACTGATGAATCTGGCCATCGAACCGGCCTTGATGTTGTTCGAAGTCTCCGTGGTGATCGCCACGCTCCCGTCCCGTTCGTCGTCGCGGCAAGCGGCCACGCGCGTGCTCAAGGTGCTGGCGCAGACGCCGCAAGGCGCCATCCGCATCGCACGCGAGCGCTACCCGCGTTCCTCGGCGCACCAGGTCATCGCCCAGCTGGCCTGGACAGGCGGCGGCGCACTGGCCTGACCCGCCGCCGGCGGGCCCCGAGCAGGGGCCGGCCCGGCCTTGCTTCCAGCGGCATCACGCCGTTGGCTGGATCCTCCCCGCGGTCCAGTGCGCCTGCCGCAGCCTTTGCCGGCAGGCGTTTACACCACGATGCAACCATCACCCCGATGAGGGGCAGAGCGCCCCAGACGCACTGCTAGCATCGCCGCGCCTTCGGCAGGCCCTGCCTCGCCGCTGAGCGCCATCCAATAAAACTCCAGGGGTTCCATGTCCGCATCCTTGTCGGACTTCGCGCCGGGCTCGGGCGCCGTGGCTGCTGCCATGGCCGTGCCGGAGTCGGCCTCGTCCATGCTGTCGTCGCCTGGCAGGCTGCCGGCTGCGTTGTCCAGCCTGGGCGCCGCAGCGCTGGAAGCCTTGTCCGCGGCCTTCACCGACGCGCGGCGGCTGTATGCGCTGGAAGGTGTGGGTGGTGCGGCGCAGGATGGCGATGCGCTGTCGCAGTTGCTGGTCGAGGCCTGGGTGGGCGACGAAGCCCTCAGCCGCCCCTATGCCTGGCGCATCTGTGCCCTCAGCCGCGATGCGGCGCTGCCGCCCGAGGCCCTGGTGGCGCGCGCCGCGCGCTTGCGCATCACGCTGGCCGACGGCCGCCGCACCAGCCGCAGCGGCCTGGTCCAGGTAGCCGAAGCCCTGGACGCCGACGGCGGCTTCGCGCGCTATCGACTGACCCTCGTGCCCTGGCTGCAGCTGCTGGCCCATCGCCGCGCCAGCCGCCTCTGGCAGGACAACAGCGTGCAGCAGATCGTGGATGACCTCTTCGCGCCGTATGTGTCACACGCGGCCTGGAGCTGGTCCGACGAGGTCGCCGCGGAACTCGCGGCCTCGCCCGACGGCGGCGTGCGCGGGCTGCGCGTGCAATACCGCGAGACCGACCTCGACTTCCTGCAGCGCCTGCTCGCCGAGGAAGGCCTGGGCTACCGCTTCGAGGAAGACGATGCCGCCCCCGCGGGCCACCGGCTGGTGATCTTTGCCGACAGCGTGCAGCTGCCGGCCGATGCCACTTCCGCCGCCGACCACGGCATCCGCTTCCACCGCAGCTCGTCACAGGAGGCGTCCGATGCCATCCAGGCCTTCGGCGGCGTGCGTGTGCTGCCCGCCGCGCGGACGACCATGCTGAGCTGGGACGGCTATGCGCAACAGTCCAGCCACGCCGCCCTGGGCGCCGCCGCCGGCCACGCGGGCGAACAGGCTCCGGCACTGGAGCACTACACCCTGGCCAGCGCTGCGCCCAACCTCAGCACCGAACTCTCCAGCCCCACGGCCGCGCACCTGCCGCGCCGCGCAGCGCTTCTGGCACAGGCCCAGGATGCGCGCCACAAGACCTGGCTGGGCCGCAGCAGCGTGCGCAGCCTGCGCGCCGGCACGCAGTTCGACCTGAGCCAGTCCACGCTGGATGCGCTGGATGGCCTGGGCGACGCCGCCGCCGCCGCCCAGCGCAAGCGCTTCACCACGCTGCGCGTGCTGCACGCCGGCATCAACAACCTGCCCAAGGCGTTGAACGACCACCTCGCTGCCACGCTGGGCGAGGCTTTCGAAGGCTGGGGGGACGAAGGCCTGGTCACGCAAGCCGCCGATGGCCTGCCCGAGTTGCCGCCCACTGCCGAGCTGCTGGCCCAGGCCCGCGGCAGCGGCTATGCCAACCGCTTCGTCGCCGTGCGCGCCGCCGTCGCCTGGCGCCCGGTGCCGCCGCCACCGCGCCGCGCGGGCCTGCAGACCGCCATCGTCGTCGGGCCGGCAGGCGAGGTCGCCCCCGCACTGGGCGACATCCACACCGACCTGCTCGGCCGCGTACGGGTGAAGTTCCACTGGCAGAACACGCCCGATGCCGACCCGCGCGCCGACAACCGCCTGAGCTGCTGGATGCGTGTGGTCCAGCGCTGGGCTGGTCCTGGCGCAGGCGCAGGCCTGGGCGCGCAATTCATTCCCCGCATCGGCCAGGAAGTGCTGGTCGAGTTCATCGGCGGCGACGTCGAGCATCCCATCGTCGTCGGCGCGGTCCACAACGGCCGCGGCGAAGGCGGCACCGCCGCCACGCCGGGCGGCCGCGAACCATCCGCACCCGCGGACGACCGGATCTTCTCCACCAGCACCGACCACCGCGCCGCCGCACAAGGCAACGAGGTGGCCAGCTACAGCGGCGGCAACGCGCCCGCCTGGCACGGTGCCGCCCCCGGCAGCGACACCCAGGCCCAGGCTGCCGCCCTCAGCGGCTGGCGCAGCAACGAGTTCGGCAACCGCGCCGGCACCGGGCACAACCAGCTGCTGTTCGACGACAGCGACGGCCAGCTCGCCGTGCAGGCCGGCAGCACCCAGCACGCCACCTGGCTGAACCTGGGCCACCTGCTGCACCGCGCCGACAACCACCGCGGCAGCCTGCGCGGCCTGGGCCTGGAGCTGCGTACCGACGCCTATGGCAGCGTGCGTGCAGGCCAGGGCCTGCTGCTGTCCACCTGGGGCATCGCCGACCACGAGCCCGCGCTGGACCACGCAGCCGGCAGCACGCTGGCGAAGCAGCAACAGCAACTGGCCGAACGATTCAGCGAAGCCGCGCGCGCGCACCGGACGGTGCAGCTGGCCACCACCATCGGCAGCACGCAGGCTGGCGGCGGCACGCTGGACGATCACGCCGCGCCACTGGCCGCCCTGCACCAGGCCGCCAGCGGCATGGCCTCGTCGCAAACCTTCGGCGCCGCCACCGCCGACGCATCGGCCAAGACGACCGCAGCGGCGAAGGACAGGCTTCCCCACACCACCGACCCCATCGTCGCCATCGCCGCCAAGTCCGGCCTGGGCCTCACCGCCGGGCAGGACCTGCAGCTCAGCGCCAACGACACCCTGCACCTGGCCGCCGGCCAGGACCTGCAGCAGGCATCCGGCGGCGCCCTGCGCATCCACACCGGCCAGGCCATCGGCCTGCTGGCCGGTGCTATCGAAGGCAACGGTGAAGCAGCAGGCACAGGCATCACCGCGATCGCCGCGGGCGGCGACGTGATGGTGCAAGCACAGAACGCGGCGATGCATCTGGCGGCGAAGGAGGACCTTCGCGTGCAGAGCGCGTCGGCCTTCGTGGACTTTGCGGCGGCGAAACGGGTGGTGCTGAAGACGGCGGGTGGGGCTTGCATCACCCTGGAGAACGGGCAGATCACGGTGGAGTGCCCGGGGAAGATCACGGTGTTGGCGGGGACGAAGAGCATGGTGGGGCCTGCAACCGCTGAATCACCGGCACCC
The DNA here is from genome assembly GCA_004322345.1 of Aquabacterium sp. GTDB lineage: Bacteria > Pseudomonadota > Gammaproteobacteria > Burkholderiales > Burkholderiaceae_C > Aquabacterium. Next base: position 1,143 of record SCTQ01000106.1, on the reverse strand, counting down.
GATTTCCCCCAATCGGATTTCTGCCTCTCATGCTTCGTACGAGCGATACGTTCCGCCACACCGTTGGTACCGGCCTAGCGTCACAAGAGGACGGACATGTCGGAACTCTTCATGCTTCTGGATGGCGGCGCACTGACCAGCGTGGAAATCGACTCGCTGGAAGCGAGCGATGCGGCGGCGACGTGGATATATGGCGACCTTGCCGACCCCTCGGCTCGCAGGATGGGGCCCGTATGTCTGCCTGCGGATTCGCTTGCCGGCAACCGCATTGCGTTCGCACTGATGCGGTCCCTGGAGCGTCACTGGGCGATCTCTTGGATTCAGGCCCCCACCCAACATGCCCTGCTCGAGCATCTGGTCAATATCCGCCATGTGCTCACGGCAGATGGGCAGCGCTATTTCTTCCGGTTCGCTGACACCCGATGCGTCGCAGCCATGATGCGGGCGATGACTCCTGCGAGAGTCCGCCTTCTTATCGGCCCGATTCATCGCTGGGATTATTTGACCCGCTGCGGCGTACGGAACAGCTGGCGCGGCTCATTGGACGAATCACTAAATGGGTGGATGACCCTGCGCCTCACTCACCCAGAACTCGCAGTCCTGCTCGACAGTTCCTGGCCGGATCAATTGCTTGCTTCGACGCTCGAAGCCGAACCCGAGCTTGCGCATCACGGCTCGATTGAGGAGCGGCATGCCTGGTTCACGCAGCTATGCAATCTGATGCGCAGCAAACGGATTGAGAGCTATCCGGATCAGCTGGTTCTGGCAGGTCGGGTATTGGAGAGTCGCGGTGCGATCCTGGAGGCCGAGGCCTTCGCCAACGCGGTCGAGTCTCTTCGTCCATCAACTGACTGAACATCATGCCGCACAGAAACCTTCGCAAGGTCACGTGGCGAGCGCTATGGCTTGTTGTCACGCTGGCTGGCATTCTCACTGCATGCAGAGCAGACCCGGACAAGGCGAGCGTCAGCGTCGGCATCACAGGGATCGATCATTTGGCCGATCACGTGAGCGTGCAGAACTTCTGGGTCAACGGGTACAGCGCTGACCAAGCGGGAAAGGGAGGCAGCACCGTCTGCTGCGCGACGGTCCCTCGCAAGTGGCGCCAGGGTCTTACCGTTCGCATCCGATGGGGCATCCTCA
>SCTQ01000105.1 GCA_004322345.1 Aquabacterium sp. | reverse complement strand
GCCTTGGCGGTGGCGGCGTTGTCGCCGGTGAGCATGACCACCTTCAGGCCTAGCTCACGGAGGTCGGTGACGGCCTCTCGGGCGTTGGGTCGGATGGTGTCGGCGACCGCGAAGATGGCCAGTACCTGGCGATCGTCCAACAGCAGCGTCACCGTGCGGCCCTGGCGCTGATGCTCCTCCAGGGTGCGCTCCAGGGCGGCATCGCCCAGGCCACGCTCCTGGACCAGCCGGTGGTTGGCCAGCGCCAGGCGCTGGCCGTCGACGCGCCCTTGCACGCCGCGGCCGGCCAGGGCCTCGAAATCATCCACTTGGGCGGTGGGCTGCTCGCCCAGCCCCTGCGCGATGGCGCGCGAGACGGGATGGTCCGAGCGCTGGGCCAGCGCCGCGGCCAGCCGGGCATGGTCCTGCGCCTGGTCGTGCAGGCTGCTCCAGTGGACCAGCATCGGCTCGCCCTGGGTGACCGTGCCGGTCTTGTCGAGTGCCACGGCCCGCAGGTTGCGCGCCTGCTCCAGGTAGGTCCCGCCCTTGATCAGGATGCCGCGGCGTGCGCCGGCGGCCAAGGCGCTGACGACGGTCACCGGCGTGGAGATGACCAAGGCGCAGGGGCAGCCCACCACCAGAAGCACCAGGGCCTTGTACAGGGCATCCAGCCAGGTCCAACCCATCACCCAAGGTCCCAGCGCCGCCACGGCGACTGCTGCGGCGAAGACGGCCGGCGTGTAGATGGCGGCGAAGCGGTCGACGAAGCGCTGGGTCGGCGCCCGGTTGCCCTGGGCCTGCTCGACGGCGTGGATGATGCGCGCCAGCGTGGTCTCGGAGGCGGCGGCGGTCACGCGCACTTCCAGCTCGCCGGTCTCGTTGATGGTGCCGGCGAAGACGCCGTCGCCCGCGGCCTTGTCCACGGGGATGCTCTCGCCGGTCACCGGCGCCTGGTTGACCGCGCTGGTGCCGCGCAGCACCACGCCGTCCAGCGGCAGGCGCTCGCCAGGGCGCACGCGGATCTGCTGGCCGACTTCGACCTGGTCGACCGGGCGCACCGCCCAACTGCCGTCGGGCTGCAGCACCTGCGCCTCTTCGGGCGCCAGCGCCATCAGGCTGCTGATCGCGTTGCGGGCGCGGTCGACCGACTTGGCCTCGATCAGCTCGGCAATCGCGTACAGGGCCATCACCATGCCGGCTTCGGGCCACTCGCCGATCAGGAAGGCCCCGGTGGCGGCCACGCTCATCAAGGTGTTGATGGTCAGCTGGCCGCGCAGGAGCGAGGTGATGCCTTTCTTGTAGACGCCCAGGCCGCTGAGTGCGATGGCGCCGGCGGCCAGTGCCATCTCGGCCCACTGGACGAACTGGCCCTCGCCGAAGATCAGCCCAGCAAGCTCCGCAGCCGTGGCCAGCACCAGGGCGGCGATCAGCCGTGGCAGGCCCGAGCTGGGCCCGTGGTCGTCTGCTGCGGCGCCTGCACCAGCCTTGGCTTCG
>SCTQ01000104.1 GCA_004322345.1 Aquabacterium sp. | reverse complement strand
TGGGCGCGGCAGCCCACGCCCACCTCGTGGTGCTGCAGGCCGCGGACCCGGTGGAGGCCCTGCGCCTGCGGGCCACGCGCCTGCACGTGATCCGCGACGGCAAGGTCATCGCCGCCACGCCGCCCGCCACGGCGGCCCTGAGCCTGCCGGGAAGACCCGACAGCACCAGCTTCCGGTTGTCGCGCTGAAGCCCCTCGGCGGGGCGGCGCGCCGGCACAATGCGCGCCGCGCCGCGCCCGAGCGGGCGCATCCGCCCACCCACCATGCGCCAGATGCCGCAGAGCATCGATCCAGGAGTAGACATGTTCGGACTGCTGCAGGCAGACCTTCCGCTGGACCAGCTCAGGTCCCGCTGGGCCCCCGCGCCCTCCCAGTTCATCGCCCTCATGGGCATGCAGGTCCACCTGCGCGACGAAGGCCCGCGCGAGGACCCCTCGCCCATCGTGCTGATCCACGGTACCGCGGCCAGCCTGCACACCTGGGAAGGTTGGGTGGACGCGCTGAAGCCGACGCGGCGTGTCGTCACCATGGACCTGCCGGGCTTCGGCCTCACCGGCCCCAATCCCGAGGACGACTACCACCTCGACACGTACGTGCGCTTCGTCCTGGCGCTGCTGGATCGCCTGGGCATCCAGCGCTGCGTGCTCGGCGGCAACTCGCTGGGCGGCGAGATCGCCTGGCACGTCGGCCTGGCCGCGCCTCAGCGCATCGAGCGCCTGATCCTGGTCGACGCCGCCGGCTACAAGAAGTGGCCCAAGGGCATGCCGCTGGGCTTCCTGCTGGCGGCGTTGCCGGGCTCGCGGCCCATCATCGAGCGCGTCCTGCCGCGCTTCATCGTCGACTCCAGCACGCGCTTCGTCTACGGTGAGCCCTCCCGCATCACCGCCGCCATCAACGACCGCTACTACCAGCTGGCCCTGCGCCCGGGCAACCGGGGCGCGCTGGCGCGGCGCTTCCGCCAGGTCAACATGGGCGAAGACACGCACCGCCTGGGCGAGCTGCGCATGCCCACGCTGATCGTCTGGGGAGCGCGCGACCGCATCTTCGGCCTGGGGGACGCGCGCGGATTCCAGAAGGCGATCCCGGGCAGCCGGCTGCAGGTCTACGACGACCTGGGCCACGTGCCGCAGGAGGAAGACGCCGCGCGCACGGTGCGCGACGTCCAGGCCTTCCTCGCGGCCTGACACGCAGCTGTCGCCGGCTTGAGCAAAATGGGGCTTCCCTGAAGGAGAACCCGATGAAGACCCCGATGCCCATCCTGGCCAGGTCGCTGGTCCTGGCCCTGTCTGCGACGCTGGCAGCCTGCTCCACCACCAGCCCGGACGTCATCAAGCGCGACGAGGCCCAGCGCCTGTCCCAGGTGCAGGACGCCGTCGTGCTGTCGGTGCGGCCGGTGACCGTGGAAGGCGAGCAGTCCGGCGTGGGCGGCGTGGCCGGCGGCGTGATCGGCGGCGTGGCCGGCTCGTCCATCGGCGGGCGCCGCGACGCCATCGTCGGCGGCGTGCTGGGTGCGGTGGCCGGCGCGGTGATCGGCAACGCGGCCGAGCGCTACGGCACGCGCGAGAGCGCGGTCGAGATCCTGCTGCAGATCGCCGGTGGCGAACGCCGCTCCATCGTGCAGGCCGAGGGCAACGAGAAGCTTGCCCCCGGCGACAAGGTGGTGCTGATCACCACGGGCGGCAAGACGCGCGTGGTCAAGGCGCCCTGATCTCCTGCAGCGGGCCGGGTCGGTCATCCTCCCGGCCGTCCCGGTAAGGCTGCACGCACCGGCCGATCGTTACCTGTTCCACAGTCTCAAAGGCCGGGAGGGCCTGCCGATGAAGCCTCGATGGTTCCGGGTCTGACGCATAGGTCGATGCGGTGGCTGCGCATGCGCATGCCGCCGTCGCTGGGGTGGCTGTGCGCCATCCTGGTGTGGGCCATCTGCGGCACAGCCCAGGCCCAGCCCGCAGCCATCGTGGTGGGCGACCAGGACGAGTCCATCGAGCTGGCCCGCTACGGCCGGCTCTACGAGGATCCCAGCGGCAAGCTGCAGCCCGCCGACCTGGCTCAGGCCAAGCCCTCGGATCGCCTCCCCGCCGGCGGCACCCTGAGCTTCGGCTATTCCACTTCCGCCTGGTGGCTGCATGTAAGGCTGCGCAACGCCGGCGCGGGATCCGGCTACCGGCTGCTGGACATCGGCTCGCCCCTGCAGGACTACGTGGATGTCTACGTGCTGCGCGACGGCCGCACGCTGACCCACGTGGAGACCGGCGACCGCCGGCCCTTCGCCAACCGGCCGATCGCCCAGCGCTCGCCCGTCCTGCCGTTGCAGCTGGCACCGGGCGAGACGGTGGACGTCTGGATCCGCCTGGCCGCCTACGATGGCCTGCACGAGGCCGTGAAGCCGGTGCTGTGGAAGGTGTCGGCCTACGCGCAGGACGCGCAGACCCAGACCCTGGTCTTCGGCCTGTACTACGGCCTGCTGCTGACGATCATGGCCTACACGCTGTTCCTGTTCGTCTCGACCTGGCAGGGCGCGTTCGGCTGGTACGTGGCCTACATCCTGGCCTTCCTGGCCTGGAGCGTGACCTTCCGCGGCTACGGCTTCCAGTACTTCTGGCCGCGGCATCCGGACTTCAACAACCAATTCCTGGCCATCGCCGCGGCGGCGAGCTACGCCACCTGCGGCGTCTTCCTGATCTATTTCCTGGACACGCGGCGCCACGCCGGCGGCGGTATGCACAAGGTCATCGTCTGGAGCTCCGCCTTTGCCGCCGCGTGGATCCTGCCGGCGCTATTCGGCGTCTACGCGCTGACCTTCGTCGCCACCATCCCGGCCGGCCTGGTGCTGATCGGCGCGGGGCTGGCCACCGGCATCGCGCAGCGCCACGGCATCCAGGCACGGCCGGCGCGCTACTACCTGGTGGCCGTGAGCATGCTGTCATTCGGCGCGGTGCTCTACTGGCTGCGCATGCTGGGCGTGCTGCCGTCCAACGTGGTGACCGAGAACGCGCTGCAGCTGGGCTCCGCGCTGGAGGTGCTGCTGCTGGCCTTCGGCCTGGCCGACCAGATGAACATCCTGCGCGCCGAAAAGCTCCTGGCCGAGCAGACCGCGCTGCGTACCCAGGCCGAGCTGGCGCATCGCCTGGAGCACGAGGTGCAGGAGCGCACCCAGGAACTGGAGAGCGCCAACCGCCGCCTCAACGAGATGGCGATCACCGACGAACTCACCGGCGCCTACAACCGCCGCCACTTCAACACCGTCTTCGCCGCCGAGATCGCGCGCCACAACCGGCACCGCGCGCCCTTTGCCTTCTGCCTGCTCGACGTGGACCACTTCAAGGCCTACAACGACCACTACGGCCACCAGAAGGGCGACGAGGTGCTGCGCCGCCTCAGCAGCCACATCCGCGCGACCCTGCGGCGCTCGGGCGACCAGTTCTTCCGCCTCGGCGGCGAGGAGTTCGGCGTGGTCTTCACCATCGACGAGCCACCCGACAAGGCCCAGGCCTTCGTCGAGCGCATACGCGCCGGCATCGCCGAGCTCGGCATCCCGCACGAGCACAACGGCGGCGGCCAAGGCGTGGTGACCGCCAGCTTCGGCTTGGTGATCCTGGGCGGCGAGACGCGCAACATGCAGCCCGAGGGCGTGTATGCGCTGGCCGACCAGCTGCTCTACCGTGCCAAGGCCGAGGGCCGCAACCGCGTCGTCACGCAGATGGTCTGACCCCGTGCGCCGGCGTCATGCGCGGCGCGCATGAGCTTGGGTGATATGCGCTCTTGGGGGTTGTGCCACGGCCTGCCATCGAGTCCTATCCTGGCCCGTCCCGGACCCCGTCCGGGTTTCAATTGCCAGGAGAAAGCACGATGAGCAATCCGAATTCCGCTGACGACATCAAGGCACGGCTGCAGGCCCAGTGGCGCCTGGAGACCAAGCTGGTCCACGCCGGCTACAGCCCCGACCCGACCACCAAGGCCGTCGCGCCGCCGATCTACCAGACGGTGGCCTATGCCTTCGACAGCGCTCAGCACGGCGCGGACCTGTTCGACCTGAAGGTCGCGGGCAACATCTACAGCCGCATCATGAATCCCACCAACGCGGTGCTGGAGGAGCGGCTGGCCGCGCTCGAAGGCGGCCTCGCGGCGCTGGCGCTGGCCTCGGGCCAGGCCGCGGTGACCTATGCGATCCAGACCATCGCGGAGGCCGGCGACAACATCGTCGCCTCCACCGCGCTCTATGGCGGCACCTACAACCTGTTCGCCCACACGCTGCCGCAGTTCGGGATCACGGTGCGCTTCGCCGACGACCGCGACCCGAAGAGCTTCGAGGCGCTGATCGACGCGAAGACCAAGGCCGTGTTCGTCGAGTCGATCGGCAACCCCAAGGGCAACGTGACCGACGTGGCTGCAGTGGCGGCCGTCGCGCACAAGCACGGGGTGCCGCTGATCGTCGACAACACGGTGCCCAGCCCCTACCTGTTCCGCCCGATCGAGCACGGCGCGGACATCGTCGTGCAGTCGCTGACCAAGTACCTAGGTGGCCACGGCACCACGTTGGGCGGGGCCATCATCGACTCCGGCAAGTTCCCCTGGGCCCAGCACAAAGAGCGCTTCAAGCGCCTGAACGAGCCCGACGTCAGCTACCACGGCGTGGTCTACACCGAGGCCCTGGGCCCGGCCGCCTACATCGGCCGCGCGCGCGTGGTGCCGCTGCGCAATACGGGGGCGGCGCTGTCGCCTTTCAACGCCTTCCAGATCCTGCAGGGCATCGAGACCCTGGCCCTGCGCATGGACCGCATCAGCGACAACGCGCTGAAGACCGCGCAATACCTGAAGCAGCACGCCAAGGTGGCCTGGGTCAACTACGCCGCGCTGGAGGACCACGCCGACTACCAGCTGGTGAAGAAGCACTACGGCGGCCGCGCCTCGGGCATCGTCACCTTCGGGCTGAAGGCACCTGCCGGACAGGGCCGCGAGGCCGGTGCGCGTTTCCTCGACGCGCTGAAGCTCTTCACCCGCCTGGTCAACATCGGCGACGTACGCTCGCTGGCCACGCATCCGGCCTCGACCACCCACCGGCAGCTCGCGCCCGATGAACTGGCCAAGGCCGGGGTCACGGAGGACACGGTACGGCTGTCCATCGGCATCGAGCACGTCGACGACCTGCGCGCCGACCTGGAGCAGGCGCTCAAGGCGGTCTGAGCAGGGCGGGCCACGGCCGGACGCCGGTGCCCACGGTCCATCGAGACCGGGGGGCAGCGCCGTCCGGCCGCTCATTTGGGGCGCTCTCGCGGCGCAGGGGCTTTCCTAGAATCGAAGCTCCCCCACACGCAGCCGCTGTGCCATGGCCGCCTCCCGCCGCAAGAAGCCCGTCGCCGATACCGCCGCGTTGTCCGCTCGCCTGCACGACGCCGGCCTGCGCACGACCGCCGCGCGCGTGGCCGTGCTGGGCTTGCTGGAGCAGGCGCCGCGTGCGCTCAGCCATGCCGACATCGAGGGTGAGCTGGCCCACCTCAGGCTCGACCGGGTGACGCTCTACCGCACGCTGGACAGCTTCGTCGAGGCCGCGCTGGCGGCGAAGTCCATCGGCATCGACCGCGTGACCCGCTTCGTCACGGTGCAAGCCGGGGAACACCAGTCCCACGCGCATTTCCAGTGCGACGATTGCGGGCGGCTCTACTGCCTGAGCGCCCGCGTTCCCCGCACGGCTGCACTGCCCGAGGGCTTCGAGATGGCGAGCGCCCAGCTCACGATCCACGGCCATTGCGCCGACTGCTCCGAGCCAGCGACGGCCAAACGCTGATCTCCCCGCCGCGGTCCTGCAGGCCGCTTGCGCCGCGGGGCTGGACACGGGATTTATACGAATGTATAAATCCCCGCCATGCCTCCCCGTTCCCCTGAACCGGCCGACCTGCCCGCCTCGACGCGCGAACGCTTGCTGCGGGCCGGCGTCGCCCGGGCCAAGCAGCATGGCCTGCGTGCGCTGACCGTGCGCGCAGTGGCCGGTGACGCGGGCGTCAACCTCGGCAGCTTCGTCTACCACTTCGGCTCGCGCGAGGCCTTCATCGCCGAGCTGATCGAGCACTGGTACGCCCCGTTGATGGAACGTACCCGCGACCTGCTGGTGGAGATGGACCCGAAGCAGGCTGGCCTGCGCGGCCTGGTGATGGGCATCGCCGACTGGATGCTGGCCGAGCGCGCCTTCGTCGGTCACCTCACGGCCGATGCGGCGGCGGGCGAGCCGGCGGCCCGCGCCTTCCTGCTCAGCAGCGGCGACCGCCACCCGGCCATCGTGCTGCAGGCCGTGATCGAGGCCCAGGCCCGTGGCGAGCTGCGCCAGCAGGAAGATCCCGTGCACATCCTGCTGGCGCTGCTGGCCCTGGTCGGCCTGCCGGTGCTGTTGTTCGAGGCGATGAACGGCCGCTCCTTCATGCCGCCCGAGTTCGCTGCGGCCTTCGAGTCCTATGCGATGGACCGCGAGCACGTGGCCCGCCGGCTGGACTGGATGCTGAAGGGCCTGGCCCCCTGATGGAGAGAACCGCATGAAGCCGCTTCCCCTGCGTTCCACCCTGAGCCCGCTGGCTGCGGCGGCCGTGTTGTCCGGCTGCCTGGGCCACGAGGACGCCGGCTGGTCCGGCTACGCCCAGGCCGACCTGGTCTACATCGCCTCGCCCGCAGGCGGCCTGCTGCAGAAGCTGGAGGTGAATCGGGGCGACAAGGTGGCGGCTGCCGCGCCGCTCTACCAGATCGACAGCGCGCCCGAGGCCTACAGCAGGCAGGCCGCCCAGGCCCAGCAGCAGCGTGCCGATGCCCAGGTGGCCGACCTCAACAAGGGCCGGCGCGAACAGGAACTGCGTGCGCTTGAAGCCCAGCTGAAGCAGGCGCGTGCGGCGCTGGAGATCTCCACCTCGCAGCTGGAGCGCAATCGCCAGCTGGTGAAGCAGGGCTTCCAGTCGGCGGCGCGGCTCGACGAGTTGAACGCCGCCTATGCACGCGACGCGGCCGGTGTGCGCGAGGCCGAGGCCCAGCTCAAGCAGGCCCGCGAGGGCGCGCGACCGGACCAGATCGCCGCCGCGCGCTCCGACAAGCAGGCCGCTGCGGCCCAGGTGTCGCAGGTGGAATGGCAGGCCGAGCAGAAGCGGCGCACCGCGCCGGTGGCCTCGGCGGTGTTCGACGTGCTCTACCGCGTCGGCGAATGGGTGCCGGCGGGGTCCCCCGTCGTCGCGCTGCTGCCCGACGGCGCGGTGAAGCTGCGCTTCTTCGTGCCGCAGGCGGCGCTGTCGCAAGTGCGCCCGGGACAGGTCGTGCACTGGGGCTGCGACGGCTGCGCGGGCGGCACGGCCAAGGTGACCTACGTCTCCCAGCAAGCCGAGTTCACGCCGCCGGTGATCTACAGCAACGAAAGCCGCGGCAAGCTGGTCTTCCTGGTCGAGGCGGTGCCCGAAGGCCCCTCTGCCGCCGAGCTGAAGCCGGGGCAGCCGCTGGAAGTGCACCCCACGGTCGCCGCGACGAAGGGCTGATGCGATGTCCACGCCCGCAGCCGGCGAAGGCCGCGACGAGTACGCGATCGACGTCCGCGGCCTGACCAAGCACTTCGGCGCGCGCAAGGCCGTCGACGGCATCGACATCAAGGTGCGGCGCGGCGAGATCTGCGGCTTCCTCGGCCCCAACGGCAGCGGCAAGACAACGACCATCCGGCTGCTGTGCGGCCTGCTGCAGCCCGACGCCGGAGAAGGCCACTGCCTGGGCTTCGACCTGGTGAAGCAGTCGCGCCAGATCAAGCTGCGCACCGGCTACATGACGCAGAAGTTCGGCCTCTACGAGGATCTGGCCATCGAGGAAAACCTGCTGTTCATCGCCGAGGTCTACGACATGGCCGACGGCCGCGAGCGCGTGGCGCGCGCGCTGGAGCGCCTCGGGCTGACCTCGCGCCGCCAGCAGCTCGCGGGGTCGCTGTCCGGCGGCTGGAAACAGCGCCTGGCGCTGGCCGCCTGTCTGCTGCACGAGCCCGAGCTGCTGCTGCTGGACGAGCCCACCGCGGGCGTGGACCCGAAGGCGCGGCGCGATTTCTGGCACCAGATCCACCTGCTGGCCGCCGAAGGCCTGACCGTGCTCGTCAGCACCCACTACATGGACGAGGCCGAGCGCTGCCATCGCCTGGCCTACATCTCCTACGGCAAGCTGCTGACGGCCGGCACGATGCGCGAAGTCATCGACCAATCGAAGCTGCGCACCTGGGAAGTCACCGGCACCCATCTGGACCGCGTGATCGCGCTGACCGCGCAGGACGAAGCCGACTGGATGGCCGTGCCCTTCGGTGCGGCGGTGCACGTCAGCAGCGACACGCGATCCGACTTCCCGCAATGGCTGCAGCAGCACGCACAAGGCCAGGCCTGGCAGGCGCAGGAGATCCCCACCGGCCTGGAAGACGTCTTCATCCACCTCAGCCGCCATGCGAACAGTGACTGACCGCGCGCTGTCCTGGCGCCGCATCTTCTCCATCCTGCGCAAGGAGTTCACCCAGCTCAAGCGCGACCGCATGACCTTCGCGATGCTGATCGGCGTGCCGCTGATGCAGCTGCTGATGTTCGGCTACGCGATCAACGGCGACCCGAAGCACCTGCCCACCGTGGTGGTGGCCGCCGACGGCGGGCCGATGGTGCATGCGGTGGTGCGTGCGCTGGAGAACACCGGCTACTTCGACGTCAAGGCCACGGTCAGCGACGCCGAGGCCGAACGCTGGCTGGCCGAAGGCGATGCACAGTTCGCGCTGGTCTTCCCGTCGGACTTCACGCATCGCCTGCTGCGCGGCGAGCGTCCCGCCGTGGCTGTCTATGCGGACGCGAGCGACCCGTCGGCATCGGGCGGCGCGATCGCCGCACTGACGCAACTGCCCGAGATGGCCCTGCGCGCCGAACTGCGCGGGCCCATCGCGCAGCTGACCCCGGGCAAGGCGCCCTTCGAGCTGCGCATCCACCGTCGCTACAACCCCGAGGGCATCACGCAGTACAACGTGGTGCCCGGCCTGATGGGGGTCATCCTGACGATGACGCTGGTGATGATGACCGCAATGGGCGTGACCCGCGAACGCGAGCGCGGCACGCTGGAGAACCTGCTGGCCACGCCCGTGAAGCCGGTGGAGGTGATGATCGGCAAGATCCTGCCCTACGTGCTGATCGGCTACGTGCAGGTGCTGATGATCTATGCGGCCTCGCGCTGGCTCTTCGGCGTGCCGATGTTCGGCAGCCTGGGCGTGCTGGCGCTGGGCGTGCTGGCCTACATCACGGCGGTGCTGACGGTGGGCTTCACCTTCTCGACCATCGCGCGCACGCAGATGCAGTCGATGCAGATCACCATCTTCTACTTCCTGCCCAACATCCTGCTGTCGGGCTTCATGTTCCCGTTCCGCGGCATGCCGCACTGGGCCCAGGTGATCGGCGAGGCGCTGCCGATCACGCACTTCCTGCGCCTGGTGCGCGGCGTGATGCTCAAGGGTTCGACGCTGGCCGACGTGCTGCCGCACCTGTGGCCCATGGGCCTGTTCATCCTGGTGCTGGGCGCCGTCGCGATGGCGCGCTACAGGCAGACGCTGGACTGAACGTCCGCCCGCAGGTCAGAAGGTTTCCCAGTCCGCCTCATTGGCAGTGGCGGCCGGCCTGGCTGCCGCAGCGGGTGCCGCCAGGGCGGGTGCGGGCGCCTGGGCTGCTGCCGGCTTGACCGCCACGGCGCGCGAGAGCGAGGGCTTGGCAGGCTCCGGCGCCTTGCGCGCCACGGGCTGGGGCGCTGCCGTGGGGACCGAGAACTCGCTGCCGCCCCCGAGGTTGAAGACGGATACCACGTCGTTCAGCCGCTTGGCCTGGTCGTGCAGCGAGGTCGCGGCGGCGGCGGATTCCTCCACCAGCGCGGCGTTTTGCTGCGTCATCTGGTCGAGGTTGCCGACGGCGGTGTTGACCTGGTCGATGCCCTCGCGCTGCTCGCCGGAGGCGGCGGCCAGCTCGCCCATCAGGTCGCTGACGCGCTGCACGCTGGAGATGATGTCCTGCATCACCGTGCCGGCGTCCTGCACGAGCTGGGCACCGCTTTCCACCGTCTCCACGGAGGCGCCGATCAACGTCTTGATCTCCTTGGCGGCCGTGGCGCTGCGCTGGGCCAGTGTGCGCACCTCGGATGCCACGACGGCAAAGCCGCGGCCTTGCTCCCCGGCACGGGCGGCTTCCACCGCCGCGTTCAGCGCCAGGATGTTGGTCTGGAAGGCGATGCCGTCGATCACGCCGATGATGTCGTTGATCTTCTTCGACGAGTTGGTGATCTGTTCCATGTTGGCCACCACCTGGCCCACCACCTGGCCGCCGCGCTGGGCGGCGTCGGTGGCGCGGTCGGCCAGCTGGTTGGCCTGGCGCGCGGTATCGGCGGAGGTGCTGACGGTGCCGGTGAGCTGCTCCATCGACGCGGCCGTCTGCTGCAGGTTGGCGGCGGCCTGCTCGGTGCGGGCCGACAGGTCGTGGTTGCCGGTGGCGATTTCCGACGATGCCGAGCTGACGGACTCCACGCCCAGGCGCACCTCGGACACCAGCACGCGCAGCTTGTCCACCATGCTCGAAAGTGCACGCGTGAGCTGGGTCACCTCGTCGCTGCCCTCGGCGCGCAGGCTGTGGGTCAGGTCGCCTGCAGCCACGCCTTCGGCCAGGCCCAGGGCTTTGCGCAGCGGGCGGGTGATGGCGCGCGAGATGCTCCAGGCCAGCAGTGCGCCGGCGACCAGGGCGGTGGCCAGCACGGCCAGGATCAGCCAGTTCGCACGCGAGGCCATCGCGGCGGCGCGTTCGCTGGCGGCCTGCGCCAGTTCGTCGTTGTACTTGCTCAGCGCCTTGGTGGCTTCGACCACGGCATCGAAGGGCTTGAGGCTGTCCACCAGCAGCACCTGCTGGGCGCCGGTGTCGTCGCCAGCCAGCGCGCGGTCCTGGAAGCCGCGGCTGATCACGAGGTAGCGGTCGAAAGCCCCGGAGAAGTTCTTGTAGAGCGTGCGTTCCTGGTCGTCGCTGATCGCTGATTCGTATTTCTTGCGATGCTCGGAGATGGTGTCCAGCGCGGCTTGCAGGCGCTTGATCACGCCGGCGCGGTCTTCCTGCTTGGTCAGCGCCAGGCGGAACTCGCGCACGCGGTAGCGGGTGGCCGAGTCGCTGATCATCAGCGCCTCGCGCACGCCCGTCACGTTCTCGGTGACGATGCGCCGGGAGCCCTCGCTGATCTGCTTGAGCTCATGGATGGCGAACAGACCGACCACGGCGAGCGCGGCCAGCAACGCACCGAAGCCCACTGCGAGTTTGGTACCTACGTTGAATCGGGACAGAACAGACATCCGGCTCTCCTTGCCACGCCCTCCATGGGCGTCGGATATGGAGCAGATCGGTGGGCCTGCTCCTGCCAGTGCTGCTTATCGGACGGCCGTCAGTCGAGATTTAATTGGCAGGGAACGGGGCGGTTTATCCGCCGTTCAGCTCACGCGGCGGCGGCCAGGGGTTGTGCAGGTTCGGCGTCGCGTGTGATCACCAGGGGCGCCAGCAGGCGCTCGACGAGCGGGGCCTCCTGCGGCGCGGCGGTCTGCACGCGCAGGCGCACTTCCCGCTCCAGCTCGCGCAGGCGCCAGCCGATCTCGCGCAGGATCAGCGTCACTTCCAGGTGCAGCAGCTCGCCGTCCATCTGCACCAGCTGGGCCAGCAGGCTGCGCGGCGCTCCGGTGTCCAGGCCTGTGCTGGAGAAGGCGCGACGGATGCGCTCGTAGCGCTGGACGGATTGCGCGGCCACGTCCTTGACGGCTTGGCTGGCCCCTTTCAGTTCGGCGTCCAGGCTGTCGACCAGGCGCGCGAGCTTCTCCAGCCGGTCGCCGATGTGTTCGGCGCGGCGCACGGTCTCATCCAGCTTGGGCAGGCTGGCCAGCGCCGCGTCCAGGTCATTGCAGTCGCGGCTGACGGTGGCCACGAGATCGATCATGGACTGGTGGAACTCGCCGGGGATGAGCTTCATCGCCACGTCCGCGCGCCGCGGGGCGCCGGGGCCGGACTCGTTGAGGCCGCTGAGCAGCTCGGCCGCGGCCAGCACCTGGCCGGACAGCGGGATGGCCTTGCCCGACAGACCGCGCGGATAGCCGAAGCCGTCCAGGCGCTCGTGGTGATGGACCACGGCGGCGCAGACCTCGTCGCCCAGGCCCGGCATCTTGTGCAGCACGCGGAAGGCGATCACCGGATGCGCGGCGATGTGCTTCCACTCGTTGGGCGGCAGGCGTGCGCCACGCTCCAGGTAGGCGGGGGCGATATACAGCTCGCCGATGTCGTGGCACAGCCCGGCCAGCAGCGCGGTGCGCAGCGCGTCGGGCGTGCCCTGCACGTGCTGCGTCATGCCGGCGTTGAGCAAGGCGACGCCGACGGTGTGCTCCAGCTTGCGCGGGCGGTGCTCGGCGTAGACGGTCAGCAACGATTGCAACTGCGGACTGAGCTGCACCTGGCGCAGCGCGGCCAGTGCCTTGTCGTGTCCGGTGCGGAACACCGAGCGCAGCAGCAGGGATTGGTCGAGCAGGGCTTCGGCCGTGGCCATGAATTGCGCAGCGTCCACGCCGCTGGACACGCTCATGCAGTCCTCCAGCGGCTTGCTCAGCTTGTGCTGCAGCAGCTGGTCCTTGACGCGCTCGTCGATGCGGGCGCCCTTGGCCAGCAGCTTGGTGCCGTTGCCGCTGTAGATGTCCTCGCTGGCCTCGACGTCGCGGCTGCGGCCGACATCGATGACGTGCTCGAGGTAATGGGGGTTGACTGCGCTTTGGTCCACGGGCCCGAGGATTTCTTGTTGCCGACACGTCTTCGGCGATACCCGTAACTATCGGCTACCGCCTCGCGATCTGCACAGCCGATCGCCGTCCGAGGCCGGAACAAATGCGCGCTCGGGCGGCTGTCCTACAAGACTTTGCGCGCGCGTGACCTACTCCCACCAGGGGTAGAAGGGGGGCATCTGCGAGGCCTTGGACGGGAAGGCGGCAGGGCGCTTCTCGAGGAAGGCCTTCACGCCTTCCTTGCCGTCGCCGATGCTCGTGTAGAACATCGCCAGCGAGTCCACCTCGTGCGCGGCCAGCGGATGCGGCTGGGCGCTGTTGCGCCACATCATCTGGCGCGCCAGCGCGACGGCCACCGGCGAGCGCTCGTCGGCGATGCGGCGGGCGATCTTCAGTGCCTCGGGAAGCAACTGGTCCGGCGGGTAGACGGCCTTCACGAGGCCTGCGCGCTGTGCCTCGGCGGCGTCGAAGATGTCGGCCGTGTAGGCCCACTCCAGCGCCTGCGAGATGCCCACGATGCGCGGCAGGAACCAGGTCGAGCACGCCTCGGGCACGATGCCCAGGCGGCCGAAGACGAAGCCGATGCGCGCCTTCTCGGAGGCCAGGCGGATGTCCATCGGCAAGGTCATCGTCGCGCCGATGCCCACGGCCGCGCCGTTGATCGCGCCGATCACCGGCTTCTTGCATTCGAAGACCGCCAGCGACACGCGTCCGCCGGTGTCGCGCACGCCCTTGAGGATGGCCGGGTCCTCGGCGCGTTCCTGTACATCGGCCAGCGTGGGCTGCAGGCTCTCGTCGAGCCCGAAGACGTTGCCCTCGACCGCCAGGTCCATGCCGGCGCAGAAGGCCTTGCCCGCGCCGGTGACGACGATGGCGCGCACCGCGTCGTCCTCGCTGGCGCGGCGGTAGGCGTCGACCAGTTCCTCGGCCATCTGCACCGTGAAGGCATTGAGCTTGTCCGGGCGGTTCAGCGTGAGCGTCAGCACGCCGGCGTCGACGGCGTAGTCCAGGGTGTCGTAGGTCATGGCGGAGGGATGAGGGAGGGGAAGGGCGGCGCGATGGCGCCGATCTGGCAACGCATGATGCCAAACCGCAGCGGCACTTCGGGTTCAGGCCGGACCGGCCGCGGTCTGGCCGAGTGCGAGTGATGCGGCCCCCAGCAGGCCCACCCGCGGTTCGGTCACCACGTGGATGGGCAGTTCCTGCATCAGCCTTGCATAAGGGCCCTTGTCTCCGAAGGCCGCGATGAAGCGGCCGTCCTGCATCCACGGCAGGCACTTGGCCGCGATGCCGCCGGCCAGGAAGACGCCGCCGTGTGCCAGGCTGGCCAGTGCGTAGTCGCCGGCCACGGAGCCGTAGGCGCGCACGAAATGCTCCAGCGCGAGGACAGCCAGCGGATCGCTGTCCTGGGTGGCCAGCCGGTGGACGGCCTCCCCGGTCAGCGGCCTGGCCGGCGCGGGTGCCGCCCTGCGGCTGGACAGCCAGCGGTGGATCGCCG
>SCTQ01000103.1 GCA_004322345.1 Aquabacterium sp. | reverse complement strand
GGAGCGCGCCGCCCAGCTCGGACGCCTCGATGGCCTCGAAGATGTCCTGCAGCACGTGCTTGCGGTGGCGGGCCTGCTGCAGGCGCTCGGACAGCGCCACGGCGGAATAGGGTTTGAGCAGGTAGCTGTCGAGCGCGGATTCGGCGGCTTCGACCACCTTGGCATAGGTGGCCTCGCCGGTGACCATCACGAAGACGGTGGCATAGGGCAGCAGCTGGGCGCGCCGCAGGTCGTCCAGCAGGTCGCGGCCGGAGTAGCTCTCGCTCGCGTCGAAGTGGTAGTCGCACAGCACGATGTCGAAGTTCTGCACCTCGAGCTGGCGGCGCGCCTCCTGCGGGCGCGTGGTCTGCACGACGGTGCCCACGCCCAGTTCGCGCAGCTGCGCCGTCAGGATGCTGCGCGAGGTCGGGTTGGCATCGATGACCAGGGCGCGGCAGCTTTGCAGCTCCGCGTGCGAGATGCCCGTGAGTTCCTTGCGGCCCGGGCGGCGGCCGGTTGCCGGGGACGCCGGGGCGGCAGGGGAGAGCGCCGGGGAAGAGGGGGCCGCAGGACGAGACATCCGGGACTTATCGGCGCGGCGACCGGAGGGCTTGAGAGCCGTCCAGCCGCCGGTTCCCCTGGGGAAAAGGGGTGGGAAAAGGCGAGGATTACTTGAACAGGTCCTTGACCCGGTCCGTCCAGGACTTGGCGTTCGGTGAATGCTTGTCGCCGCCCTTCTTCAGCGACTCTTCCAGGTCCTTCAGCAGCTTGCGCTGGTGCTCGGTCAGCTTGACCGGGATCTCCACCGCCATATGGGCATAGAGATCGCCGGGATAGCTGGAGCGCACGCCCTTGATGCCTTTGCCGCGCAGGCGGAAGGTCTTGCCGTGCTGGGTGCCCTCGGGCAGCTCGATCTCGGCCTTGCCGCCCAGCGTCGGGATCTGGATGCTGCCGCCCAGCGAGGCGGTGGTGATCGAGATCGGCACCGTGCAGTGCAGGTCGTCGCCGTCGCGCTCGAAGATATCGTGCGGCTTGATGCGGATCTCGATGTAGAGGTCCCCGGGCGGGCCGTTGTTGACGCCGGGCTCGCCGTTGCCGGCCGAGCGGATGCGCATGCCCTCGTTGATGCCGGCGGGGATCTTCACCTCCAGCGTCTTGTGCTGCTTGACCTTACCCTGGCCGCTGCAGGTGGTGCAGGGCTCGGGAATGATCTTGCCGCTGCCGTGGCAGTGCGGGCAGGTCTGCTGGATGGAGAAGAAGCCCTGGCGCAGGTGCACCTGGCCCGAGCCGTTGCAGGTCGGGCAGGCCTTGGCGCTGGTGCCGGGCTTGGCGCCACTGCCGGAGCAGACAGTGCATTCCTCCCAGCTGGGAATGCGGATCTGGGTCTCCTTGCCGCGGGCGGCTTCCTCCAGCGTGATCTCCATCGCGTAGGACAGGTCGCTGCCGCGGTAGACCTGCTGGCCGCCGCGCCCGCGCCCGCCCGCGCCGCCGAAGATGTCGCCGAAGATGTCGCCGAAGGCCTCGGCAAAACCGCCGTAGCCCTCCGGGCCGCCGCCGCCGCGCCCGCCGCCCATGTTGGGGTCGACGCCGGCGTGGCCGTACTGGTCGTAGGCCGCGCGCTTCTGGGCGTCGGAGAGCATCTCGTAAGCCTCCTTCGCCTCCTTGAAATGCTCCTCGGCCTTCTTGGCCTCGTCACCCTGGTTGCGGTCCGGGTGGTACTTCATGGCCAGCTTGCGGTAGGCCTTCTTGATGTCCTCTTCGGACGCGTTCTTGGTGACGCCGAGAACTTCGTAATAGTCGCGTTTAGCCATGGGCTGACAACCCCGGGCGCCTCATGTGCGCCGCCGTGATCCTGCACAAACGAAGAAGCCGCGTGGCGGGCCCTGGAGGGCGCTTGCCACGCGGCGCGGTGGTCGGAGCAGCCTGGGCCATCCCGGTCGCCTGGTCGGTTACTTCTTGTCCTTCACCTCGGTGAACTCGGCGTCCACCACGTTGTCGTCGGCCGGTGCGGCGGAAGCACCCGGGTGCGGCTGGGCGGCGGGGTCGCCGGCCGCGGCGCCTGCGGCGGAAGCCGCCTGCGCATCGGCATAGACCTTCTCGCCCAGCTTCTGGCTGGCCGTCAGCAGGGTGTTGGTCTTGGACTCGATGTCGTCCTTGCTCTCACCCTTGAGCGCTTCCTCGACGTCCTTGATCGCGGCCTCGATCTTCTCC
Source organism: Aquabacterium sp. (assembly GCA_004322345.1). Classification (GTDB taxonomy): domain Bacteria; phylum Pseudomonadota; class Gammaproteobacteria; order Burkholderiales; family Burkholderiaceae_C; genus Aquabacterium. The sequence continues at coordinate 12,002 of SCTQ01000103.1, read as the reverse complement.
TTCTCGCCGGCTTCCAGCTTGTCGCCGTACTCGCCCAGCGACTTGCGCACGGAGTGCACCAGCGCGTCGCCCTGGTTCTTGGCCTGCACCAGCTCGACCTTCTTGTGGTCCTCGGCGGCGTTGAGCTCGGCGTCCTTCACCATCTTCTGGATCTCGTCCTCGGACAAGCCGGAGTTCGCCTTGATGGTGATCTTGTTCTCCTTGCCGGTGGCCTTGTCCTTGGCGCCCACGTGCAGGATGCCGTTGGCGTCGATGTCGAAGGTCACCTCGATCTGCGGCATGCCGCGCGGGGCGGGGGCGATGCCTTCCAGGTTGAACTCGCCCAGGCCCTTGTTGCCGGCAGCCAGCTCGCGCTCGCCCTGGTAGACCTTGATCGTCACGGCCGGCTGGTTGTCGTCGGCTGTGGAGAAGGTCTGCGCGAACTTGGTCGGGATGGTCGTGTTCTTGGTGATCATCTTGGTCATCACGCCGCCCAGGGTCTCGATGCCCAGGCTCAGCGGGGTGACGTCCAGCAGCAGCACGTCCTTGCGCTCGCCGCCCAGCACCTGGCCCTGGATGGCCGCGCCCACGGCGACGGCTTCATCGGGGTTGACGTCCTTGCGCGGCTCCTTGCCGAAGAACTCCTTGACCTTCTCCTGCACCTTGGGCATGCGGGTCATGCCGCCGACCAGGATCACGTCGTCGATCTTGGACACGTCCACGCCGGCGTCCTTGATGGCCGTGCGGCAGGGCTCGATCGTGCGGTTGATCAGGTCCTCGACCAGCGACTCCAGCTTGGCGCGGGTCAGCTTGATGTTCAGGTGCTTCGGGCCGGAGGCGTCGGCCGTCACGTAGGGCAGGTTGATGTCGGTCTGCGCGCTGTTGGACAGCTCGATCTTCGCCTTCTCGGCGGCTTCCTTCAGGCGCTGCAGGGCCAGCACATCCTTGCCCAGGTCCACGCCTTGTTCCTTCTTGAACTCGGCGATGATGAAATCGATGATGCGCTGGTCGAAGTCCTCGCCGCCCAGGAAGGTGTCGCCGTTGGTGGACAGCACCTCGAACTGCTTCTCGCCGTCGACGTCGGCAATCTCGATGATCGACACGTCGAAGGTGCCGCCGCCCAGGTCATACACCGCGATCTTGCGGTCGCCCTTGCCGGCCTTGTCCAGGCCGAAGGCCAGGGCCGCGGCGGTGGGCTCGTTGATGATGCGCTTGACTTCCAGGCCGGCGATGCGCCCGGCGTCCTTGGTGGCTTGGCGCTGGCTGTCGTTGAAGTAGGCCGGCACGGTGATCACGGCTTCGGTCACCGGCTCGCCGAGGTAGTCCTCGGCCGTCTTCTTCATCTTGCGCAGCACCTCGGCGGACACCTGCGGCGGCGCCAGCTTCTTGCCGCGCACTTCGACCCAGGCGTCGCCGTTGTCGGCGGCCGAGATCTTGTAGGGCATCAGGTCGATGTCCTTCTGCACTTCCTTCTCGGTGAACTTGCGGCCGATCAGGCGCTTGACCGCGTACAGCGTGTTGCGCGGGTTGGTGACCGCCTGGCGCTTGGCCGAGGCTCCGACCAGCACTTCGCCGTCTTCCTGGTAGGCCACGATGGAGGGCGTGGTACGCGCGCCCTCCGAGTTCTCGATGACCTTCGTGGTGTTGCCTTCCATGATGGACACGCACGAGTTCGTGGTGCCCAGGTCGATGCCGATGATCTTGCCCATGTCTAGTTGCTCCTAAATCTGTCGGATGTATTCCGTTGTCTCGGATCTGCGGTTGCAGTGCCTGTTTTCAAGCATTCAGGGCCGCTTTTGGCCGCATTCCGTGTCGTTCTTGATCTGCGTCGTGTTTCAGCGTGGCGCGGACACCGTGACCAGCGCCGGCCGCAGCACGCGGTCGGCGATCAGGTAGCCCTTCTGCAGCACGGTGACGACTGCGTTGGGCTCCAGCTCGGAGGGCACCATGCTGATGGCCTGGTGCTGGTGCGGGTCGAAGCGGGTGCCGGCGGCCGGGTTGATCTCCAGCACCTTGTTGCGCTCCAGCGCACTGGCCAGCTGGCGCAGGGTGGCGTGCACGCCTTCGAGCAGTTGCTCCACCGAGGTGGTCTGGCCTGCGGCGTGGGCAGTGATGGCGGCCTCCAGGCTGTCGCGCACCGGCAGCAGGTTTTCGGCGAAGGATTCGACGGCAAACTTGCGCGCCTTGGAGATCTCTTCCTGCGAGCGGCGGCGGATGTTCTCGGCCTCGGCGCGAGCACGCAGGACCTGGTCCTGCAACTCGATCAGGCGCGGGTCCAAATCCCCCTCGGGCACTTTGGCTTCCTGGGCTCTTGCCAGATCCTGCGGTTGCAGGCCAGGATCGGATGCTGAGGAATCAGTTGAGGTTTCATTCTCAACTGATTGATTTTCCGGATAATTTTCGTTCTGGTGGCTCATCTCTGTGCGGGCCTGGGATTGAATCGAGGCCGTATGTTGGGGGCGCGGGACGGTGGTTCAAGGGGCCGCCTGCAAAATTTTTCGGTCCGGGCACCGCCGCAACGGATGCGGCAGATCCCATGCCGACCAGTTCGGGGCAGTCCCTGCGGATCTCAACCGCCGGGCCGCCGGCGGCGCTGATCTACGTCAACGGCCCTGTTCGTCGCTGCTCGCGCTCCAGCGCTGCCAGTCGGCCAGCTGCCGTCGGTCGCGCTTGGTCGGCCGGCCGTGCTCGATGGCCTGGGCCGGTTCGTGGGCCAGGCGGCGTTGCTCGGCATGTTGCTCGCGGCGCTGCAGGCTCTCCGGCGTTTCCTCGTACAGCGCCTGGGCGGCGGGCGCCGGGCCACGGATCGAGCTCAGGCCCAGCACCCTCAACGTGCGCACCAGGCCGTCGTGGCCGCGCACGTCCAGCCGGTCGCCCACGTGCAGCTCGCGCGAGGGCTTGGCCGGCTGGCCGTTGACCTGCACGCGGCCGCGATTGATGTCCTCGACGGCCAGGCTGCGCGTCTTGTGGAAGCGCGCGGCCCACAGCCACTTGTCCAGGCGCAGGCTGGCGAGGCTGCTCATGGCCTGAAGACCGCCTGCAGGGCGGGATCGCGCGGCCCGCCCCGGTCGTTGTCGACCGGTGCCACCGGCCAGCCCTGCAGGTGGCGCTGCACCAGTGCGGCGAGGGCAGTGATCCACGCGTGGTCGGCGTTGAGGCAGGGGATGTAGTTGAACTCCTTGCCTCCCGAGGACAGGAAGGCCTGCTTGCCCTCCATCGCGATCTCCTCCAGCGTCTCCACGCAGTCGGCGACGAAGCCGGGGCAGACCACGTCCACCCGCTTCGTGCCGCCGCGGGCCAGCTCGCGCAGCGTGGGCTCGGTGTAAGGCTGCAGCCATTCCGCCCGGCCGAAGCGGCTCTGGAAGGTCAGCACCCATTCGTCCTCGCGCAGGTCCAGCCGGCGGGCCAGCAGATGACCGGTCTGCAGGCATTCGCGCTGGTAGGGGTCGCCCAGGTCGGCCGTGCGGCGCGGCATGCCGTGGAAGCTCATCACCAGCTTGCCCTCGCGGCCATGGGTGCGCCAGTGGGCCTGGATGCGCGCGGCCAGCGCGGCGAGGTAGCCCTCGTCGTCGGCGAAGCTGGTGACGGTGCGGATCTCGGGCACGTGGCGCGTCGCGCGGATCCAGTCGCCCAGCTTGTCGAGCGCGGTGGCCGTGGTGGCGGCGCAGTACTGCGGGTACAGCGGCAGCACCAGCACGCGCCTGGCGCCGGCGGCCAGCAGGGCCTCCATGCCCTCGGCGATGGACGGGTTGCCGTAGCGCATCCCGTAGCGCACCGGCAATTGCTGGCCGCGTTCGCCCAGATAGCCGGCGAGCAGCTTGGTTTGCCTGTCGGTCCAGACGCGCAATGGCGAGCCTTCGGGCGTCCAGATGCTGGCGTATTTCTTCGCCGATTCCTTGGGCCGCGTGCGCAGGATCACGCCGTGCAGGATGGGCTTCCAGAGCAGCGCCGGGATCTCCACCACGCGGGGGTCGCCGAGGAACTCGGCGAGGTAGCGGCGCACGGCGGCAGGGGTGGGCTCGTCAGGGGTACCCAGGTTGACCAGCAGGATGCCGGTGCGGCCGGCTTCTCCCTGGCGCGGTTCGGTTTCTTTTCGGACGCTCATCGAGGCGATTGTCGGCCAGCCGCGGGGCGTTTCGGTGACGCCATGTCAGCCCGCCGCGCCCACCGCCGGCACCAGTTCGTGCAGGTGCCGTTCCAGCTCCTTGAGCACCTGCTTGATGTCGATGGGCTTGGTCCAGTAGCCGACGAAGCCGGCGTCCTTGGCGCGCTGGATGTCCTCGGGCATGGCGTCGGCCGAGCACATGTAGGCGGGCGTGTGGGCCATGGGCTCGCGCTCGCGCAGGGCCAGCAGGGCCTCGTAGCCGCTCATGCCGGGCAGGTGGGCGTCGAGCACCAGCACGTCCGGCGTCCAGTCGGTGGTGATTTCAAGGGCGTGCTGGCCGTCCTCGGCGATCTTCAGTTCGATGCCGGGGTGCAGGTGCAGGGCCTGCTCGAAGAGCAGGGCGTTGATGCGGTTGTCCTCGACGTAGAGCAGGCGCAGCTTGCGCGGGGATTCGTCGGCGGGCTTGGGGGCGGGCAAGGTCGGGGCGTCGGCCGCGGGGGGCGGTACGGGGTCGAGGGTGGCGATCGCGGCGTGCTCGCGCGGCAGGGTGATGAGCACCCGGGTGCCGGCGCCGGGCGCGCTGCGCACGTCCAGGCCGCCGCCCATTTCCTGGGTCAGGCGCCTGGCGATGATGAGGCCCAGCCCGGTGCCTTCGATGTTGGAGGTCTCGCGGCCCAGGCGCTCGAAGGGCTGGAACAAACGGTCGAGCTGGGCTGCGCTCATGCCGGGGCCATCGTCTTCGATGGACAGCGTGAGGCTGTGGGGCGAGAGTGTATCCAGCAGCCAGCGCACCGCGCCGCCGCTGCGGTTGTACTTGACCGCGTTGGAGCCGATGTTGAGCAGCACCTGGCGCAGGCGGCGCTCGTCGGCGCGCACCACCAGGCCGGGCTCGATACGGCGCTCGAAGTGCACCTCGTGGGCCTGCGCCTGGGGGCCGAGCAGTTCGATGCAGCCGTCGACGATGTGGTCCAGCGAGACCAGCTGCAGGTCCAGGCTGACGCGGCCTTCCTCGACGCGCTGCAGGTCCAGCACGTCGTTGATCAGCGCCAGGAGGTGCTGGCCGGCGCGCATGATGTGGTCGATGTAGTTCTGCTGCACGTTCATGCCGGCATCGGGCTCCAGCCGCAGCAGCTGCGCGAAGCCCAGCACGGCATTGAGCGGCGTGCGCATCTCGTGGCTCATGCGCGAGAGGAACTCGGACTTGGCGCGGCTGGCCACCTCGGCGGCCTGCTTGTCGCGCAGGGCCTGCTCCGCTTCCTTGTTGCGCGTCACGTCGGACAGCGTGCCCACCATCCGCGCCGGGCGGCCGTCCTCCGCATGGGCCACGACCTTGCCGCGGTCCAGCACCCAGGCGACGCTGCCGTCGGGGCGGTGGATGCGGTACTCGGCCTCGAAGACCTCGCTCTGGCCCTGCAGGTGGCGCTTGAGGGCGCGGCGCGCGCCCTCGACGTCCTCGGCGTTGACGCGGTCGAAGACGGCACGCGCGTGATGCTCGATGATGGCCTGGTTCTCGTAGCCCATGATGGCCCGCCAGCGCCGCGAGAAATAGCTCTTGTTGGCCAGGATGTCCCAGTCCCACACTCCGTGCTCGGCACCTTCCAGCGCGAAGGACCAGCGCTCCTCGCTGGCCTTCAGGGCCTGCGCGGCCTGGCGCGTCTCGGTGATGTCGCGGAAGGTGGCCACGGCGGAGAACAGCGGCTGGTCCGGTGCCAGGCGCAGCGGGTGGCAGCTGAGACTCAGCCAGCGGATCTGGCCGTCCGGGCGCTTGACGGCCCAGGTTTCCTCGACGACGGCGGCCTCGCCCTTGAGCACGCGGTGCACCGGCAGGCGCTGGCGCGGCACGGTGCGCTGCTGGCTGTCCATCAGCGTGAAGGGCAGGGGGTCGCGCTGGCCGATGACGTCGTCGTGGCGCACGCCGAGGATGCGGCAGGCGGCCGGGTTGATGGCGGCGATGCGCCCGTCCAGGCTGGCGACCACCAGACCGTCGCTGATGGCCAGGGCCAGCGAGCGGTAGATCTCCTCGGACACGCGCAGCATCTCGGCCTCGCGCGTGCGCTCGGTGACGTCGCGCACGACGAAGATGAAATGGGTGACCTGCTTGTGCTCGTCGCGCACCGGGCTGAGCTGCCATTCGTGCAGCAGGCTGGCGCCGTCGCGTTCGACCGCGACGATCACCGCCGCGCCGGCGCCGGCTTCCATGGCCTGCTCCAGCTCCAGCAGGCCCGCGGGGTTGGCCTCGACGAAGTGGCGCCAGTCGGATCCGACGGTGTCGCGCCGGTCGGTGCCTGTCAGGCGCTCGAAGGCCGGGTTGGCGTAGATGATCGGCCGCTCGGGCAGTTGGGCGTCGACCAGCATCAGGGGCAGCGAGGACTCGGCCTCCAGCACGCCTTCCATCAGCGCCACGTCTCGCTTGAGTGCCCGCAGCTCGGTCAGGTCGCGGGTGAGGAAGAGCACGTGCTCGTGCGGCATGGGCTCCAGCCGGGCCTCGAAGGTGCGCAGCTGGCCGTCGCGGGTGGTCAGCTCGTACTCCAGGCGCTGCGGGTGGCCGGTGGCGTGCAGGGCGCGCAGCGCGGCGTCGATCTGGCGGCCGACGAGGCCGGGCGAGGTCTCGACGATGCTGGCGCCCTGCAGTTCCAGGAAGGGCCGCACCAGCATCGGATGGCCAGGCGTGGGGCACTCCAGGAAGCGGCCGTCGGGGTCCAGCACGAAGAGCAGGTCGGGGATGGCCTGCAGCACGACGTTGAGCCGGCTTTGCGACAGGCGCAGCTGGGTCTCGCTGTCGGCCAGCGCCAGCTCGTAGCTCTTGCGTTCGGTGATGTCGATGAACAGGTGCAGCACCGAGCCGTCGGGCAGGATCTTGTCGCTGGTCAGCGACCAGCGATCGCGCACGCGCAGCTCGCGGGCCTCGGGCTCCTCGCTGGCCAGGGACAGGCGCCAGGTGATGAACTCCTCCTCGTGGCCCGTCGCGTCCGGGTAGTAGCCGGCATAGGTCAGCCGGCGCACCACCTCTTCCCAGGTCAGGCGCTCCGGGTCGTCGATCAGCTCGCCCAGCGCGGGGCCGACGACCTCGCGCCAGCGCGTGTTGTGCAACAGCACGCGGCCGTTGGCGTCGGTGATCATCACCGCCCCGGGGAAGCTCTCCAGCGCCAGCGACATCAGGTCCTGGGTGCGGTCCATACGTGTCTGCGAGCGCACCTGCTGGGTGATGTCGCGCGAGGAGCCGCGGAAGCCCTTGAAGCGGTTGAGCGAGTCGTGCGTCGGCAAGCCGCTGATCGACACCGTGATCAGGCCCTGTGGCGTCTGGCGGTCGGCCACCAGGTTGGCGAAGGCGCGGCGGTTGTGGAAGGCGTCGCACAGCTGGGCCCAGTCGTCGGCGTGCTTGCCGGCGCTGGCCTGGTAGAGGCCCAGCTTGTCGCGGCCCAGCTCGACGGGAGCGGGCACGCCGGTGTGGCGGATGATGTTGTCGGTCAGCCAGGTGACACGGCCTTGCGCGTCGGTCTCCCACAGCCAGTCGCTGGCCGCCATGCTGGCGGTGCGCACGCGGGCTTCCTGCAGGCGCAGGCGCTCGGCGCTGCGGCGGCCCTGCAGCAGGGAATGCGCCATGCCGGCCAGCCCGCGCAGCGTGCGTTCGGCCGCCTCGTGCAGGTCGAAGTCCTCCGCCGACCATAGCGCCAGGCAGGCGCGGTGGCTGTCCAGCGGCGCGACGGGCAGCGGGATGGCCGCATAGGTCCTCGGACTGCGCTGGGGATCGGTGAAGGCGTCGCGCCGCACCACCAGGGTGTCGTGCCCGGCCAGGGCGCGGCGGTGCAGGCGTTCGAGCAGGGTGTCCCAGGCGGGATCGGACTCGGCGGCCCCCCGGGTCTGGACCTCCAGCACCTCGGCGTCGAGCACGCACAACGCGCAGCTCGCAGCGCCAGTGACCTGTCGGGTCAGGTCCAGCAGCGCCAGGATAGGGTCGTAGGCATCCTCGGATTCGCCGGGACGAAGGTTCAGCTGGGGGTCCGGCTGCATTGCTTCGGCGAGTGGTGACCGGGGAGGGTTCATGCGGGTCACGTGCCCTCATCGGGCATCGGTCGGGCAACAGGCGACGAATGTAGCCCATCCGGATGGGCTTACGAAGCGGGGCTTTGCAGGTGAGGTCAGTCGTCGTCCCCGCGGGGAACGGTGTCCGAGAAGGACAGGACTTCGAACTGCACGCTGGCTGCGGTCTGGTCCGTGGGGCCGGCGCCCAGGCTGATGGTGCCGGTGCCATGCAGCGTGCAGGTGCTGCGCTTCAGGGTCAGCACCTGTTCCTCATGGGCGAAGCGCACGAAGGTGCCGTTGTAGCTCAGGTCGGTCAGCTGGAAGTGGCCGCCGTGATATTCGATCCGCGCATGCGAGCGCGAGACGCGGCTGTCGTCGATGCAGTACATGGCCTGCGGGCTGCGGCCCAGCACGATGGGCGGCGTGTCCACGGCGAACACCCGGGTGTCGTCCATCCAGGTCAGGCGCAGGCCGTCCGGCAGGTCGCTGTGGCGCGCCTCCTGGAACTGTGTCGACACCGTGTCGCCGAAGCGGCGGGCCTCCATTCGGTAGACCTGCACCGGCTCCTTGCGCCCACGCAGGTGCAGCTTGTCCAGGCTGCGGAAGCGCTCGCGCTGGTCGGAGTCCAGGCGGTTGACCAGGGATTCGGTGGCCAGGGTCTCGCTGTCGGAGGCCAGGTCCAGCAGCCGGGCGGCGACGTTGACGGCGTCGCCGAACCAGTCGTCCTCGACCTCGACCATCTCGCCCAGAGCAAGCGCGGCCTTGAGCTTGAGCGCGGTGGTGCGCCTGGGGGTGTCGGCTTCGGGCAGGGCGACGATGCGGTCCAGCGAGGTGTGCATCTCCTCGGTGGCGAAGACGCAGCGCTCGGGATCGTCGAAGACGGCCATCAGCCCGTCGCCCAGCTTCTTGACCACGCGCCCACCGGAGTGGGCCACGATCTGCTGCAGCAAAGTCATGCTCTGCGTGACGACGGACGCGGCCTGGGTGTTGCCCAGGCTCAGGTACAGCGCGGTGCTGCCGCGCAGGTCGACGAAGAGGATGGTGCGTTCCACCGGCGAGCTCATATCGATGATCTTCCGCCCGTGCCGCATGTAACGGCCGTTGAAAAAGCCACAAAAAAGCCCGGCTTCAAGCCGGGCTTCGAGGGCGGTGAGCCGGATGGATCAGAGGTTGTCCAGATATGTGCGCAGCTTGTCCGAGCGACTGGGGTGCTTGAGCTTGCGGATCGCCTTGGCCTCGATCTGGCGGATGCGCTCGCGGGTGACGTCGAACTGCTTGCCGACTTCCTCCAGCGTGTGGTCGGTGGACATCTCGATGCCGAAGCGCATGCGCAGCACCTTGGCCTCGCGCGGCGTCAGGCCGTCGAGGATCTCCTTGACCACGTCGCGCAGGCCGGCCTGCATCGCGGCGTCCACCGGGGCCACGTTGTTCGTGTCCTCGATGAAGTCGCCCAGGTGCGAGTCGTCGTCGTCGCCGATCGGCGTCTCCATGGAGATCGGCTCCTTGGCGATCTTCATGATCTTGCGGATCTTGTCCTCGGGGATCTCCATCTTCTCGGCCAGCGTCGGGGCGTCCGGCTCGAAGCCGAACTCCTGCAGATGCTGGCGCGAGATGCGGTTCATCTTGTTGATCGTCTCGATCATGTGCACCGGGATGCGGATGGTGCGCGCCTGGTCGGCGATCGAGCGGGTGATGGCCTGGCGGATCCACCAGGTGGCGTAGGTCGAGAACTTGTAGCCGCGGCGATATTCGAACTTGTCCACCGCCTTCATCAGGCCGATGTTGCCCTCCTGGATCAGGTCCAGGAACTGCAGGCCGCGGTTGGTGTACTTCTTCGCGATGGAGATCACCAGGCGCAGGTTGGCCTCGATCATTTCCTTCTTCGCGTCGCGCGAGGCCTTCTCGCCCTCGTTCATGCGCTTGTTGATCAGCTTCAGGTCGTCGATGGGCACGACGGCCTTGGCCTGCAGGTCGATCAGCTTCTGCTGCAGTTCCTGGATGGCGGGCAGGTTGCGCTGGAGCACCGGGCTGTAGGGCTTGCCTGCGGCCACTTCCTTCTCGGCCCACTTCAGGTTCAGCACGTTGGGCGGGAAGCTCTTGATGAAGCCTTCCTGCGGCATGCCGCACTTGTCGACCACGATCTTGCGGATCTCTCGCTCGTAGCGACGCACGTCGTCGACCTGCGAGCGCAGGATGTCGCACAGCCGCTCGATGGTCTTCACCGTGAAGCGGATGCCCATGATGACTTCGCTGACGGCGAGCTGGGCCTTGTTGTAAGCCGGCGACTTGTAGCCTTCCTTCTCGTACGAGCGGCGCATCTTCTCGAAGTGCGAGCGCAGGTCGTCGAAGCGCAGCAGCGCGGCGGACTTCAGCTCTTCCAGCTTCTTGGTCAGTGCCTTGGAGCCGCCGTTGCCGTCGTCGTCGTCCTCTTCGTCGAATTCGTCGAAGTCTTCCTCGGCCACGTAGTCATCCGCCTCGTCGTTGGAGACGAAGCCGTCCACCACGTCGGAGATCGGCGAATTGCCCTCGCGGATCTTGTCGGCCAGCAGCAGGATCTCGGCGATGGTCGTGGGCGAGGCGGAGATGGCCAGCATCATGGCCTGCAGGCCGCCTTCGATGCGCTTGGCGATCTCGATTTCGCCTTCACGCGTCAGCAACTCGACCGTGCCCATCTCGCGCATGTACATGCGCACCGGGTCGGTCGTGCGGCCGAACTCGGAATCGACCGTGGACAGGGCGGCTTCTGCCTCCTCCTCGGCTTCCTCTTCCGAGGCGGCCGTGGCGCCGGTGTTGGTCAGCAGCAGGGTGGCCGCGTCGGGCGCCTGCTCGTAGACCGCGATGCCCATGTCGTTGAGCATCGAGATGATGGCTTCGAGGATCTCGTTCTCGACCAGCTTCTCGGGCAGGTGGTCGTTGATTTCCTGGTGCGTGAGGAAGCCACGCGTCTTGCCCATCTTGATGAGCGTCTTCAGCTCCTGGCGGCGCTTGTTGACCTCTTCCTCGGTCAGCATCGTCTCGTCCAGGCCGAACTCGCGCATCAGCGCGCGCTCCTTGGCACGCGAGACCTTCATGCGCAGCGGCTTGGCCTTGGGCTTGTCGGCGTCGTCGCCACCCAGGTCCGCGCCGGCATCCGCGCCGGCCTCGGCTTCGCCGTCGCCTTCGATGTCCGCCTCGATGTCGGAGAAGTCCTCCTCGGCCTCAGCCGCGGCTTCCTTCTTCTTGGCTGTCGTCTCTTCCTTGGGCTTGCGGCCGCGCTTGGCCTTGGTTTCCTCGGCCACGGGTGCGGCTTTGGCAGCTGCCTTGGCCGGGGTGGTCTTCGCGCTCGCGGGCTTTTCGGCGGCCTTCTCGGCAACCTTCTTGGTCGAAACCGACTTCAATTCTTTGGTCTCCTCCGCGACCGATTTGCCGGCCTTGGCCGACGCAGTTTTCGCGGGTGCGGGTTTTGCAGATTTGGCCGGGGCGCTCTTCTTCGCGGTCATGGATTCCTCGAAAGATTGCTCGGGACGTCGTCACCCCGCCTGCCTGCGATACCACGCGTGAAGCGCGGGCCGGGGCAGACGGAAATCGATACGCAACTGGCTTGGCAGATGGCCCTGGTAGGCCTGTCCTTCATTGGGGAACGCATGGGTCCCTCGAAGGTATTTGGCGCGCCGGCGAATCGGGAACCTCATATTATAACTTCGCCGCGGCGGATTCATCGCTGGGCCCGGGGTATTCCTGCCGCCAGATGCACGCTTTTGTTCATCCCGGCAACGGGATTCGCCGGTCCCGGTGGCCTAGCTGTGATGTTCCAGGAGGTTGTTCACCCGTTCCCGGTCTGAGAAGCTGGAGTTTCCACACAACCAGTCGCTCAGGTCAGGAGAACGGATGAACAGCCACAAGCATGCGAGATTGA
>SCTQ01000102.1 GCA_004322345.1 Aquabacterium sp. | reverse complement strand
GCTGGTACCGGCGCTCGTCGAACTCGGGGTCGTCGAAGGTCAGCGAGAAGCTGCGCAGCGGCGTGTCGGTGAAGTTGCGGATCACCGTGGTGACGACGGACGAATCCAGGCCGCCGCTGAGATAGGCGCCCACCGGGACGTCGGCGCGCAGCTGCAGGCGCACGGCGTCGATCAGCAGCGCGCGCAGTTCGTCGGCCCAGTCCTGGGCGCTGCGGCCGTCGTCCGGTGCGATGTCGGCGAAGTCCCAGTCCCAGTAGCGGCGCAGGCGTTCGCCCTGCCGGTCCACCACCATCAGGCAGCCGGGCGGCAATGACTGCACGCCGGCGAAGACGCTGCGCGGCGCCAGCGGCGCCCAGTAGGTGAAGGTCTCGCCCAGGGCCTGCGGATCCAGGCGGCGCGGCATCTGCGCCAGCGCGAAGAGGGCCTTGGCCTCGGAGGCGAACACCAGGCGGCCCGCCACCTGCGCATGGAAGAGCGGCCGGATGCCGGTGCGGTCGCGCGCCAGCACCAGGCGCTGCGCCTTCGCATCCCACAGGGCGATCGCGAACTGGCCGTTGAGGTGGGCCACGAAGTCCTCGCCGTGCTCCTCGTAGAGGTGGACGATGACCTCGGTGTCCGAATGCGTGTAGAAGCGGTGGCCGCGCTGCTGCAGCTCGGCGCGCAGCTCGACGTAGTTGAAGATCTCGCCGTTGAAGACGACCTGCACGCTGCCGTCCTCGTTGCGGATGGGCTGGGCGCCGCCTTCGAGGTCGATGATGCTCAGGCGTGAGTGGGCCAGCCCGACGGGGCCCTGCACGAAGGTGCCGGTACCGTCGGGGCCGCGGTGGTGCAGCTGGCGGATCATCGCCGCGAGCTCCTGCTCGCGCGGCGGCGCACCGGTCCGGCTGAATATCCCTGCTATTCCACACATGGGCTGGTCGAACTCCGGACGCTGCCTCCCGGGCGCGCCCTCTACGTTTTCTTACGGGGTGCTGGAAGCTAACAGGCTTCGCCGCCTGCGTACGGACGGCCCACCCATTCGGTGGGCAAAAGGGCCTTGCCATTCCGTTGCAAATTTCCGACCGCGACCCCGAGATCGGGTGCCGCGGCCCCCACGGGGCCCGCTCCGTAAGATCACGGCATGCCCACGATCTGCGCCGTCGAGACCCAGACGCCCAACGCACCGGACCTCGTGCTCGACCTGCTGCAGGCCGGCGACCGGCCCCTGAGCGGGCGCGCCCTGTGCCGAGCGGGCGCCCTGCTCGGCCACCGCGAGACCACCATGCGCGTGGCCCTGACCCGGCTGCTGGCCGCCCGCAAGATCCGCCGCGAGTCCCGCGGCAGCTACCTGCTGCACCACCCCGGCGCGACCCTGCTGGGCGAGTTGAGGGCCTGGAGCCGCGAAGCCTCGGACGAGGTCGCCTGGCAGGGCGACTGGGTGGCCGTGCACGACGCCGGCGTGCCGCGCTCGGACAAGACCAGCTGGCGGCGCCACCACCTGGCCCTGTCGCTGCGCGGCTTCGCGCCGCTGGCCGCGGGCCTGCGGATCCGTCCCTGCAACCGCGCCGGCGGCCTGCAGGCCGAACGCCAGCGGCTGACGGACCTGGGCCTGTCGAAGCAGGCCCGCGTGTTCCTGCTCAGCGGGCTCGACGCGCGGGACGCGAAGGTGGCCGCCGGGCTGTGGCCGACCAAGGCGCTGGAGGACGGCTATCGCCGCCTGTCCCAGGCCCTGGCCCAGCACCGTCGCCTGCTGCCACGGCTGCCCGAGGAACAGGCCCTGCGCGAGACGCTGCTGCTGGGCCGCACCGCCATGGGCCGGCTGGCCCGCGATCCCATGCTGCCGGCGGAGATGATGGCGCCCAGGCACCGCGACAAGCTGGTCATGGAAGTGCGCCGCTACGACGAGGCGGGCCATGCGCTGTGGTCGCGCTGGATGGAGGCGGCCTGATCACGCGCAGCGCGCCGACATTACACGACCCGCCGGGATTTGAGTAATGTTGAAATGATTCCTAGGATGGCTGCACCCACCCGACACGAGGCAGCCGATGAGCGTCCTGGAACTGATCGACCGAGAAGAGCTGAAGCGCCTGAGCGCCAGATCCGATGCGCACGCTGCCTGGATCACCGCATGCAACTTCGCGCTGCTGGCTGCGGGCTTCGCGCTACCCGCGCTCTGGCCGCACTGGCTTGCATGGGTGACCGGCGCACTCATCCTGGCCGGCCGCGCGCTGGGCCTCGCCATCCTGGTCCACGACACGGCGCACCAGACCTTCTTCTCCTCGCGCAGGTTCAACGAATGGGCCGGCAAGTGGCTCTTCGGCGGCCTGCCCAACGTGCCCTACCACGCCTACCGCAAGGGGCACCTGGAGCACCACCGCAACGCGGGCACCGGGCAAGACCCGGACCTGGCCTTCGTGCAGGGCTACCCGGCCAGCGCGGCGAGCCTGCTGCGCAAGCTTGCGCGCGACGTATCCGGCATCAACGGCGTGCGCAACATCCTCTACCAGCTGAGGAACTTCACGCTCGCCGCGCAGGCGCCCTTCCTGCTCAGCCACGCCTTCCTGTTCGGCATCCTGCTGCTGGCCGGGCACCCGGAGGTCTACCTGTGCTGGTGGCTGGGCCAGCTCTTCTTCTTCCCGCTGGTCGTGCGCCTGCGCGTGATGGGCGAGCACGGCGGCGTGGCGGACCACTTCGATAGCGACCCCCGCAACAACACCGGCACCACGCTGGCCGGCCCGCTGGCGCGCCTGCTGTGGGCACCCAACTTCGTCAACTTCCACCTGGAACACCACTACGCGTCGGGCGTACCGCCCTACCGGCTCAAGGCCATGCACGAT
>SCTQ01000101.1 GCA_004322345.1 Aquabacterium sp. | reverse complement strand
CAACTTCCGATAACTCCCCGCCCCATTCATCACCACCTTCTGCGGCGCCGCGATCCGCACGCTGCCGGTGGTGCTGTCCACCGCCACATCCATCTGCGCATTCCACTGCATCGCCCCGTTCTGCGCCTGCACGCTGTTGCTGCCCGTGGCGCTGTGCCAGGCGATGCCGGTCTCGGTGTTGGGTTTGCCGCTGTCCTTGGCCTCGCCCACGGTGTAGACGACGATCCCGTCCTTCACCGCGACGGCATGGTGGCGCTGGGCGTTGAGGGTGATGTCCTGGGCGCTGGTCAGGCTGGCGGTGCTGCCGGCGCTGGCGACGGTGTGGGCGGGGGTGGTGGCCAGGATGCCGGCGGGGCTGGCGATGAGCAGGTCCGGGCGTTCGGGTGCGGGTGTGCTGCCGTGGCCGCCCCCGTCGCCGGACGACGCCGTGCTGCCGGCCAGACTGGCTTGCGTGGCGCGCAGGGCCTCGGTGGAGGGGAGCTTGTCGGGCTCCTGGTGCAGCCTGGCGCCTTGCGCCTGCGCGGATTTGGACAGCGCGGCCTGGAGCTCGGCGGATTCGGTGATGCGGGCCCGGGCCTCGCGGCTGTCCTGGCTGTGGCCGGCGCCGGTGGTGGTGCCGCCGGCCCGGGCGTGCGTGCCCAGTTGCATCGCGCTGCCGGCGCGCAGGGCGCCCCAGTGCGGCGTGTACAGCTCCAGGCCATGGCCGCGTGGCTGCAGGCGCTGGTTGCGCTGCTGGTTGACCAGGTGGCCGATGCTCAGGTGGCTGGCACGCGCGCCGCCACCCTGGGTGCTGCTGGCCAGGGTCAGGCGGCCCTGGCCGGGCGTGTCGTCCAGCACCAGGCGGTTGTGGCCGGCGCCGCCGCTGGCACTGGATGCCAGCTCCTGGGTCTGCACGCCGCTCATCGCGGCGGCGTGCGCGTGGCCTTCGAGTTCGCCGCTGCGCCTGCCGCCGGGGAACCAGGCAGCGGCGTTGCCGGTGCTGGTGGCGGCGCCCTGGCCGGCATCGTTGGATTGCGCGTCGGTGCTGCCCACGCCGTTGTAGAGCGTGCCGATGACCACCGGGCGGTCGATGTCGCCCTCGATGAAATCGACCAGCACCTCCTGGCCCAGGCGCGGCGTGAAGCTGGCCCCCCAGTTGGGACCGGCCACGCCTTCGGCGACGCGCACCCAGGTGCCGGAAGCATCCCCGGCCGGTGCGTTGGCGCCAGCCGCGTGCTGCAGGCGATGGCTGGACCGGCCGCCACGCTGCCAGTGGAACTGGACCTTGATGCGGTGGTCGCGGTCGGTGTGCAGCGGCGCGCCCAGGCCGACGACGATGGCCGTCTGCACGCCCTGCACGTTGGGCCGCCGGGCCCAGGCCTGCGGGCCGGTCAGCGCTCGCACGGGCTGCGCCAGCGGCAGGGTCTCGGCGCGGTTGCGGTAGACGAAGGCGGGATCCGGCGTGCCGCGGGCCTGGTCGGCACCGACGTTGCTGCGCGCCTCGTGGTGCACGGCCACGATGGCCAGCCGCAGCGGCTGCTGCACCGACGACAGCGGATGCCCGGCCAGCTCGAACCAGTTGCCCGGCGCAAAGCGGCGCACGGTGCCCGCAGCCTCGCCGCGGCTGGCCCAGGCCGTGATGGCTTCCTGGCGGCGCGTGGCCAGGCGCCGGCCTTGCGCCGCGTCCGGGTAGGCGTAGGCGCCGGGCTGGTCGGCCTGCAGCAGTTCGGCCTGCAGGGCTGCGGGCGGGGTGCCGGGCGCGTCGGCGGCACGCTGGTCCAGGCTGCGGTGGTCCCAGCTGGCCAGGGCCACGCGCGTGGCGGCGACGGCGCGGCGCTGCTTCAGGCGCTGCACGCTGTCCTCGGCCAGCGTGGGGCCGGCCTGGGTGTAGCGCACGCGGCCGGCGCCGGCGTCGAAGGGATGGAAGGCGCCGTTGTGGTCGGCGATCACCAGGGTGTGGCTGCCCAGAGCCTCGTCATCGCCTGCCGCGTGCTCGAACCACGCGAACAGGCCCTCCTCGGCCAGCAGGCGCAGCACGAAGGCCAGGTCGGTCTCCTGGTGCTGGATCGCCAGGCTGCGGCGCGGATAGGCCGCTGCGTCGGCCAGCTCGAAGCGCCACCGCGGCGCCAGCCTGCCCTGGCCCTGGTAGTCGGCGAAGACCTCGCCGACGATGTCCATCACCGAGCGGTCCTGGAAGACGTAGCTGTCGCGGCGCTGGGCCAGGAACGCCAGCCAGGGTTCGACGACCAGCTCGTAGCGCGCCAGCCCGCCGTCGGTGCCCAGCTGGCGCAGCTGCGTCGCGTGGCCGTGGAAGGGGCGTTGGCCGCCGCCGGCCAGCAGCAGGTCCAGGCGCACGGGCTGGCCCAGCAGCGCGGCCAGGTCCAGGTCGGCGCGGGCGGAGACGGCCAGCACACGCAGGCGGAAGCCGGCGGGCTCGTGCTCGCCGCCGTCGTCGGTCCGGCCGGCCCCGGCGCGCGGCACGATCACCTCGCTGCCTTCCCACCGCTCGGGGACCAGCACGCCCGCACCCAGCGGCGTGTGCAGCTTCAGCAGGCGCGTGGCCTGGCCGGGCGGCGCCGCGTCCAGGCCCAGGCCGGACAGCGGGCCGCCTGCCGCGTCCTGCAGGGCCGCCAGCGAGTCGCCCTTCAGCCGCGCCAGCCCAGCGGCGGGCAGCCCCTTATCGAGCTTCATCTGCTCCCCTTCGCCCCGCGTGTCTTCAGCGCACGCGGTAGCTGAACTCGCCGTCCGCCCTGGCCGAGACCTTGATGCTCTGGATGGCCTCGCCCTCGGCCATGCGCGACAGCACCTGGGCGGCGATCTCCGGCAGCAGGCTGCCGTTGACGATGTGGTCGACCACGCGGGCGCCGGTGTCGACTTCCGTGCAGCGGGCCAGCACGGCCTCCACCAGCGCGTCGTCGTAGCTCAGCGTGGCGCGGTGGTTGGCCTGCACGCGGGCGGCGACGCGGTCCAGCTTGAGGCGGATCACCTGCTCCAGCACCTCGTCGCCCAGCGGGTAGTAGGGCACCACCTTCAGGCGGCCGATGAAGGCGGGCTTGAAGGTCTTGTAGAGCTGGGGGCGCAGCAGCTCGGCCAAGGCGTCGGCATCGGGGCGCTCGTCCATGGGCCTCATCACGGTGCCGCCGGCGGTGGCGTCGTGGCTCATGCAGGCCTGCATGATCGATTGCGAGCCGACGTTGGAGGTCAGGATGATCAGCGTGTTGCGGAAGTCGATCTCGCGGCCCTCTGCATCGTCCATCACGCCCTTGTCGAAGACCTGGAAGAACAGCTCCATCACGTCGGGGTGGGCCTTCTCCACTTCGTCCAGCAGCACCACGCTGTAGGGCTGGCGGCGCACGGCCTCGGTCAGCACGCCGCCCTGGCCGTAGCCGACGTAGCCCGGGGGCGAGCCCTTGAGGCCCGAGACCGTGTGGGCCTCCTGGTACTCGCTCATGTTGATGGTGATGAGCTTGCGTTCGCCGCCGTAGAGGATGTCCGCCAATGCGAGCGCGGTCTCGGTCTTGCCGACCCCCGAGGGTCCGACGAAAAGGAAGACGCCCTTGGGCTTGTTGGGATCCTCCAGGCCGGCGCGCGCGGTGCGCACGCGCTGGGCCACGGCTGCCAGCGCATGGTCCTGGCCGATGACGCGTTCCTGCAGCGCGGGCTGCAGGTTCATCACGGTCTTGATCTCGTCCTTCACCATCTTGCCCAGCGGGATGCCGGTCCAGGCAGCGACGATCTCGGCCACCACGTGGCCGTCCACCTGCATCGGCACCATGGGGCCGATGCCGTCGTCCTGGGCCTGCAGCGCGGCCAGCTCCTCCAGCCGGGCCTGCAGGGCCTGGTGCAGCGGCGAGCCGGCCACGGCAGCCGCCTGGGCCTCGGCGGCGGCGGAGGCCTTGGTGCTGCGGCGGCGGCCCCTGGCGGCGGGCTGGGCGGCCTCGCCCTTGGCGCCGGCGGCACGGCCGATGGCGGCCGCGGTCTCGCGTTCGGCCTCCAGCTGGGCGCGCAGCTCGCGGATCTCGGTGACCAGCACCACTTCGGCATCCAGGCGCCTGTGCAGGGCTTCGAGCCGCGCCTTGCCGGCGTCGCGTTCGGCGCGCAGCTCGGACAGGCGCTGCGCCGATCCGGCGCCGGTGGCGGCGTCGCGCTCCAGCGAGCGGATCTCATCGCTCTGGCGGTCGATGCGCTTGGTCAGGTCCTCGATGGCGGCCGGCGTCGCGCTCTGGCCCAGGGCCACCTTGGCGCAGGCGGTGTCCAGCAGGCCCACGGCCTTGTCCGGCAGCTGGCGGCCGCTGATGTAGCGCGCGGACAGGCGCACGGCCTCGGTGATCGCGTCGTCGTAGATGCGCACGTTGAAGTGGCGCTCCATCAGCGGCGCCAGGCCGCGCAGCATCGCCGCAGCCAGCGGCTCGGCGGGCTCGTCGACCTTGACCACCTGGAAGCGGCGGGCCAGCGCGGCGTCCTTCTCGAAGTACTGCTTGTATTCGCTCCAGGTGGTGGCGGCGATGGTGCGCAGCTCGCCGCGCGCCAGCGCAGGCTTGAGCAGGTTGGCCGCGTCGCCCTGCCCCGCCTGGCCGCCGGCGCCGATGATGGTGTGGGCCTCGTCGATGAAGAGCACGATGGGATGCGGGCTCTTCTTCACCTCGTCGATCACGTTCTTCAGGCGCGCCTCGAACTCGCCCTTCACCGAGGCGCCGGCCTGCAGCAGGCCCATGTCCAGCACGTGCAGGGCCACGCCCTGCAGCGGCGGCGGCACGTCGCCGGAGGCGATCTTGAGCGCCAGGCCCTCGACCACCGCCGTCTTGCCGACGCCGGCCTCGCCGGTGAGGATGGGGTTGTTCTGGCGGCGGCGCATCAGGATGTCGATGGCCTGGCGGATCTCCACCTCGCGGCCGATGACGGGATCGATGCGGCCCTCGCGTGCCTGCTGGGTCAGGTTGGTGGTGAACTGGTCCAGCGCAGGCGTGGAGCGGCGCGCGGTGGCGGGTGCGGCGGGCGGCTCGGCCGGCGGCTGCGGGACCACGCGGCCCTGCCGGGGCTGCAGCGGCTGCGGGCGCTGGCTGGCGGCCGAGGCGGTGTCCTCCAGCGTGCCGGACAGCGGCGCTGCGGCGCCGCGCGGCGCGCCGGTGGCCTCGATGGAGGCCTGGGTCAGCTCCGGCAGGCGGTGCTTGAGGTCCTCCAGGTTGAAGCGCGCGAAGAGCTTGGAGCCGCGGTAGGCCAGCTGGTGCAGGTCGGGCTCGGTCAGCAGGGCCAGCAGCAGGTGGCCGCTGCGGATGCGTGCGGCGTGGGATTCCAGCGAGGCGATCAGCCAGCCGTGCTCGAAGAGCTTCAGCAGGTGCGGCGAGAACACCGGCGTGCGCGAGTTGCCGGTCTTGAAGCGCTCCAGCTCCTCTTCCAGGTCGTCCTGCAGGGCCTCGATGGAGATGCCGCTGTCGGCGCACAGCAGCGAGACGTCACACCGCGGTTCCTCGAGCAGCGCCAGGAAGAGATGTTCCAGGTCCACCTCGTAGTGGCCCTGGGACATGCACAGGTTGGCGGCGCGCTCGGCGGCGACACGGCTGGTGTCGTTGAGCTTGGTGATCAGCGTGCGGAGGTTCTGGGTCATGGCCATGGTGTCAGCTCTTCGGTGGCGACATCTTGCTCCACTGCGGCGGCGGCCGGCTCGGCAGGGGTCAGCGGGAGGTCGTAGCAGACGTCCTCGCGGTCGCGGGTTTCGGGTCCGGTGCTCAGGAAGGTGTCCCATCCCAGGCGGCCGGTGGAAGGATCGGCAGCGTCCAGGGTGATGCCGCGCACGGCCTCGCGCTGCAGCAGCAGGCGCACCTCGACGTCGAGGCTGACGCCGGTCAGCAGCACGAACCAGCGGCGCAGGGCGCGTTCGCCCGCGCCGCCGGGCAGGAAACGCAGGTAGCGGCGGCGGTCCAGCGGGCCCAGCACGACGCGCACGGCGAGGTCGCGCTGCCAGACGCGCTCGCCCATCACCGCGTCCCGGCCCAGGGTGCCGCGCAGGCCGAGCACGCTGGTGGCCTGCGGCGGCAGGGCGGTCCAGCGGCCGACGAAGGAATCGATGCGCACCGGCACGCCCAGGTAGCCGGCCAGCAGCCGCTGCACCTGGGCGGCGGAGCGCGCGCGGCCATGCACCGCGCCGGCGAAATAGGCGACCGACTCGTCGGCCACCCCGCCGGCATCGGGTTCCATGCGCGAGCGCAGCGGGCCCTGCCCCAGCCCGGTCAGCGCCAGCACCAGCGGCAGGAAGCGCCGGGCGCCGCCGGCCTCGTACTGCAGGTGCAGGCGGTGCTTCTCCCAGGCCGCCTGCAGCAGCGAGACGGCGCGGTGGGTGAAGAGGTCGAGGAAGGCCCGCGCCGACGGGTCGCGGTCGTAGAGCTCGCGCTGGGCGATCTGCTCGGTGTAGTGATGGGGCAGCGCCCCCTGGCAGCCGAGCAGGCCGATGAAGCCGGGGGTGAGCGTGATGGACTCGACCGCGGCGGCGTCCGTGCCCGCTTCGCCTTCGGCCGGCGCGGCATCGGCCCGGCGTCGCAAGGCCAGGGCCTCGATCTCGCTGGAGGGGAACCCCATGGCCAGCGAGTTGCGGAACTGCAGCCTGCGCGCGCCGCCGCCGGGCCCGGCCTGCTCCAGCCAGCGCTGCAGCAGGCGCACGGCCTGGAAGAACTCGAACCCCTGCGGCTGCGCGAGCAGCCGCTCGATCACAGCAGGCGGCCGTGGCCGGTGCGGGGCGGGCATTTGAGGATCTCCTGCCGGTTGGGGCCGGACAGCAGGGTCAGCTGGGTGAAGCTGTTGAGG
>SCTQ01000100.1 GCA_004322345.1 Aquabacterium sp. | reverse complement strand
AGCCCCTGCTGGAGGCGCTGCACCGCCTGCAGCGCGGCACGCCCAGCATGGGCATCCGCACCGCGCTGGTCACCGCGCGCAGCGCGCCGGCCCACGAGCGCGCCATCCGCACGCTGATGAACTGGAACATCGAGGTCGACGAGGCCATGTTCCTCGGCGGCCTGCAGAAAGGCGAGTTCCTGCGCGAGTTCGAGCCCGACTTTTTCTTCGACGACCAGACCGGCCACTGCGAGTCCGCCGCGCCCCACGTCCCGGCCGGGCACGTGGCCGCGGGCGTGGCCAACATCGTCCGCAGCGCCGCCTGAAGACGGCGGCCGGCCTGCGGCGGCGTCCTCGCGCAGTCCGTTCGGCGCAAGACCGATTCACAGCCGGGTCAGCCGTGCTGGCGACCATCTCCCGTATCCGCACACCCTTGCCGCGAATACAGGAGTCCCGATGCTGTTCCGTCGTACCATGCCCGCCGCCCTGGCCCTCGTCGCCACCGGCGCGTCCCACGCCGCACTCACCGGCGCCGGCGACCTGATCTTCACGTCCTACAACGGTGACGAGGACGGCTTGGCCTTCGTCGTGCTGAAGGATGTTGCTCCCAACACCGTCGTCTATTTCCGCGACGACGAGTGGAACGGCTCGGCCTTCAACACCGGCGAGTCCGCCACCAGCTGGAACAGCGGCGCCTCGGTGATCGCCGCCGGCACCGTGGTCCGCTTCTCGTCCTACGACACCAACGTCCGCGCCGCCTCGGTGGGCACGCTGACCGGCGTGATCAACACCAACTTCGGCCTGGCCAACAGCGACGAGACCGTCTACGCCTATCTGGGCAGCAGCGTGAATGCGCCGACGGCCTTCCTGTCGGCCATCGCCAACGCCAGCTTCGGCACGCCCACCAGCAGCGGCAACACCGGCGTGCTGACCAACACCGGACTGACCGCCGGCCTCAACGCCCTGGCCCTGAACACGGCCGCCAACGCCGGCTCCACCAGCCCCGACTTCGGCCAGTACAACGGCGTGCGCAGCGGCAAGGCGGACTTCGCCGGCTACGCCGCCGAGATCGGCAACCTGGCCAACTGGACCGTCGGCGGCAACGGCGACTACGCCACCACCGTCCCCAACACCACCGCCTTCACCGTGACCCCCGCCGTGCCCGAGCCCGCCAGCGTGGCGATGCTGGTGGCCGGCCTGGGCGCCATCGGCGTGCTGGCCCGCCGCCGCGCGGCCCGCTGAGCCGCGGTCCGCACCGCTGTCCTCTTTCTTCGCAGCGCAACGCGAAGACTCCGCGCGGTTGCCCATCGCGCAGTTGTTTGAAGGCCGGTCGCCCCAGGGCACCGGCCTTTCTTTCAGGAGCCGAACCATGTTCCGCAACACCTTGTTCGCCGTCGGCCTGATCGCCGCGGTCGTGCTGCAGGGCCAGGCCCAGGCCCAGGGCCTGACCTACCTCGGCCAGCAGGTCGTCGCCACCGGCACGCTCTTCCAGGGCACGACCGTCGGCGGCCTGTCCGGCATCGACTACAACCCGGCCACCGGCCGCTACCTGGCCATCAGCGACGACCGCAGCGCCATCAACCCGGCGCGCTACTACGAGTTGTCGCTGGATCTCTCCAAGTTCCAGCGCTCCAACACCCCCGGCTCGGCCGGGGTGGGCTTCCTCGCCACCACCCCCATCCTGACCGCGGCCGGCGCGACGCATGCCGCGAACACGGTTGACCCCGAGGGCCTGCGCCTGAACCGCGCCACCGGCACCCTCTACTGGACCAACGAGGGCCAGCGCACGGCCGCCGGCTTCCAGAACCCGACGGTGCGCGAGATGAAGGCCGACGGCAGCTACCTGCGCGACTTCGCGGTGCCCACGAAGTACCAGCCGCTCGGCTCGGCCGCCTCCACCGTCGCCGCAGCCGGCGACCGCGGCATCTACAACAACCTGGCCTTCGAGAGCCTGGCCATCTCGACCGACGGCAAGACCCTGTACACCGCCACCGAGAACGCACTGACCCAGGACGGCCCGACGGCCGGCCTGGGCCACGGCAGCCCGTCGCGCATCCTGTCCTTCGACATCGCCACCGGCGCGGCCGGTGCCGAGTACGTCTACCAGGTCGGCCCCGTCGTTGACACGCCCGATCCGGCCGGCGGCTTCGTCACCAACGGCCTGACCGATCTGCTGGCCGTCGGCGACCGCCAGTTCATCGGCATCGAGCGTTCGTTCTCGCTGGGCAAGGACTACGAGATCCGCCTCTACGCCATCGACGCGCGCAGCGCCACCGACGTCTCCGGCCTCGACAGCCTGGAAGGCGCCAGCTTCACGGCCGTCACCAAGACCCTGCTGCTCGACCTGGGCGACCTGAAGAACGACGACGGCTCGGCACTGGTGCTGGACAACATCGAAGGCATCACCCTGGGTCCGGTGGTCGACGGCCGGCAAACCATCGTGCTGGTGGCGGACAACAACTTCGCCGGCAACCAGTTCACCCAGTTCGTCGCGCTGTCGCTGGTGCCCGAGCCTGCCACCGCGGGCCTGTGGGCCGCCGGCCTGGCAGGCGTCTTCATCACGGCGCGTCGCAAGCGCTGAGCCTTCCCCCCTTCGCTGTCACATCGAGGAGTCCTCCCATGTTCAAGAAGAACCTGCTGGCGCTGGCCACCGCCGCCGCCTGCTTCTCGCCGGCCTTCGTGCTGGCCCAGAGCTGCAGCGTCGGCTCGTCCTCCGGCAACGTGCTGTTCGCCAGCACCGACACCGGCGTGCCCAACCGCGTGCTCGACACGGCCTGCCACACCATCGACGACCAGTTCGCCGACGAGCAGGCCTGGGGCAGCCAGAACAGCTTCGTCAACCACGTCTCCAGCGTCAGCTTCGACCTGCAGAAGGCCGGCAGGATCAACGCCGCCGAGCGCGTGAAGCTGCTGGCCGCCGCGAAGGCCTCCGGCGTGGGCACCACGCTGAAGATCAAGCTGATCGGCTTCAACGACTTCCACGGCTACATCAAGGCCTCCGAAGGCTCCAGCAGCAACCCCGGCGTGGCCCGCTTCGCCACCCGGATCAATGAGCTGCGCGCGGCCAACCCGCTGAACGCCGTCGTCTCCGCCGGCGACATGATCGGCGCCAGCCCGCTGACCTCGGCCCTGTTCCACGACGAGCCGACCATCGAATCGATGAACCGCATCGGCCTGGACTTCAACGCCGTGGGCAACCACGAGTTCGACGAAGGCAAGACCGAACTGCTGCGCATGCAGAACGGCGGCAACCACCCCACCGACGTCAACTCCGGCAAGGGCCTGGCCGCCGACCTGGACGCCTCCGGGCACTTCGCCGGCGCGAAGTTCAAGTACCTCGCCGCCAACGTGCTGGACACCGCCAGCGGCCAGACGCTGTTCCCCGGCGTCGGCATCAAGGAGTTCCTGGGCAACAAGGTGGCCTTTGTCGGCATGACGCTGGAAGGCACGCCCACCATCGTCTCGCCCTCGGGCGTCGCCGGCCTGCAGTTCAAGGACGAGGCGGACACCGTCAACGCGCTGGTGCCCCAGCTCCAGGCCCAGGGCATCGAGTCCATCGTCGTGCTGATCCACGAAGGCGGCGCGGCCAGCGGCGGGAACAACGGCTGCACGGGCGTCTCCGGCGCCATCGTGGACATCGTCAACCGCCTGGACCCGGCGGTGGACCTGGTGATCTCCGGCCACACCCACGCGGCCTACAACTGCCTGATCAACAACAAGGCCGGCAAGCCGGTGCGCGTCACCTCGGCCGGCCAGTACGCCCGCCTGCTGACCGACATCGACCTGACCATCGACACCAAGACGCACGACGTCACCGCGGTCACGGCCAACAACATCGCCGTGCCCAACAACACGACGGTGGCCGAGGCCGCCTCGCTGAAGGAAATCATCGACCACTACGACGCGCTGTCCCAGGGCCCGCGCAACCGCGTGATCGGCAGGATCACCGCCACCATCACGCGCACCGCCAACGCCGCCGGCGAGTCCGCGCTGGGCGACGTGATCGCCGACGCGCAGCTGGACGCGACGGATGACGCCGGCTTCGGCGACGCCGTCATCGCCTTCATGAACCCGGGCGGCATCCGCGCCGACCTGCCCTTCAGCGCCTCCGGCAAGGTCGACGGCAACGTCACCTACGGCGAGGCCTTCACGGTCCAGCCCTTCGGCAACTCGCTGGTCACGCTGACGCTGACCGGCGCCCAGATCCGCCAGGCGCTGGAGCAGCAGTTCACCGGCTGCACCCAGGGCTACCCGGCCGGCGGCCCGGCGGCCGGCCAGCCCTTCGACCGCGTGCTGCAGGTCTCCAGCGGCTTCACCTACAGCTACAGCGCGTCCGCACCCGCGTGCAGCAAGGTGAACCCGGCCAGCATCAAGCTCAACGGCGTGGCCATCGACCCGGCAGCCAGCTACCGCGTGACGGTCAACAGCTTCCTGGCCGACGGCGGCGACCAGTTCTACGCCTTCGCCGGCGGCACCAACCGCCTGGGCGGCGCCGTGGACACGGATGCCTTCGAGGCCTATCTCGTCGCCCGCCCGGCCGGCGTCGCCCCCGGCGCGCAGAACCGCATCACGCTCGCTCCCTAACCACCATCCACGTCCGGAGTCATCAACGTGAACAAGCTCATCCAACGCAGCGTCGCCGCTGCAGCCTTCCTGGCCTTCGCCGCCGGCAGCGCCCAGGCTGCCACCTGGCAGCTGGTGGACAACGGCAGCTCCTTCGACTTCTTCGACCTGTCTGCCGATTTCAACGGCAGCAGCTACTCGAAGAGCCTCGGCCTGGCCGACCAGTCCAGCGCCGGCCACTTCCTGCAGACCGGCACCTCTGCCACCACGCAGGGCCTGCCTACCGGCGGCGCCACGCTGCAGTTCCACGGCCAGCAGGAAGTGGACACGCAGGGCGGCTCCTCCACCGCCAAGCTGCTGATCGACGGCGTGAACCTGCTGGGCTTCCAGCCCACGTCCTCCGGCACGCTGGGCGGCTACACGGCGACGCAGGACATCGGCGTGACCGGCCTGCAGCTGAAGATCCAGGGCGATGCCAACGAGGCCGATGGCAGCGCCGTGCAGGTCGCCTTCAGCGGCACGGCGCTGGCGGACTTCGTGTCCTCCATCGCGGCCGAGCAGGAAGTCGGGCTGAGCCTGCTGGCCACCATCGGCGGCAACGTCGTCGCCACGCAGGACTGGTTCTGGTCCTCCAGCCAGGACACGGCCGTCAACTTCAGCTTCGGCGCCGCCGTGGGCGACGTGGTCGAGCTGACGCTGTCGCTGCACAGCGGCGCCACGCAGGGCGCGGACCATGCCTACACGGCACCGCAGGCCTTCTCCACCGGCATCGGCGCGCGCCTGTCCGGTGACCTGACGGTGACCAGTGCGGTGCCGGAGCCGGCGAGCTGGATGCTGCTGCTGGCTGGTGCCGGCGCGATGGTTGCCGCCCGGGCGCGCCGCTCGCGCTGAGAGGCCGGCGCAGCCGGAGCAGAGGCGGCCCGGGCCGCCTCTTCGCATTCGAGGATGCGGTGCGTGCAGAATCGTGGCTCGCCAGGGAGGAAGGCCATGCACCTGCAACGACGGTTTGGAAAAGGCTCGCCATGATGTGGGCCGGGGTCCTCCACTTCTGGTTCGAAGAGGTCTCGCCAGACCGCTGGTGGTCGTCGGACGCCGTGTTCGACCGGCAGGTCCAGGCGCGCTTCGGCAGCCTGCTGCAACAGGCCGCCCGCGGCGAGCTGCACGCCTGGCGTGACCAGCCCCTCGGGCGCCTGGCCGAGGTCATCGTGCTCGACCAGTTCTCGCGCAACATCCACCGCGGCTCCCCGCTGGCCTTTGCACAGGACGGCATCGCGCTGGTGCTGGCCCAGGAGGCCGTGCGCCTGGGCGTGCACGCCGAGCTGCCGCTGCCGCAGCGCAGCTTCCTGCTGATGCCCTACATGCACAGCGAGTCGGCGGCCATCCACGTCGAGGCCGAGCGCCTGTTCCGCGAGTTCGCGCCGGACAACCACGGCTTCGAGCTGAAGCACAAGGTGATCGTCGACCGCTTCGGGCGCTATCCGCATCGCAATGCCATCCTCGGCCGGCAGTCGACGGCCGAGGAGATCGAGTTCCTCAAGCAGCCCGGGTCGGGCTTCTGAGGATGGGGCGCAAGCTCAAGTTGGGGCTCGCATTGGCACTCGGCGCAGCCTGTGCCTGCGTCGGCGCTGCTGCCATGCGGGATCGGGCGGCCCTTGCCTCGGCTGAGCGGATGTGTGCGGCCGTGCGGCCCGGCATGTCGCGCGTGCAGGTTGCCGGACTGGCTGTAGCGGGCAGCGCCCAGTTCCTCGGTGCCGAGGCGGCAGACCGGACGAAGATATCCGTCACCGGGTGGCACTACAGCTGCGGCTGCAGCGTGATCTTCAAGAGCGACAAGGTTGCCGGCGCGGCAGGGGTGATTTGCATCGATTGAGGAGCCCGCGCGGGTGCACTCAGTCCCGCTTCTTGCGCATCTGCAGCTCGAACAGTTCCTTGATCGACACCTCCCGCCCGCCGGGCACGATGTCGAAGCGCTCGCCCGCGGCGATCGTCCCCGGCTTGCGCACGGCCAGGTAGAAGCCGCAGAAGCCCGACTGCACCATCATCTTCGGCGCATGCTTGAAGCCCATCCTGTGCTCGAACTTGAAGCAGGGGTGGCGCGGCTCGCTGATGGCGAGGTCGCAGTCGGGGAAGCGCAGCACGTCGCCGATGTAGGCGTCGGCCTCCAGCAGGCCGGCGATGGTCAGGTTCTCGCCGATCAGGCCGATGGGCAGCTTCTCGTCCCACAGCGAGGCCTGCGCCTGGGCGCGCACCGTCTGCCAGAAGGGGTAGTGCTCGGACGGGTAGGCGTAGACGGCCTTGGACAGGCCGCCGTGGACGGTGGGGTCGGCCTGCTCGTCGCCGGCCAGGCCCAGCGGCTGGACCGCGATGCGAGCGGGTGCGTCCTCGGTGCTGACCGGCAGCTTGCCGATGGCCGTCAGCACCTGCTTGCCGTGGATCTGCTCGGTACGGGCGGCGGCGACGTTGATGCTCAGGAGGCGGCCGGTGCGGTAGGTGCTGCTCATGCTGGTGGGCCTGGAAGGTCGGATACGGAGCGCACATTGTCGTGTGCGCCCGAAAGACCCAGCATCATTCGTGCCCCCGTGGCGCGCCGGGCACGGCCCGGGCCCGGGGCGACCGTCAGAGCTTTCCGTTCACGCCCTCGATCAGGTAGTCCATGCGATCCAGGTAAGGGTCGTAGTTGCCGTAGGCCTTGTCGATGACGACCTTGCCCGTGTTGCTGCGGATGGTGCCGGTGAAGATGGGTTTGCCGGCCTTCAGGTCGGCGATGGCGGCGGCCGCCGCGCTGCGCGCCGCCTCGGACGCGCCGGCGCCGAAGGGCGTGCTCATCACCATGTCCTTGTCGTAGCCACCGAAGAAGGTGTTGGGCAGCTTCTCCTTGCGCGCGATGGTGGCGGCGAAGCTCTTGTAGACCGTTTCCCACTTGTTCTCGGCGCCGGTGATGAAGCCCTTGGGGGCCAGTGCGGCCTGCGAGGCGTTGTGGCCCAGGGTCCTGGCGCCGTGCAGCTCGGCGGTTTCGATGACGACCTTGGGGCTGTCCACGTGGCAGGCGATCACGTCGCAGCCGGAGGACACCAGCGAGTTGGTGGCCTCGGCCTCGCGCACCGGCATGGACCACTCGCCGGTGATGATCAGCTGCACCACGGCGTTGGGGTTCACCTTCTTCACGCCCAGCGTGAAGGCGTTGATGTTGCGCAGGACGATGGCGATCGGCTTGGCCGCGACGAAGCCGATCTTGTTCGTCTTGGTGGACAGCCCGGCGGCGATGCCGTTGACGTAATGGGCCTGGTCCAGGAAGCAGAAGTAGCCGCCCAGGTTGCCCGGGTGCTTGTCGGCCGACCACAGCGAGGTCGGGTGGCGGAACTCGACCTTGGGGTACTTCCTGGCCATGTCGATCATGAAGGGATCGAAGTAGCCGAAGGAGGTCCCGAAGACCAGAGAGGCGCCGTCGCTCTGGATCATCGCTTCCATGGTCTTGCGCACGGCCACGGTCTCGGGGACGTTCTCCTCCTCCACGACCTTGACGCCGGGCACGGCCTTCAACGCCTTGGCGGCCACCGCGTGCGCCTGGTTCCAGCCGTAGTCGCCGCGCGGGCCGACGTAGATGATGCCCACGGTGACGTTCTCCGCCGCGCGGGCTTGCAGGGGCAGGGCGCCGAGGGCGCTCAAGCCGCCGAGGGCGGCGCTGGTGCCGAGGAACTGGCGACGATTCGGATGCGGAGGCTTCATCTGAGGGTCCTGTGGTGGGGGGCTACTTGCGGGACCCCGCTGCGCGTTTGGCCGCGGCGCGCTTCATCGGCACGCCGGCCCTGGGTGGCTCCACGGCCTGGGCGTAGCGGGAGAGGATGGAGGACAGGTCGGCATCGCTGCCGACGATCTCGGTGATCAGCGCACGACTCTCGATGCCGACCAGGTGCTCGGTCATCAGCGCCACGGCGCGTTCCGCCTGCTTCTTGCGCAGGGCGTCGATCAGCTCGCGGTGCTCGTTGATCGCGCAGTCCGACGAATGCGGCCGGCCGTAGACGGCCAGGATCAGCGAGCAGCGGGTGGCCACCTCGGACAGGTAGCGCAGCAGCAGCGGGTTGCCCGTCATCTCGGCCAGCTTGACGTGGAACTCGCCGGCCAGGCGGATGCCGGCGGTGACCTCGCCGGCCGCGGCCGCCTTCTCTTCTTCCCGCACATGGCCTTCCAGCGCGGCGCCCATGGCGGGCTGCCAGCGCTGGATCACCAGGCGCACGACCTCCGCCTCCAGGCAGCGCCGCACCTCGAAGACGGCGCGCGCCTCCTCCAGGCTGGGCTGGGCCACGGTGGCCGTGCGCTTGTTGCCGATGCTGACCAGGCCTTCGGAGGCCAGCTGGGCCAGCGCCGCGCGCACGAGGGTGCGGCTGACGCCGAACTGCTCGGCGAGGCGGTCCTCCGGCAGCTTGGTGCCCGGCGTCAGGGCCTGTTCGATGATGGCCCGGCGGACGGCGAGGTAGGCGAGGTCGGCTTTCTGGGAGAGGCGCATGGCGGTCGGGGTGCTGGGGTTGAGCGATCTGTTCGTATACGCGATGCATGCCGTTCGTATACGAAACGCATGCAACCCGGATGCCAGATCTTGCCACCGCGGATGCACGCTACCGGCGCGCGTTTCCGCACCCCATGCGGGCGCAAATGCGGTCCCGGGCCCCGGCGGAGGCGCGAGCCGCACCACGATCGCCCAAAACCCGGGGTGAAGACGGCCGTGCCGGCAGGCACAGTGCTTGCGTACGAAGTTCGTCAATCGCGTATACGTGATTTGACGATCTTGTAGACGAAAAGGACCGGCGCGACAGTGCCCCACCGAAAGCCCGCCATGCCCCACACCGTCACCCTCAGCCTGAACCAACAGCAGCTGGAGCTCATCGACCTGACCGTCGCGCGCGGCGCGGCGGCCGACCGCGTGGCGCTGGTGCGCCGGGCGCTGGCGGAGTTCGACCGGCCGACGCCGCCGCGTCCCGTCGAAAAGCGGGACGTGGACCTCGGGGCGCTCGACGCCACCCGCGAGCTGCTGCTGGAGCACGTGATGCAACCCGGCACCGGCAAGGCGCTGGAGCTGGCTGCCGGCCAGGTCCTGCGCATCGAGCAGGTCGAGGGCGGCCAGTGCGTGGACTTCAACTGCTTCAACCTGCACGACTACAAGGAGTTCATGCACACCGGCCGCACGCGCACCGTGCACGGCCTGCTGCCCACCACGGGCGATTTCCTGTGGTCGGCCCCGCCGCGCGAGCGGGCCATGATGTATCTGCTGGCCGACACCGTGCGCTGCAACGACGTGCTCTTCCCGCGCTGCAGCGCCTATCTGTACGAGTCGGCCTACGGCCAGCCGGTGCACACCAACTGCCACGACATCCAGGCCGAGGCCCAGCGCGAGTACGGCCTGACGCCGGACGACGTGCACGACTCCTTCAACCTCTTCATGTGCACCGAGGTCCACGGTGGCCGCGGCCACATCCGGCGCCAGCACTCCAAGGCCGGAGACCACGTCGAACTGCTCGCGCTGATGGACGTGCTGGCCGTGCCCAACGTCTGCGGCGCCGATGTCATGCGCACCAGCAATTTCTCGCTCAAGCCGGTGAAGCTGCAGGTCTGGCGCGCCAGCGAGCGCGACCTGGCGAGCGTCCCGCCAGTCAAGTCCTACCACAACCAGCGCACGCCGGCCGATTTCGCCCAGCCGCAGATCAAGGCCGACCGCGCGCTCAGGCGCGACGCCGCCTACGTGCCGCGCTTCACCAACGTCCCGCTGCAGTTCACCGAGCTGTGCATCGAACTCAGCGACGCCGAGATCGCCCGCCTGCAGGGCGCCGGCCTGTCCGCTTATTACGGCGAGGACAGCGGTGCCGCGCTGCGCGACGTGCTCTTCAGCTGGTGGGAGCCGCGCTTCCTCGCGTGATCCCTCCGGCTTTCCTCCTGCCTTCAACATCTCTTCCGGAGCTTCCACCATGCAACGCCGTCAACTGCTGCAGGCCGCCGGCCTGGGCCTCGTCTCTCCGCTCGCCTCCCTGGTGCCGGGCCTGGCCCGCGCCGCCACCGATCCGCTGAAGATCGGCTTCGTCTACTCCGGCCCGGTGGCCGACGTCGGCTGGACCTACCAGCACGACCTGGGCCGCAAGCTGGTGGAAAAGGAGTTCGGCCCGCGCGTGAAGACGGTCTTCGTCGAGAACGTGCCCGAGTCCACCGACGCCGAGCGCGTGATCCGCCAGCTGGTGTCCGAAGGCTGCGGCATGGTGTTCACCACCTCCTTCGGCTTCATGGAGCCGACGATCAAGGTGGCCCGCGACAACCCCAAGGTGATCTTCGAGCACGCCACCGGCTACAAGCAGGCCAAGAACGTCGGCATCTACCAGACCCGGTTCTACGAGGGCGCCTTCCTGCTGGGCATGCTGGCCGGCCGCACGACCAGGAGCAACGCGCTGGGCTTCGTCGCCTCCTTCCCCATCCCCGAGGTGCTGCGCAACATCAACGCCTTCACGCTGGGCGCGCGCAGCGTCAACCCGAAGGCCAGGACCAAGGTGATCTGGATCAACAGCTGGTACAACCCGGCGCGCGAGCGCGAGGCCGCCGAGGCGCTGGCCGGCCAGGGCTGCGATGTCTTCTATCAGAACACCGACTCGCCTGCGATCGTGCAGATGGCCGAGGCCAAGGGCCTGCACGCCTTCGGCCAGGACTCGGACATGACGCGCTTCGGCCCCAAGGCCCACCTCAGCGCCAACACGGTGAACTGGGGCGTCTACTACGTCGCCAAGGTGCGCCAGGCGCTGGAGGGCAAGTGGAGGCCGGAGGACACCAAGTGGGGCATGAAGGAAGGCATGATCGAGCTGGCCACCCTCAACCCCGCGATCTCCGCCGATACCGTGAAGCTCTTCGAGGCGAAGAAGGCGGCCATCGCCGGAGGCAGCTTCCATCCCTTCTCGGGCCTGGTGAAGGACCAGGCCGGCGCCACCAAGGTGGCCGCCGGCCAGACCATCAGCGAGGCCGAGCTGTGGGGCATGAAGTGGTATGTCGAGGGGGTCGAAGGCAAGTTGCCGGGCTGATGGCGGTTGATGGAGCAAGCATGGACATCGCCTTCGACGATTTGAGCGCCTACCAGCGCTACAAGCTGATGGCCAGCCTGATCGTGCCGCGGCCGATCGCGCTGGTCACCACGCTGGGCGGGGACGGCACGGTCAATGCCGCGCCGTTCTCGATGTTCAACATGGTCGGCGAGGACCCGCCGCTGGTGATGCTGAGCGTCAACCGCCATCATGCCGACGGCCGCATGAAGGACACCGCGGCCAACATCCTGGCCAACGGCGAGTTCGTCGTGCACCTGCCCGACGAGGGCATCGCCGAGCAGATGCACCGCTGCGCCGAGCCGCTGCCCTCGGGCGTCAGCGAGGTGGCCGCGGTGGGTTTCACCACGGCGCCGTCCAGCAGCGTGCGCGTGCCGCGCATCGAGCAGGCGCCGGTGGCCTTCGAGTGCGTGCTGCACGAGCAGCTGGTCAACGAGAGCCGCTACGTCTTCTTCGGCCGCGTGCAGGTGCTGCACGCCCGCGAGGGCCTGATCGACACCGAACGCTGGCGCGTGCGGCTGCAGGACTACTTCCCGGTGGCGCGCTTCGGCGCGAGCTTCTACGTCAACACGCGCGACCGCTTCTCCATCGACGGGGCCGACCGGGAGGCGCGCACCACGTCCATCGACGAGATCTGACGATGACGACCGAGACCTACACGGAAACCGAGGCCGGGTACATGCGCGCGGCCATCGCCGCCTCGCGTGCCGCGCGCCAGGCCGGCAACATGCCCTTCGGCGCGGCGCTGGTGCGTGACGGCCAGATGCTGCACGTGGCCGGCAACGACCAGGTGAGCACGGGCGACTGCACCGGCCACGCCGAGGTGGCGCTGATCCGCCAGGCCGTGCAGCGCCTGGGCGCGGATGCGCTGCGCGGCGCCACGGTCTATGCCAGCGGCGAGCCGTGCGCCATGTGCGCCGGCGCGATGTTCTGGGCCGGCATCACGCGCGTGGTCTGGGCGGCGAGCACGCCCGACATCGAGGAGGCGCTGGGCGGCCCTTCGTTGCCCGCGCGCTGCGCCGACGTGCTGGCCGCAGCCCGGCCGCCGGTGGCGGTGTCGGGCCCGCTGCTGCGCGACGAAGCGCGCGCCGAACTCAGGCTCCCCGGTAGTCCTTGCTGAAGGCCTTCACCGCCGCCTGCCCGCTGGGCGTGGTCAGCCAGCCGGCCAGCAGCTTGCCGGCGGGGTGGCGCACCGCGAAGGGCAGGTAGATGAAGTAGGGTGCCTGCAGCCGTGCGTCGTTCTCGAACAGCACCTTCAGCGGCGACTTGCTCTTGACCCAGACGCCGCGCTCGACCAGCGTGTAGCCGCCGCCCGGCAGCTGGGCGGCCATCTCCAGTGCCGCGCGCACGCCCTTGCGCGGCGCCTGCTTCATCCAGGTGCCGATGGGCCGCGGGCCCAGGGCCTTCCACAGGCCGCCTTCGGTCTCGTGTGCGCCGTTGAGATCACCGTGGCTGACATAGGCGACCCTGTCGGGGCTGGCCTGGCCGGCGGCGACGATGCGGTCCAGGGCTTTCAGGACGTCGGGCGCCTCCTTCACGCCGGCCGGGTCGGCCGCTGGGCCCACCAGCAGGTAGCTGCTGGTCGTCACCAGCCGGCGCGTGTGGATCATCCCGGACTTCTCCATCGCCACCTCGCGCTCGGTGACCTGGGTCAGGGCGATCTCCAGCGTGCCGGCGCGTGCCCGCTCCAGCAGGTCCAGCCCCGGGCCGGTCTGGAAGTCCACCGGCACGCCCAGGTCGCGGCCGATGGCGCGCTGGATGTGGTTGGCGAAGCCGCTGACCACCAGCGCGTCCTCGATGCCGAACTTGATCGGCGGCGCGTTGATCGCGATGCCCCATGCGTTGCCGGCGCCGCCCGCGGTCGCGGTCGCGGCGAGGGTCCAGCCCAGGATCTGTCGTCTGTCCATCTGGTGTCTGCCTCCCGGAGGTTTCGTTTCCGCCGGCAGGCCCCCCGTCGGCGCCTGCGGCCCGCGCAGTGTCGCCGTTTCAGTTGCGGCCGCCGCCGGGCCCGGCCGCGGCCGGCCGGCCGGATTCCACGCTCCCGGCACCGGCCTGCTGCACCCATTCGGTGATGCTGCGGTAGGCGAAGAGGTTGTTGTGCAGCACGGTCTCCAGCGGCGTCCTGAAGCCGTCGCGGTACCAGCTGGTGGCGATGTGGATGGTCATGCCGGTCAGGCCGGTGACCAGGATGTCGACGTCCAGCCCCTGCTCCTTCGCGCCGGGGTAGAGCACGGTGGCGAAGTCCAGCATCAGCTTGGAATAGCCCCGTGCCGCCTCGCCGGCCTTGCGCAGCTGGGCATAGGTGCCGCTGTTGCCGTCGATCAGCAGCACCTGCGCGCGCCGGGGGTCGTCGCGCATCGTGCTGAAGAAGACCGTCAGCCCGGTCTCGATCAGCGGCATGGCCTGCGGCGGGATCCTGGATACAGCGGCGACGACGGCGTGCATCAGCTCGTCGTTGACCTGGGCGTAGACGGCGTCGAACAGCTCGCCCAGAGACTTGAAGGATTCGTAGAAGTAGCGCTCCGTCAGGCCGGCCTCGACGCAGATGTCGCGGATGGTCGAGCGCTGGGCGCCTCGCGTGCCGAAGACCTGCAGGCCCGCAGCCAGGAGCTTGGCGCGGCGCTGCTGGCGGCGCTCTTCGGGACTGACGCCGCCGTAGTGGCGGCTGACGACCGGGGACCGGCGGCGAGGGGTCTTGGCGGCTGCGGGCATGGGATCCGGGACTTCAGGACGACTGCGGATGCGGAAGTGGACCACAAGCCTGGCCCCCACCGGAATCGGTGACACCGGAATGCGGGTTGTATGCAACTTCCCCCCGGCGCGGCGGCCGGCTGGCCGGTCGCCGACAATCCCCGGCCGGCGGATCGCGTCCGCCCGTTTCCCAGGCCAGCCATGTCCGCCCCCGACGACCTCCAGCTCAGCATCACCTGCCTGTGCGCCGAATGGTGCGGCACCTGCCGCGAATACCGCGCCGCCTTCGACGCCCTGTGCGCCGCGCACCCGCGGCACCGCTGGCGCTGGCTGGACATCGAGGACGAGGCCGGGCTGGCCGGCGAGGACCTCGACATCGAGACCTTCCCCACGTTGCTGGTGGCCGATGCCGCCGGCCAGGTGCTCTTCGCCGGGCCGGTGCTGCCGCGTGCGGCCGATGCCCAGCGCCTGATCGAGGCGCTGCTGGAGACGCTGGAAGCCGGCCGGCGACCCGCGCCACTGCAACTGCCCGCGGACCAGCTCCAGGCCTACGCCGAACTGGCGCAGCGCCTGCGCGCCGCCGCCTGATCCCCCCTATCCGGAGAACGACCATGCGCATCCTCCACACCATGCTCCGCGTCGGCGACCTGCAGCGCTCCATCGCCTTCTATACCGAAGGCCTGGGCATGCAGCTGCTGCGCACCACCGACCGGCCCGAGCAGCAGTACACCCTGGCCTTCGTCGGCTACGGCAGCAACCCCGAGCACGCCGAGCTGGAGCTGACCTACAACTACGGCGTCGAGAAGTACGAGCTGGGCACCGCCTACGGCCACATCGCGCTGGGCGTGGACAGCGTGGCCGCCACCTGCGACGGTATCCGGCCGAAGCTGGCGGCATGGGGGGCGTCGATCACGCGTGAGCCGGGCCCAGTGAAGGGCGGGCGCACCGTGATCGCCTTCATCACTGATCCCGACGGCTACAAGGTCGAGCTGATCGAGCGCGGGACGGTGTGAGCCCCTCGGTCCACGAGTACGTGGACCGGTCCTGTACAGACCGGGGACATGGGTGACAGGTGTGCGAGGACATGGGTAACACTTTTGCCCGCTAAGCCAGCGGGAGACCAAGTTGCCCTGGAGCCTCGCCACCGTGAAGGAACAGAGAGAA
>SCTQ01000099.1 GCA_004322345.1 Aquabacterium sp. | reverse complement strand
ACATGCGCTACGCCACCGGCGTGATCGCGGCCTCGGGCACCATCACGCAACTGATCCCGCCGTCGCTGGTGCTGATCGTGCTGGCCGATGCGCTGAGCACGGCCACCAAGGTCACCGTGGGCGACATGTACCGCGGCGCCATCGGCCCCTCCATCCTGCAGACGGGCATCTTCCTGGCCTACACCGCCGCCATCACGCTGTTCAGGCCCCAATGGGTGCCGCCGCTGCCGCCCGAGGCGCGCATCACCGAGCCCGGGCAGCTCTGGCGCAAGGTGCTGTGGGGCATGGTGCCTTCCATCGTGCTGATCTTCCTGGTGCTGGGCACCATCTTCCTGGGCATCGCGACGCCGACGGAAGCCGGCGCCCTGGGGGCGGTCGGCGCGCTGGTGCTGGCCGCGCTGCACAAGCGGCTGACCTGGAAGCTGATCGTCGAGGGCGTGGACTCGACGATGCGCGTGTCGGTGATGGTGATGTTCATCCTCATCGGCTCGACCATCTTCTCCACCGTCTTCCAGGGCGTGGACGGCAACCAGTGGGTGGAGCACCACCTGTCCTCGCTGCCCGGCGGCCAGATCGGCTTCCTGATCGCGGTGAACCTGGTCATCTTCGTGCTGGCCTTCTTCCTCGACTTCTTCGAGATCGCTTTCATCGTGCTGCCCATGGTCGCGCCGGTGGCTCACAAGCTGGGCATCGACATGGTGTGGTTCGGCGTGATGCTGTGCGTGAACATGCAGACCAGCTTCATGCACCCGCCCTTCGGCTTCGCGCTGTTCTACCTGCGCGGCATCGCCGACCAGGCCCAGCGCACCGGCGCCATCCTCAAGCCGGTGCTCTCGCGCGACATCTACCTCGGCGCCATCCCCTGGGTGGTGATGCAACTGGTGCTGGTGGTGGTCGTCATCGCCTGGCCGCAGTCGGTGACGTATTGGCTGGAGAAGGAGGTGGCGGTGGACCTGGACAAGGTGAAGCTGGAAGCCCCTGCGATCGAGGAGGAGCCCGAGCCGCAAATGCCGGTCCCCGAACCGGAGGTGCCGGCTTCGCAATAGGACGTGTAGGCAGCGGCGCCGTCGGCGTCGCTTTCGTGTCAATGACCCAGGCGATGTGTTGCGTCTTGACACGAACGCCCACTATCCTTCGCGCTTCTCAGGCGGCTCAAGGCCGTCCTGTTCATCAAACAACAATCGTCCTGGGAGGACCATGCGAACCCGTTCGCTGGTGACATTGCTGTTGGCCGCCTGCCTGGCCGCCTGCGCATCCGAAGTCCGGCAACTGCCGGCCCCATTCCAGTCCCTGCCCGCCGCCGGCCAGCGGATCTCGCTGTCGCAGGAGGTCGAGGCCATGCCCGAGTCGGGCTACCGCCGCAAGATCGCCGCCGGCAGCCGCTTCCAGCACGTCGGCCGCATCAGCCAAGGCGAGGTCTACAAGCCCATCGCCGGCGCCGCCATCGTCGTCGAAGGCCGGCACATGCACGAGGCCTGGATCGTTCTCAACGGTGGTTCGCTGGCCGGGTTCTACCTGCCGGTGGAGCAGTCGTTTTCACCCGTGGGCACGCCCGTGCCGTTCCCCTTCAAGCACCTTCAGGAGTAAGTAATGAATTTCTTCCGTCTGGGTCTGGTGGCTGCCGCAGCCGTGCTGATGACCGCCTGCGCATCCGGCCCCAAGTTGTCCGAAGTGAAGTCGTCGATCCCGCCGCTGGCAGCTGACCAGGGCCGCATCTTCTTCTATCGCAGCTCCAGCATGGTCGGCGCAGCCGTCCAGCCCTCGATCTACCTGAACGACCAGGTCGTCGGCACCTCCGTGCCGGGCGGCTTCTTCTACGCCGACGCGAAGGCCGGCAACGTCTCGGTGGCCACCACCACCGAAGTCGAGAAGAAGCTGACCTTCCTGCTCGAGCCGGGGCAGACCCGCTACGTCAAGACCTCGGTGAGCTTCGGCCTGCTGGCCGGCCGCGTGCAGCCCGAGCTGGTGGACGCTGCCACCGGCGAGAAGGAACTGGCCGACACGAGCTTCACCGGCAAGGCTGCCGCGAAGTAAGCAGGTCGCTGGTCTCGCGCCAAGAAAAACGCCCCGCACTGTGCGGGGCGTTTTTCATTGCAGGGCCGGCTTATTTTTCAGCGTCGTATTGCATGAAGCGATCGAAAGTCGCCTCCGTGAAACGGAACCACGACACCTCGTCCGACAGGAACTTGCGGTAGTCGTCGTAGACCTTCTTCCAGTTCGGGTTCTTGCCGTTGAGCTCGGAGTAGATCGCCATCGACTCCTTGTAGGCGGCCTTCATCACGTCCTTGGGCATCACCGTCAGCTTGGCGTTGGCGGCGACCAACTGCTTGAGCGCGGCCGGGTTACGCGCGTCGTAGCGGGCCTGCATCATCACGTGGGCGTGCGAGGCCGCGGCCTCCACGGCGGCCTTGTACTCGGCGGGCAGCGAGTCCCAGGCCTTCTGGTTGATGAAGAAGTCCAGCTGCGGGCCGCCTTCCCACCAGCCGGGGTAGTGATAGAAGGGCGCCACCTTGTACAGGCCCAGTTTCAGGTCGTCGTAGGGGCCGACCCATTCGGCGGCGTCCAGCTGGCCCTTTTCCAGCGCCTGGTACAGCTCGCCGCCGGGCAGGTTCTGCGGGATGGAGCCCAGGCGCTCTATGACGCGGCCGGCGAAGCCGCCGATGCGCATCTTCAGGCCCTTCATGTCGGCCAGCGATTTGATGGGCTTGCGGAACCAGCCGCCCATCTGCGCGCCGGTGTTGCCGCCGGGGAAGTTGACGATGTTGTACTTGGCGTAGAACTCGCGCATCAGCTTCAGGCCGTTGCCCTCGTACATCCACGCCGACATCTGGCGCGAGTTCAGGCCGAAGGGGATCGCGCTGCCGATGGCGAAGGTCTCGTCCTTGCCGACGAAGTAGTAG
Source organism: Aquabacterium sp. (assembly GCA_004322345.1). GTDB lineage: Bacteria > Pseudomonadota > Gammaproteobacteria > Burkholderiales > Burkholderiaceae_C > Aquabacterium. The sequence continues at coordinate 4,519 of SCTQ01000099.1, read as the reverse complement.
GGCGCCGTGTGCGCCATCTCCACCGAGGCGTTCTGCACGCCGTCGACCACGGCGAAGGGCGGCATCAGCTCCCCGCCTGCGTGCACCGAGATCTGGAACTTGCCGCTGGTGATCTCGCTGACCTTCTTGGTGAAGACGTCGGCTGCGCCGAAGATGGTGTCGAGCTGCTTGGGGAAGCTCGATGCCAGGCGCCAGCGGATGGCCTGCTGCGCATGGACGGCAGGCGCGACGCCCGCGGCGAGCACGCCGGCGATGCCGGCTTGTCCAACGAATGAACGGCGTTTCATGGTGGTGTCTCCTGCGGTCCGGCCTGTTGAAGTGGCGCGGATTCTAGGAGTCGGATCCGGCCGTGTTCTCTGAGGAAAGTCCCGACGCAAATGCCGAGGCCCTGCGTGCGGCCTGGCGCACGCGCCGGGCCTGGAAGCGCGCCGGGTCCAGCGCATCGCGCAGGTCCAGCTCCACGGGGCAGGGCGCACCGGTGACCCAGGATGCGAGCAGGCGCGCGGCCAGCGCCGTCCAGCCTATGCCGCGCGAGCCCAGGCCGGCCAGCAGGTAGAGCCCGCCGTGGCCGTCGCGCAGGCGCGGCAGCAGGCGCACCTGTTCGCCGCGCGCGCGCACGACGGCGTGGCTGTCGGGCACCGCGCCGATCAGCGGCAGGCGGTCGGGCGTGGTGGCGCGCCAGCCGACGCGGCCATGCGCCTGGCCGGCCCAGTCTTCGGCCTCGCCATGCAAAGCGCCCAGGCGCAGGGCCTGACGCAGGTTGTGCAGGTGGTCGGCCTCGCGCAGCGCCGCATCGGCATCACCGTCCTGGCTGGTGGCGCCGCACAGCAGGCGGCCGCCGGGCAGCGCGAGCACGTAGCCGCCCCCGGCCACGGGGACGCGTGGCAGCGTGGCGCGGCCCGGGTCGAGCAGCGTGACCTGGCCGCGCACGGCGGACAGCGGCGCGGCCTCGGCCAGCGCGCCGGCAGCAAGCAGCCCGGCGGCGCCCAGGCCGTTGGCCAGCACGAGCACAGGGGCCTCGCCGAGCACCTGGCCCTGGGCGTCCAGCGCCTGCCAGCGGTGGTGCTCGCGGCGCAGGCCGTGCACCTCGCGATTGCCGAGGACCTCGGCACGTGCGGCGCCCAGCAGCGCACGCACGTAGTCGCCGGGGTGGAGCCAGCCGCCCTGCGCAAACCACCAGCCGCCGCTGGGCACGTCGATGCCCGCCGCGGCGACGGCCTGCTCGCGCGTGAGCCACCGGAGGTAGTCGGCCGGCAGGCCCAGGCGGTCGACGAGGCGCAAGGCGTCGTCGTCGCCCTGCGTGTCCAGCCGCAGCAGCCCGGCGAGCTGCCCGGCGACGCTGCCGTCCGCCAGCCAGGGCGCAACCAGCGATGCGGTGGCCAGCGCGGCCGCGCGGTGGGCTCGTGCATGCGGGCCATCGTCGGGATGCATCACGCCGTGGAAGAGCCCGCCGGGATTGCCGGATGCGCCTTGCGCGGGCTCGGCCGCGCGGTCCAGCACCGTGCAGGTCCAGCCCTGTTCCGCCAGCCCGAAGGCCGCGGCGGCGCCGGCCAGGCCGGCTCCGATCACCAGCGCTCGGCGTTCACCCGCCGCGAGGGCAGGGCGCAGCAGGCCACCTGGCGGCGCGGGGGGCCGGTAGTGCGGCGCATGGTGCGCGGCGACCATGTCGCGCTTGCCGGCGAAACCGGGCCTGCGCTCGACGACGAAGCCGCCCGCGGCCAGGCCGTCGCGCACGCCGCGGGCCACGCTCCAGGTGGCGGCGGTCGCGCCCTCGGCGGCCAGCCGGCCCAGGCGCTCCAGCAGGCGCTCGTCCCACATCTGCGGGTTCCTCGCCGGCGCGAAGCCGTCGAGGAAGAAGGCATCGACCTCTGCCAGGAGCTGCGGCAGCAGGTCGGCCACGTCGCCCAGGCCCAGCAGCAGCCGCACGCGGCCGCCCTCGAAGTCCAGCTGGTGCAGGTTGGGCATCAGCGGCGGCCAGGCGTCGGCGAGCTGCGCGGCCAGGTCGGGCCGCGGGCTGCCGGCATGCGCGCGGCGCAGGTCCTCGCGGGTGAAGGGATGCTTCTCGATCGAGATGAAGACCAGCCGCCCGCAACGCTGCGCGTCCGCCTGCCAGGCGTCCCAGGTGGCGAGGAAGTTGTTGCCCAGCCCGAAGCCGGTCTCCAGCACGACGAAGGACTCGCGGCCCTGCCAGCGCGCGGGCAGGCCGTTGCCGGCGAGGAAGACGTGGCGCGCCTGCTCGAAGGCGCCGGCCTCGGCGTGGTAGACGTCGTCGAAGCCGGGCGACCAGGGCAGGTCGCGGCCTTGCGGGCTGCTGCGCAGCACCAGGGCGGCAGGAACGATGGGCTGGGTCTTCATGCGGCGGCGGCGGCGGCCGGCGCGGGACGGCCCGCGAAACGGCTATCGTTGGGGCTGCGCCGGCACCCCGTGCATTCTGCCGCGCCGCCTTCAGTGGACGGCGCGGCCCGGCGCGCCGGAAGAATGCCGCTGCAAACAAGAAAGGCCCCGCGATGAGCAACACCCACCAGGAACCGCGCCTCGAATACGTCCAGTGCATCGATGCACTGGGCCTGCACCGCATGGCCTACTGGGAGTGGGGCGCGCCTGACAACCCGCGCGTGCTGGTCTGCGTGCATGGTTTGTCGCGCCAGGGAAGGGACTTCGACACGCTGGCCCGCGCCATGTCCGGCGAGTACCGCGTGGTCTGCCCGGACGTCGTCGGCCGCGGCAAGTCCGACTGGCTGACGGATCCGCTGGGCTACCAGCTGCCGCTGTACATCGCCGACATGGTGACCCTGCTGGCGCGGCTGAACGCCCGGCACGTGCACTGGGTCGGCACCTCGATGGGCGGGCTGATCGGGATCGGGCTGGCCTCGCTGCACGGCTCGCCGATCGAGCGCCTGGTGCTCAACGACGTGGGCCCGGCGATCCGGCCGGAGGCCGTGGCGCGCATCGCCAGCTACCTCGGCGCGCCGCGCCGCTTCGGCGATCTGGACGAGGCAGCCGACTACATGTGGTCCATCTCCCAGGGCTTCGGCCCGCACACGCGCGAGCAATGGCTGGCGTTGTCGCGGCCCATGGTCAAGCCGGCCGACGATGCGCCCGGCCTGGTGATGCACTACGACCCGTCCATCGCCGTGCCCTTCCGCAGCTTCAACGCCGAGATGGCCGCCGCCGGCGAGGCACTGCTGTGGCAGCGCTACGACGCCATCCACTGCCCGACGCTGCTGGTGCGCGGCGCGGAGTCCGACCTGCTGTCGCGGGAGACCGCGCAGGCCATGACCCAGCGCGGCCCCAAGGCCCGCCTGGCCGAACTGGCGGGCGTGGGTCACGCGCCGATGTTCGTGGTCGACGACCAGGTGGCGCTGGTGCGTGGCTTCCTGCTGGCGCACTGAGGCGGCGCAGGGAACCGAAATGCGGGTGCGGGCCACCAAGCCTGCCGCCCTTCACGACAAGAATTCATGCGTACCGGATTGCTCGATCGTCCCGGCGCGGCCGCGGCCATCGTCTCGCTTGCCGAGGTGCCGCATGCCGACGCCGTCCACCCTTCGTCCAGCGCCCAGAGCGACGAGACGCGGCTGGCCCGCGCCCGCGCCTTCGCCGAGCCGCTGCTGTCGGGCCGCCGCTTCGATACCGGCGAGGACGCGCTGGCCCACGCCGACGGCGTGGCCGCCATCCTGCAGGGCATAGGCGCCGGCCCCGGCATCCGCGCGGCGGCCTGGCTGGTCTATGCGTCGGAGTACCTGAACAAGCCCGAGGAGATCATCGAGCAGGCCTTCGGCGCCGACGAGGCCAGCCTGGTCGCGCACACGCGCAAGCTGGTGCAGATCCAGCGCAGCGCGCGCGACGCGCTGGCCGACGAGGCCGACGGCGAGATGCGCGCCGAGCAGGTCGAGCGCGTGCGCAAGATGCTGCTGGCCTTCTCCCGCGACTTGCGCGTGGTGCTGCTGCGCCTGGCTTCGCGGCTGCAGACCCTGCGCTACTACGCGGCCAGCAAGGTGCCGGCGCCCGGCGTGCTGGCCGGCGAGTCGCTGCATGTCTTCGCGCCGCTGGCCAACCGCCTGGGCATCTGGCAGATCAAGTGGGAGATCGAGGACCACGCCTTCCGCTTCCTGCATCCGCAGGAGTACCGCGAGATCGCCGGGCTGCTGCACGAGAAGCGGCTGGAGCGCGAGCAGTCGGTGGAGGCCGCGCGCCAGCAGCTGGCGCATGCGCTGGCGCAGGCCGGGCTCAAGGCCGACGTGCACGGGCGGCCCAAGCACCTCTACAGCATCTGGAAGAAGATGCGCGGCAAGGGCCTGACGATCGAACGCATCTTCGACGTGCAGGCGCTGCGCGTCATCGTGCCCGAGGTCGGCGACTGCTATGCCGCGCTGGCCCGCGTGCACGATCTGTGGCGCCCGCTGCCCGAGGAGTTCGACGACTACATCGCGCGCCCCAAGCCCAACGGCTACCAGTCGCTGCACACCGTGGTGCTGGACGAGCACGGCCGCTCGATCGAGATCCAGATCCGCACGGCGCA
>SCTQ01000098.1 GCA_004322345.1 Aquabacterium sp. | reverse complement strand
TCCTGAGAACCTTTGCTGACGGAAGCCAGACGACATACAGCTACGACGCCTTGAACCGCGTCAAGCAGATCGCTGCCCCCGGGCAGGCCATCACCTACACCTACGACACCTGCGGCAACGGAAAGGGCAGACTGTGCTCGATCACGGACTCCAGCGGATCGACGGCCTATACCTATCGCGCAAATGGCCAACTGGCGTCACAGACGAGCGTGGTCGCCGCAGCGTCCTACCTGGTGTCGTGGTCCTACGATTCTGTCGACCGGGTCAGTTCCATCACGTATCCGGGCGGCATGCGAGTCAACTATGGCTACAGCATTCAATCCAACGTCACCAGCGTAACCGCCACCATCGGCGGGATCACGCGCAATGTGGCCACCACCTTCGCATACCAGGCCATGGGCATGGGAGCGCGCTCCGGGATGACCATGGGCGACGGGACACGGGTCGATTGGAACCGCGACCAGGATTCCCGGCTTCGTGGGAAGACGGCGACGGGCCTGTCGGGCTTGAGCTATGACTACGACGTCAATGACCGGATGCGAGCGATCAATGACACCCTGGTGCCCGCGAACAGCCAGGCCATTTCCTACGACGATGTCTACCAGGTGTCCGGTATCACGTCGACCGGCCTCGGAAACGAGTCCATCTACCTGCTGCCCAACGGTAACAGAGGCACCCACATCTGGGGTGGAGCCACCGACAGCTACAACATCGATCCCAACAGCAACCGGATCCTGAACATCCTCGGACCGCGCGCGCGAACCTTCTCCCACGATGCACGGGGCAACAGGAAGACCGCGACGGGATGGCCCGCAAGCTACACCTACGGCTATGACGCGCTGAACCGGTTGCAGACAGTCACGTCGACGGCGGGTACGACAACGTATACCTATAACGCGCTGAACCAAAGGGCTCGCAAAGCAGGAGCGGCAGGAAGCTACAACTACATCTTTGATCAGCGTGGAACCCTTCTCGGCGAAACCGCGAACGGTGGTACTACGCTGAACACGTTGTATATCTGGTTGCAAGGCGAACCAATCGGCATCGTGCGCTCGGGCAATCTCCATCTCGTCTTCAATGATCATCTTGGGCGGCCAAATAAGGTCACGACCCCGAGCAAAACAGTGGTGTGGTCGGCATTGAACAAGGCTTTCGAGCGCGTCGTCTCGCTAGACACTTTTGGCGGCCTGAATTTCGGATTCCCGGGACAATACTGGGATCAAGAGTCAGCACTCTTTTACAATATTAATAGATACTACGACCCTCGCACGGGCCGATATACACAAAGCGATCCCATCGGCATCTCAAGCGGCGCCAACACCTATACCTATGTAGGTGGAGACCCCATCACTCAAGTCGATCCGCTTGGACTCGCGTATTTTGCCCTGCGCCCGCTACAAGGATTTCCTTGGCTCGGACCTTTTTCGGACAATCCTTTAGACAATGCCGCAAACACAGCAATCGCACACGAACAATTATTCTTCGAGGATGGAAAATCTCCCGCAAATATTGGCTTCTTCGGCGACTCGAAGCTGAAAACAGAAACCTCACTTGAGGGCTACAGAAGGGCCCCTGGAAATTACAACGACTGCCTGATGAGATTGGCCGCCCAATCAGCCGGAACGGGCACATACAACGCGGCAACCAACAACTGTCAGAGCTGGGCAGATCGCGTGAGAAATCAGTACAACAAGCTTCTTCATTCTGGCGCTGCGGCGAAGGCGTGCGGACTATGACTCTCATCTATATAACCGCCGCTCTTATCTCCTTGCTCGCCTATGCGGCCATGCGCGCCATTGGTCTTCGGGGAAGAGTTTGGCTGCCCCTTGGAATTTTTGTATTCCTGGCTGCGCTCGCAACTTGGTTGCGGAGTGGGATTGGCGATGATGCTCGCCCTGGCTCCATTGAAGTCCAGACCTCCGTTCCTGGAGCTGAGCCCACCGCCTCAAAGCCGAGCGATCTCAAAGCTGAAGTGACACGCGCACCCGATCAACCAAACTGAATTTCCTGGAACATCACACCTATGACTACAGTGCCAAATTGCTGGCGAAAGACGATGGTCTGGGCCTCATCACCTGGGCTCCCGACGCAGCGGAACACTGGGGTGTGGCGGTAGTTCCACCCTTGTCGACCGCTACGGATGGATTTGCCTCGGTCGGGCCGGTTACGGCGGTCGCGCTCTTGGAAATCGTCACCAACGCCTCGACCCAGCGATCTGGCTCAGGCAGCGCCGCTTCTGCTCGCATCGAAGTCATCTGTTGGTCGCTATCTCGGGTTGTTGGCGGCTCATCGGGCGCGAATCGTCCCCGCAGATCATGCTGCGCGAAGCCGCGAATTGCAGGGCGCGATCGAACGAGTTCCCGTATCCAACGACATGGATGCCGTCATCGCGATTCGCGTCGCCGGAGCGCTGGGTGCACCCGAGGCCGGCGACGCATTGGCAAGGAACCTTCTTGCGCCTCTGACTCCCTCCCTGGTGGCTTCGGCTTCCTGCGTGGCCGCCGCCGGGATGCCCGCGGCGCCCCAACTCGTGGACGCCCTGCGAGCCGCAATCGCTCGAGCCGATTTCCCCGCCCGTGCCGCATGCGAGCAGTCGCTGGACACGCTCGTCGGCAGGCAGGTCGGCAGGATGAAATCTACAGCGGCAACCGCGCCTTGCACTTCACCCCACCCGGCAGCGTCCCGCTGGGATTCGGCAGATCCATGCGCACCTGGAAGGTCCCGCTCGCCGCGTCGATCACCTTGTCGATCGAGGTGACGGCGGCCGTGAAGCGGCCGTCCAGCGGCTTCTCCGGCGTGACCTCGGCCTGCATGCCGGGCTTGACCTTGGTGTACCAGGCCACGGGCAGGATGAGCTTCACGCGCAGCGGGTTGGTCTGGGCCAGCTTGAGGATCGACGGCTTGTTGTCGCCCGCCTCGGCCAGTTCGCCGGCGTGCATGGTCTGCTCGGTGACGACGCCGTCGATGGGGCTGCGCAGCGTGCGCTGGGCCAGCTGGGCCGAGGTGTAGGCGAACTCCAGCTTGGCCATCTGCTTGTTCTCGCGCGCGGTCAGCGCGTCGGCCTGGGCGATGGCCTGCTCGGCCTCGGCGTCGTCGCGGTCCTGGGCCGAGGTGTAGCTCTTCTCGGCCAGGTCGGACTTGCGGCGCAGCTTGCGGGCGGCGTGCGCGGCGCGGCTTTCGGCGGACTGGATGGCGCCGTCGGTGGTGGAACGAAAGCGCGCGAGTTCGGTCGCGGCACGCTCCACCGTGGACTCCAGCGTCACCAGCACCGCGCCGCGCTTGACCACGCTGCCGCGCTCGACGTGGACGCGTTCGATGAGGCCGTTGACGGGGCTGCGGATGTCCAGCGTCTGCGAAGGCTCGATCAGGCAGTCGAAGTCGGCGGCCTGGGCCGCCACCAGCGGCAGCGCAGCGCACAGCAGTGCCAGGGTGGGTCGGAGTCGGGACATCTTGGAAGGGAAGGAAGTCATTCGGGGGAACCGGAGAAGGCCAGTTGCTGGCGCATGTGCTTGTCGCTGCGCAGGGTGGCGCGGCGCATCGCGGCGTTGCCGGACTCGGCCTTGAACTGCACGGCGCGCTTGAGTGCGGTGATGGCCCATTGCGGGGGCTGGGAGGTCTCGGTGCAGGCCCAGCGCATGGCAGCCCATCGGGCGTAGGACTCACCGTGGCGCTCGATCACGTCGTCGTCCAGCGCGACGATGGCGCGGCCCGAGCCCGGGTCGCCCTGGCGGGCACCGCGGCCGATGAGCTGGCGGTCGATGCGGGCGGACTCGTGCCACTCGGTGAGGATCACGTGCAGGCCGCCGCACTGGGCCACGGCCGGCGCCAGCGGGATGTCCGTGCCACGGCCGGCCATGTTGGTGGCCACGGTCACGGCACCGGGCTGTCCGGCTTGCGCCACGAGTTCGGCCTCGTCGGCGTTCTGCAGCGCGTTGAGCACGCGGTGGGCGACGCCTGCTGCCGTCAGCGCCTTGCTGACGGACTCCGAGGACCACACGGAACGCGTGCCCACCAGCACCGCCTGGCCGCGCGCAAGGCTGCGCTTGACGTCCTCGACGATGGCCTGCTCCTTGGTGGCCGTGTCCTTCAGCAAGAGCGCCGGATGCAGGATGCGGCGGCTGGGCTTGTTGGGCTCCACGCGCAAGGTGGGCACCCGATAGACCGCGGCGGTCTCGCGCGCCACCTCGCCCAGCGTGCCGCTCATGCCGGACAGGCGCAGGTAGCGCGAGAAGAAGATCTGGTAGGTCAGCCGCGCCAGGGTGCGGTTCTGGCCGGTGGTGGCGCAGCCTTCCTTGACCTCCACCAGCTGGTGCAGGCCCTGCTCCCAGCTGCGGTCGGGCAGCAGGCGGCCGGTGAACTCATCGACGATGACGATCTTGCCCTCGTGCACGACGTAGTGCTGGTCGCGCACCAGCACGTGCAGCGCACGCAGCGCGGACAGCACGTAGTGCTCGCGTACCCATTCGATGCGCCAGAACTCTGCCAGCGCGGCGTGCTCGGCGGCCTGCTCGGCGCCGTCTTCGGTCACGAGCTCGCTGCCGCCGGCCCGCTGGCCGCGCTGCTCGTGGCGTTCGGCCAGCTCGTCCAGGCGCTTGCGGCCTTCCAGCGTCAGCTCGGGGATGCGCTGCGGGCCGGCCAGCTCGAAGTGGCGCTCCTCCTCCAGCCCCGCGGCCACCTGCAGCACCAGGCGCCAGATGGCGTCGTCGGAGCCGCCGTCGCGTGCGGTGCTCAGGATCAGCGGCGTGCGCGCCTCGTCGATCAGGATGCTGTCGGCCTCGTCGACGATGGCGAAGTGCAGGCCGCGCAGTCGCAGGGCCTCGGTGCTGCGCCCTTCGCCGTGCAGGCGGCGCACGGCCAGCTGGGCCTGGCTGTGCACGCCGTGGGCGTTGACGCGGTCGCGCAGGTAGTCGAAGACCAGGTCCTTGTTCGTGCAGTAGGTGAGGTCCTGCTGGTACTCCGCCGCGCGCAGGGCCTGGGCCACGCCGCTGTGGACCACGCCCACGCGCAGGCCGAAGGCGGCGAACAGGGGCATGCATTTCTGCGCGTCGCGCTGGGCCAGGTAGTCGTTGACGGTGACCACGTGCGTGGGCACGCCGGCCAGCGCGCCCATGCAGGCGGCCAGGCCCGCCGTCAGCGTCTTGCCCTCGCCCGTGTCCAGCTCGACCATGTGGCCGCACAGCAGCTTCCAGGCGGCCAGCAGTTGCGGAGGATGGGCGAAGAGGCCCAGCGTGCGGCGCGCGGCCTCGCGGATCAGGGCCAGGGCCTGGGCGCCGTCGTCGAAACCCTTGCTGAGGAAGGCGCGGCGCGCGGCGGCGCGGGTGGCGGCGCGCAGGCGGGTGTCGTCCAGCTCCTGCAGGCCCTGCTGCGCGGCGAACTGCTCCACCGCCGAGACGAAGGCCAGGCGCTCGCGCTGGCGCCGGCGCATCGAGCGCTTGCGAGACAGCAGCCAGCCGGCGACCCAGCGGTCGAGGCCGGTCTCGTCGTGGTCGGCGCGCTCGGCGAAGACGCGTGCGGCCAGCACCGCGTCGGCGGGCGGCCACTGGCCGGAAGAGACTGCGGCGGCTTCCGGCATGGGTTCAGGTATGGAAGTAGCCGAGGAACAGGCGCCGCACGCCGCGCCACATGCGCAGGCCCAGCGGCTCCATCGGGTGCTCGAAGCGCAGGCTGACGCGGCTGCCGATGAGCCGGTACGGGAAGTCGTCCGGCAGCGCCAGCTCGTATTCGAAGTGCGTCGTCAGCGCCTTGCGGCCGGACTCGTCGCGCGGGTCCACCGCCACGCCGCCGCCGCCCTGGCGGCCCAGCGCGGCGCTGGGCAGGTCGTTGGACGCCGCGGGCACGGCCCGCACCACGCGGGCCTCCCAGGCGCGCTCCGGCGCGAAGGGCAGCTTCACGCGGATGCTCTTCGTATGGCTGCGGATGAAGGACTCGTCGGCCTGGTCGACGATCACGCGCACGCGCGGAGCCTCCTGCGGCAGCACGTAGCCCAGCACCTCGCCCTGGGCGAAGTGGCGCCCGGGCATGTCCTCGGCGCGGGCCAGCCACAGCCGGCCGCCGGTGGCCGCGCGCACGTCCAGCAGCGCGGCCTTGGCCCGCTCGTGGGCCAGTGCGATCTCCTCGCGCCGCAGCTCGCCGGCGTACTGCTCGCCGGCGGCGGGGCTCTCGACGCGCGCGGCCTCGTAGCGCACGCGCGCCGCGGTTTCGCGCGCGGCCTGGGCCTGCACGCGCGCGGTCACCGCCGGGTCCACCAGGCGCAGCACGGCGTCGCCCGGCTTGATCACCGCACCGCTGGCCAGCATCACGCGGTCGACGAAGCCCCCCTGCCCGGCCCGCAGCACCGCGCGGTCCGGCAGCCAGAGCACGCCGTCGACCTGGGTGTGGTGGGGCAGCGGGATGGCGAAGAGCAGCACGCCCAGCGTGGCCAGCGTCGCCAGCACCACGCGGCGCGAGCGCAGGGTCGCGGAGCTGCCGGCCAGGTTGCGGCCCAGCCACTTCAGCGCCTTCCACAGCGGCAGGCCCAGGCTCATCACCACGCTCCACACCGCGATCAGCAGGCCCACGGCGAAGTACTGCGTCGCCACGAAGACCGCGATCGAGAACATCACGAACATGCGGTAGGCGAAGGACAGCGGCGCGTAGAAGGCGAACCACAGCGCCTCGCCGGGCGCGTGTGCGGGCGACACCGCGCTGCGGCGCGCCAGCAGGAAGCGCTCGAAGACATAGCTCCACCACTGCCCCGCGCGCTGGGACAGGTTGGGGATCTCCAGCGCATCGCTGGCGACGAAATAGCCGTCGTAGCGCAGCAGCGGGTTGCCGTTGAACAGCACCGTGGTCACGCTGGCCAGCACCGCCACGTCGTAGGCGATGGCCTTGACCACGCCGGGCTCCAGCCACAGCCACAGGTAGAAGGCCATGGCGGCGATCCACACCTCCACCAGCATGCCGGCGGCGCCCACCAACATGCGGTCCCGCTTGTCGGGGAAGGTCCAGGAGCTGGACGCCTCCACGTAGGGCACGGGCAGGAAGAGCAGCATCATCACGCCCATGTCGTGCACCTCGCCGCCGCGCAGCTTGCAGGCGATGCCGTGACCCAGCTCGTGCAACGCCTTGACCAGCGGGAAGGCCACGGCCAGCAGCAGCAGGTTGTCGAAGGCCAGCAGGCGTTCGGTGGCGTTGCCGGTCAGCTCGCGCCAGTGCGAGGCCGCCAGCACGATGGCCGGCAGCACGCAGGCCAGCCAGGCCAGCGCACCCCAGCGGTTGAGCACCGGCGACAGCGCCTGCACCGTGCGGCCGAGGAACTTGTCCGGGTCCAGCAGCGGCACGCGGATGGCCAGCGGGTTCAGGTAGCGCGACATCCACTTGCGCCGCGCCTGGGTGCGCTGGCGCTCGGACAGCTCGGCCAGGTCCGGCACGGTGTCGGTGGCCAGCAGGTCCAGGGTGTGCAGCTGGCCCAGCAGCGCGAGGATGTCCTCCTGGCTGGGCGTCTCGTCATCCTCATCCTCGCCTGCTTCCGCGGACAGGCGCTGCCACAGCTGCTCTAGCGTGTGGCGGCCGTCGAGCAGCCGGATGATGCGGAAGGCCGCGCGATCGAAGCGGTGGTACTTGCCGTTGATGCGGTCCTCGACCACATACCAGAGCTGGCCGCGCCAGCGCTGGGCGTGGATGCGCAGGGTCTCGCGCAGCTTGGGTGCAACGCTGCTCACGCGGTACCAGTGGCTGCTGACGAGCTGGGAGCTGAGCGCCTTGCCGGCGCCCGCGCCCTGCTCGCGGCCCGCGGTGGCATCGCCGCGGTGTTCTACAGGCCCAGCGTCCATGACGTGTAGCGTACCCAGTCGGCCAGCCGGTGGAAGGCGATCCACAGCAGCGTGCGTTCGCCGGCGTCGATCTTGCCGACGCCTTCCATGCCGGGCTGGATGCCGGCGCGGCTGCCCAGCACCTCGGCCTCGACGCGGAAGCTGTTGCGGCCTTCCTCGGCCATCGCCACCGGCGCGACCTTGCTGACCTTGATCGGAAAACGTTCGCCGGGCAGGCCGGCCAGCACCAGTTCGCCGCGCGCGCCCTCGCGCACGTGGACGATGTCGCGCTCGTCGACCTTGACCACCACGCGCCAGGCACTCAGCGGCGCCACCTCGAACAGCAGCTTGCCCTGGTCCACCGGGGCACCGAGCTGCTGCGACAGGTCCCCGCGCACGACCACGCCGTCGAAGGGCGCGGTGACGTCCACGCGGGCCAGCTTGCTGTTGACCAGCGACAGCTCGGCCTGGGCCTCATCCACCTCGGCCTGGCCCAGCTGCACGGCCACCGCGTTGCCGCGCGCCATGGCTTCGCGCAGCTTGCGTTCGGCCAGCTCGGCCTGGGCCGCCCACTTGGAGGCTTCGAGCTTGAGCTCGCGGTCGTCCAGGCGGGCCAGCACGTCGCCCTGCTTCACGCGGTCGCCCGCGCGCAGGCGCGACTCCTGGATGAAGCCGGCGAAGGGCGCGACGGCCGCGCGCTGCACCTGCCCTTCGACGGTGGACGGCGAGCGCACGCGGAAGTCCACCGGCACGACGGCCGCCAGCAGCAGCGCCACCGCCGCGGCGATGCCGGCCAGCTTCAAGCCCGGGTAGCGCGGGCCGACGAGGCCCGAGGCCCAGGCGCGCGTGCGTTCGCGGGCATGCGCCCACAGGCTGCGCGAGGCCGTCTGGTGCAGGTCCAGCGCGGGCGCCAGGGCCAGCGCCAGGGTCTGCGCGAATTCGCGTGTCTCGGGGAACAGGCGCGCGTCGAAGTCCAGCAGCAAGGCGCCGACGCGGCGGCCGCGGTGTTCCAGCGGCAAGGCAATGGCGGAGCGCGCTTCGGCCTCCTGGCAGTAGTCGGCCAGCGCACTGGCCGCGAGTGCCGGCGCATTGCCGTCCAGCTCCTGCAGGGGATGGACCTCCGGCTGCCCGCTGCGCACGGCCTCGCGCATGGCTTCGCGTGCGGCCGCCATCAGGTTGGAATGCGGCTCGAAGCTGGCGCTGCCGGAGACGCTGAGCAGCTCGATGCCATCGTCGCCCTTGGCGCGGCCCACCAGGGCCTGGCGGCAAGGCAGGGCTTCGGACAGGCGGTTGACCACCCAGCGCGCGGCGTCCTCGGGCTCGCGCTCGGCCAGCACACCGAGCAGCAGGTCCTGCAGCAGGGCCGAGCGCTTCAGGCGCAGGTCGCGGTCCAGCAGGTGGCGACGGTCGAAGAGGCCGACCAGCCAGCCCGCGCCCCAGTGCAGTAGGCGCAGCGCATCGCGCACGGCCGCGTCGCCGCGGGCCACCACGTGCAGCACGACGACGCCGTAGGTCTGGTCGGCCGACAGCAGCGGGTAGGCGCATTGCGCCAGGCCGCTGCTCTCGTCGCGCACGACGCCGCGGCGCTCCACCAGCGCCTGCTGGGCCACGCCGGCGAGATGGGACATGTCGCGTTCGGGATCGGGCCAGACGGCCGCGGGCGCGTAGTTGTCGCCGGCCTCGTGCAGCAGCAGCAGGCCGGCCTGGGTGCCGGGGATCCACTGGCAGAGGATGCCCAGCCAGGCACGGCAGAGCTGGTCGGAGGTGCGGGCGTTGACCAGCAGCGACCAGAAGTCGGCGGCCGCGGCATCACCCGCCGCGCTGTAGCCGGCGCCCAGCCGCGGCTCGGACGCCACCGCGCCGACCACGGCAGCGGGCCCGCTGCCGGGTGCGGAACTCATCTTTGAATCTGCTTGCGGCGGGCTGCCGCAACGATGCCGGCGCCGGCCAGCATCAGGGCCAGGGTCTGGGGCTCGGGGATGGCGGTGACGGTGCTCACCAGATCCACGCGCGGGCCCTCGTCGCCGGCCTCGTCGGTCCAGTCCAGCACCAGCGACACCGGGGTGGTGTCGCCGAAGGCCAGGCCGATGGCCGCGAAGCTGACCTCGATGGTGGCCACGCCGGACAGCGACAGCGGCGGCTTGGGCTGGAAGTTCTCGTCGAAGGCGTACCAGGTGGCCGCATAGGCCCCCGAGGGCCGGGCCTCGCTGAACAGGCCGGCCAGCGCCAGGGCGTCGCCGCCCAGCGCATCCGGGCTCACGCTGATCGTCGGCTGCAGCTCCAGCAGGGCCGGATCGAAGAAGACGCCGAAGTTGAAGCTGGTGAGCTGCGTCAGCGCACCGAAGTCCAGCTTGAACTCGACGCTGGTCAGCCCGCCGGGCGTGATGTTCACGTCGGCCGTGCTGCCGCTGATCGCCGCAGACGCGCCCGTGGCCGCCGACAGCAGGCTGGCCGCCGCCAGCGCCACGGCGCAGCGCCGCGGCAGCAGGTGGATCGGTTGAAGGTTCATGGGTTGGCCTCAGTGGATCGTGTCGGACGGACCGGCGGGCTTGGCCGAGATGGTCCAGGTGTTGGCCTTGGATTTCTCCTGTGGCGCCACCCAGCTGTTCAGCCATGCATTGTTACTGGACTGGCCCAGGTCGAAGCTGGTCGCCACCTGTTTAAGGGCCACCGAAGGAGCGGGCGCCGGCTGGGTCACCGCGGCCAGCGTCGGAATCTTGCGCGTACCCGATGCCGTCGCGCGCAGTTGGACCGTCGGAGCGGCCGCCAGCACGTGGATCACGCCGTCGGTCGGGTCGGCACCGG
>SCTQ01000097.1 GCA_004322345.1 Aquabacterium sp. | reverse complement strand
GTCGCCACGCCGATGGCCATCAACCCGGTGCGCGCCGCCGACCTCGACTGGCCGCAGCTGCGCGCCGCCGTCGCCGGCTGCACGGCCTGCTCGCTTTGCGAAAGCCGCACCCAGACCGTCTTCGGCGTCGGCAACGAGCAGGCCGACTGGATGATCATCGGCGAGGCCCCGGGCGAGCAGGAGGACCGGCAGGGCGAGCCCTTCGTCGGCAAGTCCGGCCAGCTGCTGGACCGCATGCTGGCCACCGTGGGCCTGACCCGCAGCGAGGCCGAGCCGGCCCGCCAGGTCTTCATCGCCAACACGCTGAAATGCCGTCCGCCGGGCAACCGCAACCCGACTCCCGAGGAAATGGTGAAGTGCGAGCCCTACCTGCTGCGCCAGGTGGCCCTGGTGCAGCCGCGCATCATCCTGCTGATGGGCCGCTTCGCGGTGCAGTCCATCCTGCGCACCACCGAGCCCATCGGCAAGCTGCGCGGGCGCGTGCACACGTACGCCGGGGTGCCGGTGATCGTCACCTACCACCCGGCCTATCTGCTGCGCAACCCGATCGACAAGGCGCTAGCGTGGGACGACCTGTGCCTCGCGCGTGAAGTGATCGGGATGGCGCCCCTCGCCTGACGCGTACGTCAGGCGATCCCCCACGGGGTTGGAGCCGGCTTGGGAGCGGACCGGCGCTCGGCCCCCCTCGTCCTCCACCGCGCAGCCGTGCAAGCGGGAGCGCTCGCCAGCGGGCTGGACGCCTTCGCGGGACGGCCCCCTGGCCGCCCCGCTCGACGCCCGGGCCAACAGCATGGCCCGGCCTCCCTGAGCACCCTTGCGGCGAGCGCCCTCTCCCTGAGCAAGCTGTCCGGCGCGGCCCGCACGAGCCACGACCACACGCGGCTGCGGCCGCCATTCCTGCGCCTGCGCGACCAGGCGTGCGCGCTCGGCGCGCGGCATCGGGCGCATGCCGTCGACGATGCGTGCGATGCGCGGGTTGTCCACGCGCTGCGCGATCCGCCATTGCCGCGCCTGCGCGTCGGGGCTGCGCAGCATGCCGGCCAGCCAGGCAGCCTCCATCGGCGTCAGCGACACGGCGTTCTTGTTGAGGTAGTGGCGCGCCGCAGCCTGGGCGCCGCACTGGCCTTCCCCCCAGGGCGCCAACGACAGGTAGGCCTGCAGCACGCGCGCCTTGCCCAGCGTGCGGTCCAGCTCTACGGCCCACAGCAGCTCGCGCAGCTTGCGGCGCCACGAGCGTTCGTCGCCGGCGAACATCAGCTTGGCCAGCTGCTGGCTCAGCGTGCTGGCGCCGGTGGGCGCCTGCTCGCCGCGCGCCGTCTGGTTGGCGGACCAGGCATGCTGCATCTGCCCCAGGTCGTAGCCGGCGTGTTCGTAGAAGCGCTGGTCCTCGGCGGCGATCACGGCGCGCGGCAGCCAGCGGCCGAAACCGGCGAGCAGCGCGGCCTCGTCGCCGTCGCCGCCTTCGGGCATCGCAGGAAGCGGGCAGGCCGTGTCGAAGCGTGCGCCGCGCAGGGCCTCGGTCCCCAGGCCGTCGACCGCCAGGCCGGTGACCTGTGGGCGCAGCTGCCAGCGTCCGGCGGGCAACTCGGCCTGCAGCTCGAAGGCAGCCGTGCCTTCGATGCGGGCACGCCGCAGCTCGGGCAGGTCGGCGGCGAGCACGCGGTAGTAGTCGCGCACGGGCGTGGCGGGCAGGCTCATCTCGAACTGCAGGCCCCCGGCGACCACCTTGGCGCGCCAGCTGGCGCGCAGCATCGCCGCGCCCTGGCCGGGGCCATCGAGCTGCACGCCGCCGGTGAAGTCGTCGGGCATGCGGCGCGTGATCGTCCACACCGCCCGCTGCACGCGCAGCGGCCGGCTGCCGAGCGCGCTCAGGCGCAGCTCGCAGGGCGAGCAGATGGCGTGCAGGGTGCGGCCGTCGGCATCCAGGCGCAGCGCCACGTCGCCGCCGCCGGTGTGCAGGATGCGGCCGTCCAGCAGGCGCAGGCCCATCGGATGCGTGGCCAGGCGGATGGCGGTGGGCATGCTGACGCGGCCGCGCAGCGGGCCCACTCGCCAGGCCTGCGACCACTCGGCCGGCTGCGGCGTCAACACCTGCCAGCAGAGCACCATCAGCGCGGCGACGATGGCCAGCAGCGCCAGCAGCACCGCCAGCGCGCCGCGCAGGAAGGGCCGCCAGCGCGACGGCAGCGGCGGATGGATCTGCACGAACCCGGAACGCAGCTTCATAGCGGCCTCGCGGTGGTGATGGCCTGCCAGGGCCCGGTGCTGCCGCCCATGGCGGCGGCCCAGTACCAGGCGGAGGCGTCGGTCCAGGCGCGGCCGGCGGCGTCCTCGATGCGCTCGCACACGCGCAGCCGGCTGCCGGCACGGTCGGCGGTGAAGCAGCGCCACAGGCGCGCGCGCTCGTCGCGCTCCAGCCGGGCCTGCTCGACGCGGTAGCCCAGAGCGCGGTAGCAGTCGGCCGCCGGATGCAGGGCCCGGGTGGGCGCGGGCACGCCGCGCCACATCAGCGTCTGCCGGCCATCGGTCAGGCGCACGATGCGCCCGGGGAAGCTGCGCTCGGCGCGCTCCTCCAGCGCGGTGGGGGCGATGGGGCGCAGCGGGCGGCCGTCCCATTCGATGGGCCATCCATCGGCCCATTCGATCGGCCGGACAGCCGCTTCCGATGCGGGCCGGGCCCCCACCTCATGCGTCCACAGCGGCAGCAGCGCACAGGCCAGCAGCGACATCCAGGCCGCGCGGTCGACCCAGCGCGCAGTGCGCGCAGCCGGCCGCGGCGGCGGCATTGCCGCGGCGGGCGCCGGCGCGTCGAAGACGCGGCTCATCCAGCGCACGACCGCCACGCACACCATCGCCTGCACCACCAGCCCCACGCCTTCGTGCAGGCGGTCGGCCCACGCGGGCGAGCCCACCTCCAGCGCGACCAGCACGCTGTTGCGCAGCACGTTGCCGCCCAGCACCAGCAGCCCCACCAGCGCCAGGCGGCGCAGGAAGACGCGGTCCGGCAGGGCCAGCCACCAGGCCGTCACGCAGGCACTGAAGTAGGACAGCCACACCATCTGCACGCCCGAGCAGGGCGCGTCGACGATGACCAGGCTGCCGTCCACCGTCAGCGCGGTGCCGCTGCGCTCCACCGTCCAGCCGGCTGCGCGCAGCAGCCAGGCACTGGCCTCGGCGGTGACCACGCGCAACGGGAAGCCGGCATAGAACTGCATCGACGCGATCAGCGGCAGGGCCAGCAGGGCCAGGCCCAGCAGCGCGAGCCACGGCGCACGCGCCGGCAGCACCGCGCGCAGCCCGCAGACCGCCGCCAGCGCCGCCAGCGCCGCGCCGAACAAGGGTGGCGCCAGCGCATGGGCGACGGCCGCCCACAGCGCCAGCGAGATCGCGATCAGCTGCCAGCTGGCGCGCGGCACCGGGCGCAGCCGGCCGCGCAGGCGCCACAGCGCGAGCACCAGCACCGCGTCGGCGGCCAGGCCCAGCGGGTCGTCGGAGCGGTCGTGCAGGCGGTGCCAGATCCAGCGCGCGTGGGGCCACAGCGCGACGGCCAGCAGGGCGAGCCAGGGCCAGGTGGCGAGGCTGCGGACGGCGGGCGCGGCCGGCCGGGGCGCGGCGCAATCGTCCTCCGGTTGCGGCCACCACGGGAGCAGGCGATGCAGCATGGCAGGTTGCCTTCGATGTGGGCGATCAGCCTTGCTCGTGCCCGCGGCGACCGCGCTGCCTGCGGCGCGCATGCCAGGCCGTGGCCACCAGCACGCCGGCCGTCACGCCCAGGGCCACCCAGGCGCCGGGCTCCGGCGTGCCGGGAACCTCGGCGCGCACCGCGCGCTCACCCACGCCCTCGGGCAGCGCAGCCGGCTGGTCCACGGAGGCACCGTCCTGCGGGCGCGGGTTGCGCACCACCTGGTCGACGGCGATGAAGCTGGTGTAGTCGGTCAGCAGGCTGTAGCGCAGGCCCAGGTCCAGGATCGCGCTCTTCTGCGTCTGGCCGCCTTCCAGGGCTTCCTGGTCAGACAGCGCTGCGATGCGCTGGCGCGCCCACAGGAAGCGCAGCGCGGCGCTGCTCTGCACGCTGGCCTCGGCCACCGGCAGGGCCTGGCGGAAGGCGCCGTCGGCAGCGCGGCCTTCGATCGTCAGGCGGCCCCTGGCCTCGCCGCGCCACTTGCCGAAGACGACCACCGGGCGGCCGCCCAGCACGTCGGGCAGCACCGCGGGCTCTACGTCGTAGACGTCCAGGCCCTCGAAGCGCGCCTGCACCTGCGTGAGCACCGGCGAGTCGATCATGCGGCGCAGGCGCTCGGCCTGGGCTGCGGCCTGGTCGGGCTTGGTGACGATGAAGGGCTCGCCGCGTCCGGCGCGGGCGATGCCTTCGATCAGCATGCGGTTGACCGAGCTGCCGATGCCGAAGGCGAAGACGTTGCTCTTGCCCAGGTTGCGGGCCACCAGCTCGAAGACCTCGCGCTCCACCGTCACGTAGCCGTCGGTCACCACCACGACGGTGCGCGAGACCTCGCCCGGCTTGGGCAGCTCGGCGATGCGGCGCAGGGCCGGCACGATCTCCGTCCCGCCGCCGCCCTGCAGGCCGTCGATGGTGGCCCGCGCCTGGTCGATGTTGGCCCGCGTGGCCGGCACCGACTGCGGCGCGAGCATGCGGTTGCTGCCGGAGAACAGCATCACGTTGAAGGTGTCGCTGGGCCGCAGGCTGCCGATCAGGTGCTGCAGCAGTTCCTTGGCCGTGCCCAGCGGCTTGCCATGCATCGAGCCGGAGACATCGACGACGAAGATGTACTCGCGCGGGTTGATCTGGGCCGGCGCGATGGCGTGCGGCGGCTCCACCATGGCGAGGAAGAAGTTCTCCTCGCTGCCCTTGTAGAGCATCAGCCCCGACTCGATGCGGTCGCCCGCGAGGCGATAGTCGAGGATGAAGTCGCGATTGTTGCCCGCCTGGTTGCGCACGATGGCGGCCTCGGCGTGCGTCTGGCCGATGCCCTTGACGTCGATGGCGTGGGAGGCCGAGCGCATCTCCTTGACGCTCAGCGGCGCGTCCAGCGTCACCTGCAGGTCGAAGGCCGACGACGTCCCCTCGCCTTGCCGCAGATACGGCGTGCCGACCCATGGCTGGGGCGCGTTGCCCTGCGGCACGTGATAGCGCGGGCCGACCACGGTGGGGAAGACGAACTGGTAGCGGCCCTCGGTGGGCACCAGCAGCTCGGTGTAGTGCAGTTCAACCGCCACGTCGTCGCCGGGCAGGATGTTGGCGACCTGCATCTGGAACACGTTGGCCCGTTGCTGCTCCAGCAGCGCGGCGGTCTTGCCCTCGCTCTTCGCGGCCTGGTATTCGACGCGGGCCTGCTCCTTCTCCCTGATGCGCGCGGTCAGCAGCCGGTCGCCCAGGCGCACGTTCATCGCGTAGACGGCCGCCTGCGTGGAACCGGGGAAAACGTAGCGCGCCTCCAGCGGTCGCTTGCCCTCGTTGCGATAGTGCTGGATCACGGTGACGTCGGCGATGACGCCGGCGATGCGCACCTTCACGTCGGTGGACTTCAGCGGCAGGCGGTCCACCGAGGGGTCGTCGCTCTTGACGAAGAAGTACGGGCTCTCGGCGCGTGCGGCCTCGGCGTCGTCGGCATACGCCGGCGACCAGGCCACCATCAAGGCCGCCGCGGCTGCCGAAGCCACCATCAGCCCCATCGAGGACCAGGGCAGGCGGGAGAGGCGGGAGAGGCGGGGCAGGCGCGGCAGCGTGGGCATGGGAACTCCTGGGCACGAGGACCACCTCGGTGGTGGCGATGTGCTCAGGATGTCCGCCGGCTGCGAAGCGGATAGGAAGCCTGCGGGAAGCCGCAGGCGTGCTTTGCGGGGCGCGTGAAGCCTGCGTGAAGTCGCAGTGAACGCCGCCCCGCAGTCAGGCTGGAGCGGGAGCCGAACGAGGCAGGTTGATGGACGCCAGCGCTCCGCCTGCAGGCCCGTTGCGCAGGCTGGCCTTGCCGTCGTGCAGGCCCACCACCTCCTTGACGAAGGGCAGCCCCAGCCCGGTGCTGCGCTTGCGGTTGTGGGGCCGCGGCAGCGAGTAGAACTTCTCGAACACCTTGTCCTCGGCGTAGTCGGGGATGCCGGGGCCTTCGTCCTGCACCAGGATCTCCGCGCTGTTGCGGCGGGCCTGCAGCGACACGCGCACCGTCGCGCCCTCGGGCGAGAAGTCCAGCGCGTTGTCCAGCAGGTTGGCCACCGCACGGCGCAGCAGCAGGCGGTCGCCGTCGACCGTGGCGTCGGCGGGCGCGTCCAGCAGCACCTGCACGCGGCGAGCGGCGCCGGCGGACTGGGCGCTGCTGCAGGCTTCCTCCAGCAAGGCCCTCAGCGAGACGGGCTCGGTGCGCTGCAGGCCGCGCTGGGTCTCCAACGCGGTCAGCTCCAGCATGCGGTCGATCAGCTCCTGGATGCGCAGGGTCTCGCGCTGGATGTTGGCGGCGAAGCGCTGGCGGTCGGCCTCGGGCATGGGCTCCTGCAGCAGCTCGGCCGCGCCGCGGATGGCCGACAGCGGGCTCTTCACCTCGTGCGTCAGCGTCTGGACGTAGTCGGCGACGTAGTTGCGGCCGGACAGCGCGTCGCGCATCTCGTCGTAGGCCGCGGCGACGGCGCCCAGGGCACGCCGCGACAGCCGCGGCAGGCTGAAGCTGCGCTGCTGGCGCACGAAGCGCACGTAGTCGGACACCAGGCCGAAGGGCCGCGTCAGCCACACCGACAGGATCAGCACGAAGACCAGCACCGCGCCCACGGAGGTCACGCCCACGAGGATGGTCTTGCGGCGGGCAGCCGCGACGAACTGGCCGAAGCTTTCCACCGGCTTGCCCACCGACACCGCGCCGATGATCTCGTTGTCCACCCACACGGGCGCGGCGACGTACATCACCGAGGAATTGGCCTGGCCCTCGATGTCGGGCGTGGTGCGCGCACCGTAGTCGCCGGTCAGCGCCAGGCGCACGTCGCGCCACTGCGAATAGTCCTCGCCCAGGTGCCGGCCCTGCGAGTCGAAGATCACGCGCGCGCGGCGGTCCACCACCACGGCACGCAGCTCCACGCGCGTCTTCACGAAGCCGAAGATCTCGGCGCGGAAGCGCTGCGAATAGAGGTTCTGGAAGGCCGGCCCGAGTGCCGCGGTGTTCAGCGCGCCGTCGGGGGAGGCGTGCGCCACCTGGTTGGCCAGCAGGTAGGCCGTCTCCACCAACGACTCCTCGGCCGACTCGCGGTAGCGCGGGTCGATGTCGCCCAGCAGCCGGTACATCAGCGCGGCCACGCCCAGCGCGTAGGCCAGCAGGATGCCGATGAAGATGCGGTTGCGCTTGCTGAGGATCACGAAGGCAGCTCTGGCAGGTCCTCGGCCAGTGCGTAGCCGGTGCCACGGTGGGTGCGGATGGGCTCCAGCGAGGGCGCGACCGCCTTGAGCTTGGCGCGCAGCGTCTTCACGTGCGCGTCCACCGTGCGGTCCATGCTCTCGCCGGGATCGTCCCAGACCAGCTCCAGCAGGCGGTCGCGCGTGTAGACGTGGCCGGGGCGCTGCACCAGGGTCTTCAGCAGGCCGTATTCGTAGCGCGAGAGATCCAGCGCGCGGCCGTAGAAGCGGATCTGCCTGCGCGCCTCGTCGAGCGCGAAGGCGGCGGGAGCCGCGGCTTGCGCCG
>SCTQ01000096.1 GCA_004322345.1 Aquabacterium sp. | reverse complement strand
GCCCACACCCGCCACTACGACCTGATCCTGCTGGACCTGCAGATGCCCGACCTCGACGGCTACGAGGTCGCCCTCGGCATCCGCGAGTCCGGGCCCAACCGGCACACGCCCATCGTCGCCGTCAGCGCCGCGACGCCGGAGCGCAGCCGCCCGGGCCACGAGGCCTTCGACGCCTTCATCGCCAAGCCGGTCCAGCACCGCGAGCTGGCCGAAGTCGTGCAGCGCTTCGGCTGACAGGCCCTCCGGACGCCGACTGCGCATCGCGGGTGGATGCTTATTCATCTGCTGGCTATGCATAGAACGATATATTTGTTTTTCGTATTTAAGAGGCTGCTCAAAATTCGCCTTCCGCATGATTGGCCCGCCGACGGCGCCCTCGCCCCGGCAGCCACCCCCAGCCGTGAATTTCCAGCAGCTACGCTCCGTCCGAGAAACCGTGCGCCAGGGCTTCAACCTGACTGAGGTCGCACGTGTGCTCCACACCTCCCAGCCCGGCGTGAGCCGGCAGATCCGCGAGCTCGAGGACGAACTGGGTGTCGAGATCTTCGTGCGCGCCGGCAAGCGCCTCACCGGCCTCACGCCCCCGGGCGAGACGGTGCTGCCCATCGTCGAGCGCCTGCTGCACGAGTCCGACAACCTCAAGCGCGCCGGCGAGGACTTCGCCCGCCAGGGCCGCGGCAAGCTGTCGATCGCCGCCACGCACTCGCAGGCCCGCTACGCGCTGCCCACCGCCGTGCGCGACTTCCGCGAGACCCATCCGGACGTGACCCTGCACATGCACCAGGGCACGCCGCAGCAGGTGGCCAAGATGCTGCTGGACGGCGACGCCGACATCGGCATCGCGACCGAGGCGCTGGCGCAGTACGACGACCTGGTCGCCCTGCCTTGCTACCGCTGGACGCACTCGATCATCGTGCCGCCGGGCCATGCGCTGCTGGATGCCGCGCGCGACGGCCAGGTGACGCTGGAGCAGCTGGCCGCCTGGCCCATCATCACCTACGAGGCGGGCTACACCGGCCGCGCCCACATCGACGACGCCTTCGACCGCGCGGGCCTGACGCTCAACCTCGTGCTGACCGCGATGGACGCCGACGTGATCAAGACCTACGTCGAGCTGGGCCTGGGCGTGGGCATCGTCGCGGCCATCGCCTACGACGACGAGCGCGACACCCACCTGGCCGCGATCGACGCGCGCCACCTGTTCGCACCCAACATGACGCGCCTGGCGATCCGCCGCGGAGCCTACCTGCGCGACTACGCCTACGAGTTCATCCGCACCTTCGCCTCGCCGCTGAACCGCGAGGTGGTGGAGCAGGCGCTGTCGGCACCCGACTCGGCGTCGCTGGAAATCTGAACGGGGAGACAGCGGGGCGCGGTCGAGGGACCGGGCGCCCTGCAAGCAAAACGGCCGCGAGGAGACTCGCGGCCGTTTTGCCTGGGTGGCCCGACGGGCTCAGATCATCGCGGCGGGATCCGGCAGTTCCTCGCCCGCGCGCTCGAAGCGCGTCACGCGGCGCGGCTTCAGGTGGGCGATGGCGCCGGGCTTGAGTCCCAGGCGGTCGCGCACCTCGTGCCAGGACTCGCGCGGCAGTTCCACATCGACCAGGCCGCCGTCGTCGGTGCGGCGGAACTCCAGGCGGGCGTTGGGCCCCAGGGTCAGCGCATGCAGCAGGGTCACGGTCCAGGTGTCGGCGGCCGACTGGCCGACGATGTCCAGCTCGTGCGGACGCACGTAGCTGACCTCGGCGCGCTCACCGGGAGCGTGGTCCTTGCGCGAGTGGAAGAGGTTCACGTCGCCCAGGAACTGCAGCACGAAGGGCGTGGCGGGCTCGTCGTAGACCTGGTCCGGCGTGCCTTCCTGCTCGATGCGGCCCTGGTTCATCACGACGATGCGGTCGGCGACTTCCATGGCTTCTTCCTGGTCGTGGGTGACGAAGACGCTGGTCATGTGCATCTCGTCGTGCAGGCGGCGCAACCAGCGGCGCAGCTCCTTGCGCACCTTGGCGTCCAACGCGCCGAAGGGCTCGTCCAGCAGCAGCACCTTGGGCTCCACCGCCAGCGCGCGGGCCAGCGCGATGCGCTGGCGCTGGCCACCGGAGAGCTGGTGCGGATAGCGGTCGGCGATCCAGTCCAGCTGCACCAGCTTCAGCAGCTCGTTGACCTTGCTGCGGATGCTGGCGTCGCTGGGGCGCGTCTCCTTCGGGCGCACGCGCAGGCCGAAGGCCACGTTCTCGAAGATCGACATGTGGCTGAACAGCGCGTAGTGCTGGAACACGAAGCCCACGTTGCGCTCGCGCACCGAGGTGTTGGTGGCGTCCGTGCCCTGGAAGATCACCGAGCCGGCATCCGGCCGCTCCAGGCCCGCGATGATGCGCAGCAAGGTGGTCTTGCCCGAACCCGAGGGGCCCAGCAGCGCGACCAGCTCACCCGAGGGGATGTCGAGGTTGAGGTTGTCGCAGACGGCGAGGGTGCCGAATCGTTTGACGAGGTTGCGTACCTGGATGCTCATGTCGTCGCTTCCGTGTTGTTCTGCAGCTCGGCCTTCACCCGCTGCTCCACGATGTACTTCAGGACCAGCGAGACCAGCGCCAGCAGGGCCAGCAGCGAGGCCACCGCGAAGGACGCGGCGAACTGGTATTCGTTGTAGAGGATCTCGATGTGCAGCGGCATCGTGTTGGTCTGGCCGCGGATGTGGCCCGAGACCACGCTGACCGCGCCGAACTCGCCCATGGCCCGTGCGTTGCACAGGATCACGCCGTACAGCAGCGCCCACTTGATGTTGGGCAGCGTGACGCGCCGGAACATCTGCCAGCCGGAGGCCCCCAGCACGCGGGCGGCTTCCTCCTGCTCGGTGCCCTGGGCCTGCATCAGCGGGATCAGCTCGCGCGCAACGAAGGGGAAGGTCACGAAGACGGTGGCCAGCACGATGCCCGGCACCGCGAAGACGATCTTCAGGTCGTGGTCGCGCAGCCATTCGCCCCACCAGCCCTGCAGGCCGAAGAGCAGCACGTAGATCAGGCCGGCGATCACCGGCGAGACCGAGAACGGCAGGTCGATCAGCGTGAGCACGACGCTCTTGCCGCGGAAGTCGAACTTGGCGATGGCCCAGGCCGCGGCGACGCCGAAGACCAGGTTCAGCGGCACCGAGATGAAGGCGGCCAGCAGCGTGAGCTTGATGGCCGAGACCGCATCGGGCTCGGTCACGGCGGCGAGATAGACCTCCCAGCCCTTCTTCAGCCCCTCGTAGAACACCGAGACCAGCGGGATGAAGAGGAAGAAGGTGAGGAACAGCAGGGCCGCCGCGATCAGCGTGCGGCGCACCCATGCCGGTTCGGTGGTGGCCGACTGCAGCGAGATCGGCTGCAGGTCGCCCGCGGCACCGGTGCCGGCGGCCAGGGGAAGTGGAGTCGCGGAGGCGGACATCGGATGGGTTCCTCAGGCGCCCTGGCGGCGGCGCGTCCACGCCTGCAGCGTGTTGATGCCCAGCAGCAGGATGAAGGAGATCACCAGCATCACGGTGGCGATGGCGGTGGCGCCGGCGTAGTCGTACTGCTCCAGCTTGGTGATGATCATCAGCGGCGTGATCTCGCTGATCATCGGCATGTTGCCGGCGATGAAGATCACCGAGCCGTACTCGCCCAGGGCGCGCGCGAAGGCCAGCGCGAAGCCGGTCAGCAGCGCGGGCGTCAGGATGGGCAGGATCACGCGCAGGAAGGTCTGCCATCGCGTGGCGCCCAGGATGGCAGCCGCCTCCTCCAACTCCTTGCTCAGGTCTTCCATCACCGGCTGCAGCGTGCGCACCACGAAGGGCAGGCCGATGAAGACCAGCGCGACGAACACACCCAGCGGCGTGAAGGCCACCTTGAAGGGCAGCCACTGGCCGA
>SCTQ01000095.1 GCA_004322345.1 Aquabacterium sp. | reverse complement strand
GCCCTCGACGCACCTGGGCAAGGGGTCCAGACGCCCAGTCTGGACCCCTTGCCCAGGCACGCCGATCTTCCTCGCCTGGTCAGAACAAAAGTACAGATCTGAGTGGCGCACCACACTAGAACGTGGGGGAGGCGCCGGGCAGCCCATGCGCCGAAAGGCGGGCGCGGCCGCGGGCCCGATGAGCCGATTTCCCCAATGGCCCCGATTTCCCCAAAGCCCCCGCGCGGCGCCGGCCTTCTTTCCACGGGCCAGCGGCGGTGCGGGGCAGGGGCACGCACGGCGGCAATAGCGCGAATAACACCCGACTTGAGCGCTCATCCTCGCGCCGCTGCGGCCGACATTCCTGGAGACTCTCGCATTTCCGGCCCCTGTCCCCAGATCCGGAAACGGCCTCCCCAGCAAGACCCCCGCAAGACCCCGTTCCATGGCCAAGTTCAGCCTCAAGAAGTTGTCTCCCGTCACGCGTCGCCGCCTGAAGTCGGCCGGCCTGGTCCTCGCCACCGTGCTGCTGGTCCTCGGCCTGAAGGCCTTCCAGGAGTCGGTCAGCCGCGAAACCCAGGCGCGCAAGAACCCCACCGCACTGTCCTTCGAGAAGAATCCCCAGCCCTGGCTGTCGCACCCGCGCGAGGCCTCGGAGTTCGAGAAGGCGCTGGATGCCGGCACGCTGCAGGCGGTGGCCGTCAGCCGCTCGCTGGTGCTCTACACCGACAAGTCCGGTGGGCGCTACAGCGCGCGCCTGGTCGACTGCGGCCCCTCGTGCAGCAGCGCGCTGCTGGCCCGCCTGGGCGAGCTGAGCCTGAAGAAGGGCTTCGTGCTGACCTCCACCGACATCGACCCGCGCACGCCCAACCAGCGGCTGAGCGACGCGCTGGACGACACCGGCCGCCTGATGCTGGGCCTGCTGCCGGTCTTCCTGATCGTCGGCCTGATGGTCATGCAGATGCGCGGCGCCTTGCCCTTCAGCGGCGCCAAGCTGGCCGACAAGCCCGGCACCCGCTTCGCCGACGTCATCGGCGCCGACGAGGCCAAGCAGGCGCTCAAGCGCGTGGCAGCCTTCATGAAGGACCCGGCCGAGTACGTGAAGGTCGGCGCCCGCGCGCCGCGCGGCGTGCTGCTCGACGGGCCGCCCGGCACCGGCAAGACCCTGCTGGCGCGTGCGCTGGCCGGCGAGTGCGGCGCCAACTTCATCAGCGTGGACGGCTCCTACTTCAGCGCGATGTTCTTCGGCGCCGGCATCGGCCGCGTGAAGGAGCTGTTCGAGCGTGCCCGCAAGGCCGCGCCCTGCATCGTCTTCATCGACGAGATCGACGGCCTGGGCAAGCGCTCGCGCGGCGGCGAACCCGGCGCCGGCGAGCAGGAGCAGAACCGCATCATCAACCGCATCCTGGTCGAGATGGACGGCTTCTCCAAGCTGGACAACGTGGTCGTGATCGGCGCGACCAACCACGTCGACAACATCGACGAGGCCATGCGCCGCCCCGGCCGCTTCGACATGGTGGTGCGCACCGCCTTGCCCACGCCCAGCGAGCGTGAGGCGCTGTTCGGCCTCTACCTGCGCGAGGTGCAGGCCGCCGGCGGGCTGGACATGGCTTCTCTGGCGCGCACGGCCACCGGCATGTCGGCCGCCGACATCGCCAACTGCGTCAACCGCGCGGCCTCCTATGCGGCCGAGGCCGGCGAGGCGCTGGTCAGCGAGGAGCGCATCTACCAGTCCATCGAGGCCCACCAGCTCGGCGGCGAGGTCTCGTCCGCCAAGGACCTGCTGACCGATGCCACCGTGCAGCGCGTCGCCGTCCACGAGGGCGGCCACGCGCTGGTGGCCCACGTGATGGACGCCGGCAGCGTCGAGCGCGTGAGCATCGAGCCGCGCGGCGGCGCGCTGGGTGTGACCTACGTCGCCCGCCACACCGAGGAGCCGCTGTATGGCGAGGCCGAGCTGAAGGCCCGCCTGGCAATGATGCTGGCCGGCCGCGAGGCCGAGATGCTGGTCTACGGCAACACGTCGTCCGGCGCCGCCGACGACCTCAAGCGTGCTTCCGAGCTGGCCACCAACATGATCGGCAGCTACGGCTTCTCCAAGACCTTCGGGCTGCTGAGCCTGCAGGGCCTGCCGAAGGAGCTGATCGGCCCCGACATCCAGAAGGCGGTGCTGGAGGAGGCGCGCCAGATGCTCGAGCAGGCCCAGAACGAATGCCGCGAGGTGCTGACGCGCCACCGCGACCGGCTGGACACGCTGACGGCGATGCTGCTGCGCGAGCAGACGGTGAGCGGCGAGGCGTTGAAGGCGGTGCTGGGCGGCTGAACCGCCCGGCTCACTCGACCTGCGTGCCCACCCACCAGGTCGTCCCGCCCGCGTCCTTGAAGCCGCCGCGCCTGTCGGCGTCGTCCTTCTTCTGCGGCTCCTGCACGGATTCGGCGCCCGCCTCCAGCGCGGCGCGGAAGGTGGCGTCCACGTCCTTCACGTAGACGTGCACGTTGGCCGGCATCGGCGGCCAGCCCTCCAGGCCGTCTGCCAGCATCAGCACGGTGTCGTCGATGCGCACCTCCGCATGCCGCACGCGGCCGTCCGGCGCATCGTGGCGGCGCAGGCGCTGGGCGCCGAAGACCTTCTCCAGGAAGGCGATGGTGCCCTCGGCGCCATCGACGACGAGGTAGGGTGCCAGCGAGGTGTAGCCGGCGGGCTTGTAGGGGACGGTCATGGGCGGCTCCTGTGGGCGTGCGCCGGGCGGGCCGGCGTGCGCGTACGGTAGCCGACTCCGGTAGTGTTAACAGGCCCTAGCCCGCGCCGCCGTAACGTTCCGTACGGATGCTCGCAGGCTCCAGTCCCTGCGCCACCAGTGCGCTCGTCGCCGCCTCCACGAACACGTTCGAGCCGCAGGCGTAGACGTGCCGCGGCGGATGGCCCCAGCGCGCCAGCAGGTCGGCCAGCAATGCACCATCCAGCCGCCGCGCAGGGTCCTGCGGCCGCGGCGAGGCGCCGCGCGTGGTCAGCGCGATCGCCGTGAAGGCGCCGGTGTCCGCGCCGGCGCCGAACAGCTCGTCGCGCCAGGCCAGGTCGTCCCAGGTGCGGGCCGAATAGACCAGCAGCGCGGGGACCTCCGGCGCCGTGGCCGCGCGCTCGCGCACGATGGCCAGCAGCGGCGCGATGCCGGAGCCGCCGGCGATCAGCAGCAGTGGCCCGCCGTCGGCCGCGCGCCAGACGAAGTGGCCGCCGATGGGGCCGCGCACCTCGATCGTGTCGCCAGCCTGGGCCACCTCGTGGAAATAGGGCGAGACCTCGCCGTCGTCCAGCTTCTCGATCAGCAGCTCGGCCAGCTCCGCGCCCGGCGCCGAGGCAATGGAATAGCTGCGCTGCGCCTGGTAGCCGTCGGGTGCGGTCAGGCGCACGTCCAGGTGCTGGCCGGCCAGCGGCCGCGGCAGGGCGCTGCGCAGGAAGAAGCTGGAGATGCGCGGCGTGCGCGGCTCGATGCGGACGATCTCGGCCGGCTGCCAGGGCGCGTTGCGCGGGGAGTCGGACATCAATCCGTGTCGAAGCGCTGTTCGCGCCAGGGGTCGCCGTACATGTGATAGCCGCGCAGCTCCCAGAAGCCTGCCGTGTCCTCGGCCGTGAAGCGCAGGCCCTTGAGCCACTTGGCGCTCTTCCAGAAATAGAGGTGCGGCACCAGCAGGCGTGCCGGGCCGCCGTGCTCCGGCGCCAGCGGCTGGCCGGCGTAGCGCGTGGCGACCATCGCGCGGCCGCCCTGCAGGTCGGCCAGGGGAACGTTGGTGTCGTAGTCGTCATAGGACAGCGCCAGCACCCAGGGCGTCGGCGCCGCGATGCCGGCGGCGGCCAGCAGGTCGTCGACGGTGACGCCCTCCCAGTCGGTGTCGAACTTCGACCACTTGGTGACGCAATGGATGTCGCCGTGCCACTTGGTATGGGGCAGGGCCTGGAATTCGTCCCAGCTCCAGGAGGCCAGCGGCCTGGGGCCGTCGTACAGCGTGAAGCGCCAGTCCGCCGGCGCCACCCGCGGCGTGGCGCCCTTGGACAAAACGGGGAAGTCCTGGGTCTGGTACTGGCCCGGAGGCAGTCGTTTGGCCGTGTCCGCATCCGGGCGGCGGCCGAAGAATCCGCGTGTGCTCATCGCTGGTTTCGGATCAGGTCAGGCGACCCTTGGGCGAATACGGCAGGTGCTTGCGCAGGCTCAGCACCTGCAAGGTCGCCCCGATCAGGAAGACCAGGAACAGCAGCCCGGCAATCGCCTGCAGCTCCGGCGCCTCGGGGCTGGCGAAGATGGGGTTGCCCAGCGGCAGGCGGGTGGTGGTTTCGGTGACGCCCGGGATCCAGTGGAAGAAGAAGGTCAGCGAGTAGCTCACCACCTCCACATAGGGCGAGAGCTTGCCCAGCACGTGCGTGTAGCCCGCCACCCAGGCCACGCCCAGCGTCAGCAAGGTGATGATGCCCAGCGCATGCGGCTTGCCGAAGCCGCCGTGCTGGAAGATGAAGAAGCCGGTCAGGCAGGTCAGCACCGTCGTGATCCAGTAGACCTTGCCCAGCGTGATGCGCACGTCGATCTTGCCGTCGCGTATCAGCGCGACGAACCCGGCGGCGACGGCGACGAGGCTGATGGCGGTGTGGATGACGCCGATGTTGGTGAGGCCGTAAATCATGGTGCGCTCGCTTTCTCTCTTCGGGCGATGGAGTTGAAGGAGGTGAATGGACGATGAACGCCGCGGTCCTGCCTGCACGCACACAGGGCATGGACGGGCCTGTCTCGTCCGGGAGAGCACCGGCAGCACGGCCCGTGCCAGCGCCTATGCTCGCGGCTGTTCATTGCAGAAGCATGAGGAGTGCAACCGATGGCGAAGAAGCAGCAGGCAGGCAAGGACGGCAGCAAGGACGGCCGGCTGGACAAGCTGTCCAAGTCCGACTACGAGGCCGCGCTGGAGCCGCTGCAGGTGGAGCTCAACGGCATGGCGCGCTGGCTGCAGCACACCGGCCGCCGCCTGCTGGTCATCATCGAAGGCCGCGACACCGCGGGCAAGGGCGGCGTGATCTCCGCCATCGGCAGCACGCTGCCGCCGCGCCAGTGCCACACGGTGGCGCTGTCCAAGCCAAGCGAGCGCGAGCAGGGGCAGTGGTACTTCCAGCGCTACCTGGCCCACCTGCCGGCGGCCGGCGAGATCGCCCTGTTCGACCGCAGCTGGTACAACCGCGCCGGCGTCGAGAAGGTGATGGGCTTTTGCGGCGGCGACCAGACCCGCGCCTTCCTGAAGCAGGTGCCGGTGCTGGAGAAGCTGCTGGTCGACGACGGCCTGCTGCTGTTCAAGTACTGGCTGACGGTGGACCAGGTGCACCAGGAGGAGCGCTTCCAGGAACGCCTGACCGATCCGCTCAAGCGCTGGAAGCTTTCGCCCATCGACCTCCAGGCGCGGCAGAAGTACGCCGACTACGGCCGCGCCCGCGACGCGATGCTGGAGGCCACGCACACCAAGCACGCGCCCTGGACCCTGGTGAACTTCAACGACCAGCGGCGGGGCCGGCTCAACCTGATCCGCGACCTGCTCGACCGCCTGCCCGACACCCACGTGGAGCCCGACCCCATCGAGTTCCCGCCGCTGGAGGCGGCCTTGCAACGCGAGCGCTTCAAGGGGCCGGTGAAGCCCTTGAAGAACCGGTTCTGAAGGCTGGCCCGGGACGGCCCCGGGTGGAGGACATGCAATGAGCCCAACCCATGGCTGGTTCTTCTGGGCCGCGTGGTCGGCGGCCTTCGCGGCGCTGACCGCGATCTTCGCCAAGGTCGGCATCCGGGGCGTGGACTCCGACATGGCGACGCTGGTGCGCACCGTGCTGATCGTCGTCGCGCTGTCGGCCTTCGTCTGGTCCACCGGCAAGTGGACGGACCCCCGCGGGCTGCCGGCGCGCACCTGGGTCTTCCTGGTGCTGTCGGCCCTGGCCACCGGTGCGTCCTGGGTCTGCTACTTCCGCGCACTGCAGATGGGCGAGGCGTCCAGGGTGGCGCCGGTCGACAAGTTCAGCGTCGTGCTGGTCGCGCTGTTCGCCGTCGCCTTCCTGGGCGAGCGGCCGGGCCTGCGCGAATGGGCCGGCATCGGCCTGGTCGGGGCCGGCGTGCTGCTGCTGGCCCTCAAGCCCTAGGCTGCCGTGGTTCGTCCGCGCCGCGGCGGCCAGCGCCACCACGCCGCCGCCACCGCCGCCCCGAACAGCGTGTAGGCCAGCGTGAACACCCACGGCGGCGCGTCGTAGTACAGCGCCTGCCGCAGCCCGTTCTCGATGAAGCCGCCTGCGTACGCGGCCTGGTGGGCCTGCTGGCGCAGCCAGACCTCCAGCGTGGTCAGCGGGCAGGTGATGCCCAGCCAGGACTCGCCGACGACGATGGCGATGGCCGCGAGGTGGCCCAGGCGGAACCCCCACGCGTTGACCCAGCGCCAGCGCAGCAGGTTGCCGGCGACGACCAGCACCAGGCCGAAGACGACGAAGCAGACGATGGACAGGTGCACGACGACGACGGCGTCGGCCAGCCGGCCATAGAGGGCTGGATACAAGGTCGGGTCGGCCATGGATTCGCTGCGTGTCGAAAGCATCCGGGGGAAGGTGCCGGGCAGGGGGCCGCCTGGAAAGCCGGCGAGCCTCTTGATAATGCCGCGCCCATAAGAAGCCCCGGAGGACATCATGCAACCGATCCGCACGGCGCTGGCCGCCTCGCTCGGCCTCACGGCCGCCGTGGCCTGCCAGGCCGCCACCTACTACGTCGACTCGGCCACCACCAAGGCCACGCAGAACGGCTCGTCCACGTATCCGTTCAAGACCCTGAAGCAGCTCAACGACGCCACCCAGGCCTCCGGCAGCATCGTGCGCCTGAAGTGCGGCGGCGTCTGGCACGAGACGCTGGTCGTCAAGTCCGGCGTCACCTACGACGCCAGCACCAGCAGCTGCGCCGACAAGCCCGTCATCCGCGGCTCGGACCCGGTGGGTGCGCTGGCCTGGCAGCCCGACGCCGACGACATCGGCGGCAAGGTCTGGTGGGCCGACGCATCCCCGCTCAACGCAGCCGAGATCCGCCAGCTCTTCCTGTCCACCACCACGCGCCTGGTCCGCGCTCGCCACCCGAACATCGGCGCGGGCAGTTATGCCGCCGGCAGCCGCTACGACGTGCTGCAGCCGGGCACGCAGAGGTACGGTGCCGTGGTGCCTGACCTCAGTCGCCTGACGCAGGACCAGCTCGAGGGGGTGACCGACGAAGGCTGGGACGGCGCGCGCCTGTTCCACTGGTTCGGCGGCTACATGCTGCAGGAGCTGCCGCTGTCGGCCTCCGCCGGCGTGATAACGGCCGGCTCCCCGGGCCCGGAGAGCACCTACCAGCACCTCGACTACAACCACGACGCCGGCACGCCCTACTACCTGGAGAACCGGCGCTGGATGCTGGACGCCGACGGCGAATGGTTCTACGACGCCGTGCGCAAGCGGCTGTACCTGCAGCCCGCGGGCAATGTGTCGCCGTCGAACCAGCCTTACTTCGCCGCCACGCGCCGCTACGGCATCAGCGCCGTCAACGCCGGCGGCTTCGCGCTGAAGAACATCGAGGTGCGTCAGACCATCGACGACGCGGTCCACATCGAGAACCCCGGCGCCGCGTCCTTCACGATCAGCGGCCTGCGGATCGTCCAGGCCGGCATGCGCGGCATCTATGTCAAGGGCGCCCAGGCCGGCACCATCAGCGGCAACACCGTCACCGGCAGCCGCTCGCTGGGCATCGCGCTGGGCGACTTCACCGACCAGGCCACCGACGCGGCGGCGAACGTCACCGTCAGCGGCAATACCGTCACCGGCGCCGGCGAGCAGCTGTACGCCGTGGCCGCCATCAAGCTGGCGCGCGGCAACACGGCCAGCGGCAACACCGTGCAGGGCGGCACGGGCATCGGCATCCTGGGCAACCGCGAGACGAAGATCACCGGCAACACGCTGAACGCGACCTGCCAGAGCGCGAGCGACTGCGGCGCCATCTACGTGCTGGGCCGCGACGACTTCTCCCACTTCGGCTATCCGCTGAACACGGAAGTCAGCTTCAACCGCATCGACACCGTGCAGCCGTCCGAGGCCGAGGCGGGCAGGAATGCCGGTGCCACGGGCATCTACCTGGACGACTTCGCCACCACGGCGACGGTGAAGGGCAACTTCGTCACCAAGGCGGGCATCGGCATGGTGCTGCACTACGGCCGCGGCATCACCGTGACGGACAACTTCCTGGTGGGCAACCGCGTGGCCCAGCTCAAGCTGCTGGAGGCCGACCCGAACTTCGAGATCGATTGCGGCAGCGGCGAGACGCTGCTGTCCGGCCTGCGCTGCGACGCGCGCAACTTCATGGTCTCCAGCACCATCCAGAACAACGTGTTCGTGGCGCTGGAGGGGGCGGCCAGGCTGGTGCACCAGAAGACCTGGCTGGACTCGACGGACGACTTCGCCGACTACAGCGGCAACGCCTACGTCGGCGCGTCGGCGACGCCGTTCTACGACGAGACCGGGGCGGACAACACGCACGTCCGCGGGACCAAGGGCTGGGCCTTCGGCAACTGGCAGTCCGTGCTGCGCAAGGACCAGGTGTCTTCCCGCTACTGGCCCAACCTGGCGGCGACCACCACCACCGGCAGCCCGGTCGCGATGCCGCCGCTGGCCGGCGGCTACTGGTTCTGGGGCGCGGTGACGGAGAACCAGGTCGACATGCCCAACGGCACGAAGGGCTGGCACTTCGTCGTGCCCGATGCGGCGCGCGGCCTGTCCGGCCTGTTCACGACGGGCTATCCGCTGCCGGTGCTCAGCCGCGGCCAGAGTTATCTCGTGAGCTTCGATGCCAAGGCCCAGGGCGGCAGCATCCGCGCCCTGATGCGCGAGACGGTGGAGAAGGTGGCCACCGACGCCGTCAGCTACCAGCTCGGCGGTGACCAGTGGACGACCTATGCGCGCGTCATCGACGTCACCGAGGGCACATCGGTGCCGGCGCAGCTCGTGCTGATCTTCGACACGCCGGAGGTCACCGTGGCCAACATCAAGGTGGTGCCGCTGGCGCGTGCCGTCGAGGCGGACAGCGTGAAGGTGTTCGACAACTGGGGCACGGCCGACCAGTGGGTGGGCTGCGGCGACCTGCCGTGCAGCGCCTACCTCGACGCCCGCACGGGCAAGCAGGCGGCGTGGCCGCTGAAGGTGGGCGCGAAGTCGGCGCGGGTGCTGGTGCGCAGCGCGCGCAGCGGGGTGGATGCCGACCTGGACGGCGTGCCCGACGGCCAGGACAACTGCGCCGCGACGGCGGCCGACGTCACCCCCAATGCCGCCGGCTGCAAGGCATTGGTGAACTGATCGAGGCGGTCGGGCTTCAGCGGTAGAAGGCCTCGACCGTCCCCTTGAGCTTGATCATCAGCGGGTTGCCCTTGCGGTCCAGCGTCTTGCCGGCGGGCACCAGCACCCAGCCCTCGCTGATGCAGTACTCCTGCACGTCGAAGCGTTCCTTGCCGTTGAAGCGGATGCCGATGTCGTGCTCGAAGATCGCGGGCACGTGGTACTTGCTGCCGGCCTCGGCGGACAGGCGATCGGGCAGGGCGGGGCGGGCGGTGTCTTCGGTCATGGGGCGATCGGGCTGGGGAGAAGCGGGGGCGTATTCTGCCCTGCGCCCCGGGGGCGACATCCGCCGGGGCATCGCCGCCCGGGCCTGGCTTGACGGCCTAGGACGGCCGTCCTAGGATCCGCGCCGGATGCTGGGACGCTCGTCCCAGCCAGGATGCAGCCTGACCGACGTGACGGACAAGACCACCCGCGATCGCATCGCCGAGGCCGCCGACGGCCTCTTCTACCGCCAGGGCTACGGGCAGACCTCGTTCAGCCACATCGCCGATGCGGTGGGCATCTCGCGCGGCAATTTCTATCACCACTTCAAGTCCAAGGACGAGATCCTCGACGCCGTCATCGCGCTGCGGCTGCACTACACCGCCGGCATGCTGGACCAGTGGGCGCAGGCCTGCGGGCGGCCGCTGGAGCGGCTGCGCAGCTTCGTCGGCATGCTGGTAGCCAACCGCGAGGACATCCGGCAGCACGGCTGCCCGGTCGGCTCGCTGTGCGCCGAGCTTGCCCGGCTCGAACACCCATCGCGTGAAGAAGCGAACCGGCTCTTCGGGCTGTTCCGCGATTGGCTGCGCGTGCAGTTCGCGGACCTGGGCCGCGGCGAGGACGCCGATGCGCTGGCGATGCACATGCTGGCGCGCAGCCAGGGTATCGCGGCGCTGGCCCAGGCCTTCGGCGACGCCGGCTTCATCGAACGGGAGGCGCAGCACCTGTCGGACTGGCTGGACGAAGTGGCCGCGACGACCCCGCGCCCGCGGCGGCGCTGACCCCCGCACCACATAAAAGGGAGAGAACGTGTTCATCGTGTTCCTGAGATTCACCGCGGACCAGGCGCGCGCCGCGGCATTCATGCCGGCCCACAACGCCTGGCTGCAGCGCGGCTTCAGCGACGGCGTGTTCCTGCTGGCCGGCAGCCTGCCGCCCGGCCAGGGCGGCGCGCTCGTCGCCCACGGGCTGTCCGAGGCCGAGTTGTCCGCACGGCTGCGGCAGGACCCCTTCGTCGAGCACGGCATCGTGCGCGCCGAGGTCACGCCCGTCGCGCCCGGCCGCGTCGATCCGCGGCTGCAGTTCGTCCTCGGTCCGCAGCCGTGAGCGCGACCATCACCGGCGCCGACGGCCGCGAGCGTTGCCGCTGGTGCGCGGCGACGCCCGAGTACGTCGCCTATCACGACCGCGAATGGGGCTTCCCGGTGGACGACGACCGTCGCCTGTTCGAGAAGCTGTGCCTGGAAGGCTTCCAGTCCGGCCTGAGCTGGCGGACCATCCTGGCCAAGCGCGAGAACTTCCGCACGGCCTTCGCCGGCTTCGACTTCCAGCGCCTGGCCGGCTGGGGCGAGCGCGAGGTGGAGCGCCTGCTGCAGGACGAGGGCATCGTGCGCCACCGCGGCAAGATCGAGGCGGTGATCCACAACGCCGCATGTGCGCGGGAACTGGCGCGGCGCGAAGGTTCGCTGGCGGCCTACTTCTGGCGCTTCGAGCCGGACGCCGGCCCGGTGCCGCCGCAATCGGCCTCCACTTGCGCCGAGTCCGTCGCCCTGTCCAAGGCGTTGAAGCAGCAGGGCTGGAAGTTCGTCGGGCCGACCACCGTCTACGCCTTCATGCAGGCGATGGGACTGGTCAACGACCATGCCCACGGCTGCGCGTCGCGTGCCGAGGCGCAGCGCGCACGCCAGGCCTTCGTGCGGCCCGCCCGCGGCGGTGATCCTAAGGGTTGTGGGTGACGCCGACACCCGGCGGGGAAAAGCTGCATGCATCCCAACCGATGCAGGAACAGCCAGCATGTCCACCGCCGAGACCATCCTCAGCACCGCGTTCAAGATCTTCGACCGCGGCGATGTCCCGGTCGCCATGGACGCGCGCCGGCTGGGCATGGCCTACGCCATACCTCGAGGCTCCGCGCCCGGCGCCGTGCAGGCCTTCGGCCCCTGGACGCCCGGCGAGCTGAGCCAGGTCTTCGTCC
Source organism: Aquabacterium sp. (assembly GCA_004322345.1). Classification (GTDB taxonomy): domain Bacteria; phylum Pseudomonadota; class Gammaproteobacteria; order Burkholderiales; family Burkholderiaceae_C; genus Aquabacterium. Next base: position 413 of record SCTQ01000095.1, on the reverse strand, counting down.
GCCAGGGCGCGCTGGGCGAGGCGCTGGTCGAGGTGCAACTGGTGCTGAGCTGGCGCGCCAGCGCCGCGCGGCAGTACATCGTCGAGGCCTTCCTCGACAAGAAGATCTTCAACCTCGACCCCACGGTGCGCCTGGCCATCGCCGTGTGCTTCAGCCAGCCGGAGGACGCGGGCGGCGAGCCCCAGGCCTTCCGGATTCCCTTCCAGGTGGAAGTCACCTCCAGGGCGCCGGCCGGCTTCGGCGCGACGCAGACACGCATCTCCCGCGGCGTGATGCGCGCGGATGCGACGGGGGAGTTCCCGGCTTTCGACTAGGGCCTGTTAACACTACCGGAGGATGCGCGTGATTCAGGAAACGGGCGCCATCGAGGCGCAAAGCGCAGCCGTAGCGGTGGCTACGGCGAGCATTTGCAA
>SCTQ01000094.1 GCA_004322345.1 Aquabacterium sp. | reverse complement strand
GATGTATTACTCACCCGTTCGCCACTCGCCACCAGGATTGCTCCCGTGCTGCCGTTCGACTTGCATGTGTAAGGCATGCCGCCAGCGTTCAATCTGAGCCAGGATCAAACTCTTCAGTTCAATCACTATTGGCCGCTCATAACGGAATTGAAGTGAACTTCACTTCTTTACTCCGTGAGCGTTTGATGAGTCTTTCGACTCTTGGCACTCGCCTTCAAACGCCCACGCTTATCGGCTGTTTATTGTTAAAGAACGTTGCCTTTCGGCATCTTGCTTTTGCTGCTTCGTTTCCGTTGCAGTGATCAGCGAAGAAAGAGATTCTGTCATCTTTTTCTATTCCCTGTCAAGCGCTTGGTTATTTTGCTTTTTGCTTCGTTGCTCGTTTTGTTGAGCAGCTCTGCGAATTGCTTCCGTCGCGCTTGCCGGGGTGCGCCTCAGCAAGAAAGCGAATGTACCCCGAATTCGCGGATGTGCGCAAGTGGGTGCCGAAACTTTTTTGAGTCGTGTTGGATGGCACTCATTCCAGACTGCCCGGCATCTCACCATGAAGGCCCCCCCGCCTCTGTCCCCGCTTCATGCACAGTTCGATCCTCTTCAGGCTGCGTCTCTCATGAAGGGGCGGCCTTGAGCGCGAACATCTCGAATGCCAACTTCTCTGTCTCTCTTATAGATGGCCCTTCCTCGCTTCCACGCCCCCCTGCCTTCGGTCTTCGGGCACACCAACGAACCCCACCTTCTCCCTGAGGACGTGAGCAGACACGTCCAGGTCGTCAGGCTCCAACCCGGGGACCCTCTCGTGTTGTTTGACAGCGGCGACTGCGAATGGCTATGTCGCATCGTAGAGATGGGGCGCAGATTCGTCTCTGTCAGAGTCGAGCAGCAGATGACGCCCCATCGAGAACTCCGCCTCGAGGTTGAGCTTGCCATCGGCATGCCTGCGAACGATCGCATGGACTTCCTGATCGAGAAGGCAACCGAACTGGGCGCGCTATCCGCACAGCCTCTGGTCTGCGCAAGATCTGTATTGAAGCTGGATGGCGAACGCGCAGCCAAGCGCGTGGCTCACTGGAACGGCGTCGCGGTCTCCTCTACGGAACAAAGCGGCCGAACCCGACCGATGCAGGTTCGGCCTGTGCGATCGCTGGCCGACTGGCTGGGCGCACACGGACGCGACGCATCGGGGATCGCCAGCTTCGTGCTCTCGACAGGCACCGCGCCCCACCTGTCCACGCTGCTCGCCTCCAGACTTGAGTCAGGAGCAACCAGCCGCGTCGTGATGCTCAGCGGGCCTGAAGGCGGCCTGACTGCCGAAGAGGAACTCGCCGCCGTCGAAGCCGGCTTCGCTCGCGCCAGTCTGGGGCCCAGGGTGCTTCGGGCGGACACCGCGCCACTGGCGGCACTCGCGCTGATGTCAGCGTATTGCGAAGGCGCCCACCTCGGCGCCATCTGAAGGGCGCAGCCTACCGACGCGTCAACGCCGCATGGAGCCGTCGATCATGTCGAAGCGGAAAAGACGGCATTCGATCGGCCCGTTCCACATCGGGACACGTCGCGACTCTTTCAGGCGCATCGCGCCAGGCAGCTTGGGATCCGGACTGAGGATCCATGCAGTCCAGCCCGCGTATTGCCGTTTCCAGTGCGCGGCCAGCCGCTGATAGAAATCCGAAGGCGCCTCGTCGCGCGCCGTCTTGCTGCCTTTGGGACTGATGCGCTCGCCGTACGGCGGGTTGAGCACCATCGTGCCGGCTGGTGCAGGCGGTAGGACCTGCAGCGCGTCGGCCGTCTTGATGTCCACGGCTGCCAGCACCCCCGCCCGTTCGGCATTGCGTCGAGCGTAGTCCGTCAAGCGGAACGACACATCACCACCATGCAACGCTACCTCGGATGGCCGCACCCGCGCCTTGGCCGCCGCTTTCAGCTCCAACCACTGCGCCTTGAGCGGCTGCCACACCGGCCAGCGCTCGAAGGCAAATCTGCGCTGCCCGCCAGGTGCGATGTCGCAGGCGATCTGCGCAGCCTCTATCAGCAGCGTGCCCGATCCACAGCACGGATCGAACAACGGGCCGTCCTCTGCGCGCCCAGCCCAGCCCGCGGCAGCAAGCATGGCGGCTGCCAGCGTTTCCTTCAGGGGGGCCTCGCCCTTGTCCTCGCGCCAGCCTCGCTTGAACAAGGCCTCGCCCGAGGTGTCCACGTAGAGCGTCGCCCAGTCCTCTTCCAGATGAAGCACGATGGGCAAGTCCGGCCGTCGCGTATCCACATCCGGGCGCGCACCTGACGCCGCACGCAGGACGTCGCATACCGCGTCCTTCACTCGCAATGCCGCGAAGTTGATGCTGCGCAAAGGACTGCGCACCGCAGTGACGTCCACCTTGAGCGCCTGCTGTGGCGTGATCCAGTCCGTCCAGGCCTGGCGCGCAGCCAGTGCGTACAGGTCGCCTTCGTCGCGATAGGGGCCGCCAGCCAGACGCAACAAGACGCGCTGTGCGAGCCGGCTCTCAAGGTTGAAGAGCATCGCCAGCCTGAGCACGTCCCGCACGCCGGCGGCCTCCGGTTCGATCGCCACGCCGCCGCGGCGCGTTGCCACGGGCAGGCCCGGGGTCACCCCCGCGACGCCAGCGTGGCGCTGCAGCAGGACCTGCACCTCGTCGGCCAGCAGACCTTCGGTGCCGCCCGCGCAGGGCAGGAAGAGCCCCATTGGCGCCGCCAGGGCCGGGCGCTGCGCAGAGGGCGCCGCCTGGTTCATGTTCGATGTGGCCACTTGATTAGAGCGCTCGCCGCAGGTTGGCCGGCGCGATCCTGAGAGCTTCGCGGTACTTGGCGACGGTACGACGCGCCACCTGGATGCCCTGCTCCTCCAGCATCTGGCTGAGCTGGCTGTCGGACAATGGTTTCTTCTGGTCCTCTGCCGCGATCAACTGCTTGATCAGGGCGCGAACCGCCGTGCTGGATGCGTTGCCGCCAGCCTCGGTGTTCAGTGACGAGCCGAAGAAGTACTTCAGTTCGAAGGTGCCGAAGGGCGAGGCCATGTACTTGGCCGTCGTGACGCGGGAAATGGTGGACTCGTGCAGGCCCAGCTCGTCGGCGATCTCGCGCAGCACCAGCGGCTTCATCGCGATCTCGCCATGGGTGAAGAAATTCTTCTGCCGCTCCACGATGGCCTGCGAGACCCGCAGGATGGTGTCGAAGCGCTGCTGGATGTTCTTCACGAACCAGCGTGCCTCCTGCAGACGAGAGGCCAGCGCCTGGCCGCCGCCGTCGCCCTGCCCACGGGAGGCGCCGCGATGCTGCTTCAGCGCCTGGGCATAGAGATCGTTGATGCGCAGCTTGGGCATGACGTCGGGGTTGAGCACCACCTTCCAGCCCCGTCCCGACTTCTGGACGATCACATCCGGCGTGACGATGTTGGCCTCGGCCTTGGCGAAGGGCCGCCCCGGCTTGGGCTCGAGCCCGACGATCAGCGCCTGGGCCTCCTTGAGCAGAGCCTCGTCGGCTCCCGTCGCGGCGGTCAGCTTCTTGATGTCGCGCTTGGCCAGAAGGTCGAGGTGGGATTTGCAGATGAGGATGGCGATGGCCTGGGCCTCGCTGCGCGGGAACGCCTTGAGCTGCAGGATCAGGCACTCGGACAGGTTGGCCGCCCCGACGCCGACGGGCTCCAGGCTCTGCAGCCAGCGCAGGCCACAGCGCAGCTGCGACAGCACATCGTCGAAGGCGTCAGGATCCGCTTCGGCCAGGCCCGGGGCAAGCTGCTGGGCGATTTCCTCCAGCGGGTCGCTGAGGTAGCCGTCCTCGTCCAGGGAGTCGATGAGCATGTCCACCGCCGCGGCGTCCGCAGGCGACAGGCGCATGCCGCGCAGTTGCACGCGCAGGTATTCCTGCAGCGACTCGGAAACGCCCGTGCGTTCCAGCGGATCGCTGTCCTCGTCGCCGATCTGGCGCGACGCCGGAGTCTCGCGAATGCCGTCGAAATCCTCGTGCTCGGTACCGTTCTCCCAGTCCTCGCGCTCGGTTGCGCCGAATTCCATGTTGTCGACGGTAGCCGCGGCCGGCTCTGCGTCGCCGCCCTCAACTCCGGCGGACTCGTGTTCGGCTTCGGACGACGACGTGCTGCGCTCGATCGGCCGCTCCGCCAAGCCAGGGTCGGGCGCGCCGTACTCTTCTTCGACCTCGAGGAAGGGGTTCTGCTCGAGCATGTGATCCACCTCCTGGTGCAGCTCCAGCGTGGACAGTTGCAACAAGCGGATCGATTGCTGGAGCTGAGGTGTCAGCGCCAAGTGCTGGGAGAGGCGGAACTGCAGGGAGGGCTTCATTTCACCCTCACATGCGGAAGTGTTCGCCGAGATAGACCTTGCGGACCTCGGGGTTCTCGACGATCTCGTGCGGCGTGCCTTCGGCCAGCACACGCCCCTCGCTGATGATGTAGGCGCGGTCGCAGATGCCCAGGGTCTCGCGGACGTTGTGATCGGTGATCAGCACGCCGATGCCGCGCTTCTTCAGGAAGCCGATGATGCGTTGGATCTCGATGACAGCGATCGGGTCGACGCCGGCGAACGGCTCGTCCAGCAGGATGAAGCGTGGCTGGGTGGCCAGCGCGCGGGCGATCTCCACCCGGCGGCGCTCGCCGCCGGACAGCGCCATGGCGGAGGTGCCGCGCAGCTTCTCGATGCCCAGCTCGCGCAGCAGCGCGGTCAGACGCTCGGCGATGACCGCTGGCTTCAGCGCGCGGCCGCTCTCGTCCCGCTGTAGTTCCAGCACGGCGCGGATGTTCTCTTCCACGTTGAGCTTGCGGAAGATGGACGCCTCCTGCGGCAGGTAGGACAGCCCCAGGCGCGAGCGCTCATGGATGGGCAAGGCGTGCACCGCCTTGCCGTCGATGCTGATGGCCCCCGCATCGGCGCGCACCAGCCCGACGATCATGTAGAAGCTGGTCGTCTTGCCGGCGCCGTTGGGGCCGAGCAACCCGACGACCTCGCCGGCCGCCACGCGCACGTGCACGTCCTGCACGACCTGGCGGGCGCCATAGCGCTTCTGCAGGCCGCTGGCCTCCAGTTGGCTGGCCTGCAGCGTGTCGGGAAAGGACGTGGCCGCGGACCCGGCCGCCGCGCTCATCGGTCGCCCCCCGGGGCGGACGCGCCGGAGGCCTCCGGCTGTGGCCGCGGCGTCAGCACGCCATGCACGCGGCCCGACGGCACGGCCGAGGACGGCCCGCCGGCGACGTTGTAGACATCGCTGGCGCTGTTGTAGGTGATGGTCTGGCCGGCAACCTCGTCGGTCGGCGTGCTGCCGCGCAGGCGGCGCATCGTGGCGCGCCCGACGAAGCGCACGACATCCGCCGCACCGTCGTATTCGATGCGTTCGGCCTCGCCTTCCACGTACTCGTCGACGCCGTCGCGCTTCTGCTTGTAATACGCACGGCCGCGGTCGCCGCTGAAAGCCACGGCGAACTGGGAGCCGTCGCGGTTCTGCTTGACCTCGACCTTGGCGGCCCGGACGATCATCGTGCCCTTGGTGATGTCGACATTGCCGGTCAGCACGTTGAGCTGGCGAGCCTCGTCGACACGGGCGTTGTCCGCCGCGAAGTTCAGCGGCTTCAGGCGGTCAGCCTTTTCGGCCCGTGCCGTGGGCACGGCGACGGCCGCAGCCGCCAGGCCGGCAGTGAGCACGCGGCCGAGCGCACGCATCAGACGGGCCATCGGACTCGGGGAAACCAGGAATTTGGGCGCCAGCATCATTTAAGGCATGGAAATTGCTGGGGATTCTAGCCCGCAATCCGGGCCTCCAGACAAATTCCGAGCGGCCAAGGCACCGCTTTTTCATGCAGGCGAGGGGGGCGAGCGCCCCCCCCAGTCACCCGGTCAGCGGGTGCGCCGGACCTGCGCGATCAGCGCGTTGGTGATGGTCAGCGCCTTCTCGTGGGAGCCAGCCTGCGACACCGAGGTGAAGTACTGCCCGCCGATGCCCAGCGCGGGCACGCCGTCGATCTTGTAGGCGTCGGCCAGTTGGCGGGCCTCCTCGCGCTTGTCCTTGATGGACGGCGAGTCGAAGGCCTCGAGGAACTTCGTGCGGTCGATGCCGTTGGCCGCCACGAAATCGGCGATCGCGTTGCGCTCGTCCAGACGCTTCTGGTCGACGTGGATGGCGTTGAAAACCTTGCGCTGCATGTTCTTTACCTCTCCCAGAGCCTCCAGCGCGAAGTACAGGCGCTGGTGGATGGCGAAGGGGTTCTCCCGGAAGATCACCGGGATGCGGCGGAAGAACACGTCGGAGGGCAGCTTGGCAGCCCAGGCCTCGATGAAGGGCTCGAAGGCATTGCAGTGCGGGCACCCGTACCAGAAGAACTCCAGCACCTCGACCTGGCCCTTGGGCGCCTTGGTCGGCGCGCGCCGGGCCAGCTTCACAAAGCTGCCTTCCGGCGGCATCGCGTACTGGGCGTGGGCGGCCACATGAGTCAGCAGCGCGGAGCCGGCCACACCTGAGGAGGCAGCCCAGATGCTGAATTCACGACGGTTCATCGACATTCCTTTCTACGTTCGTCAGCGCCCCCGCGAGGGGCGCGTCACTGAGATGCCGCGGATGCCGGGGAAGTTCGCCGCTGCACGCGCACCAGCGCCGAATCGATCCCGTTGCCACCCAAGGTGGCCTTGGCTTCGTCGGCCGAGGCACGCTGCTCGAACGGACCGACGCGCACCCGGTAGACGGTGCGGCCGGCCTGCTCGCGCTCGCTGATGCGGGCCTCCAGGCCCAGCAGCCCCAGGCGGGCGCGCTGCTGCTCGGCTTCCTCCGCGTTGGCGAATGCTCCCGCCTGCACGTAGTAGATGAACGGATCAGCTGCCGGATCGGTGGACACGCCGGAGTCCGCGCCGTTGAGGATGGCCGCCGGATCCTTGCCACCCGAGGCCGCGCCCGCAGGCTGGGAGGCCGCCGTGGGCTCGGACGCGCCGGGCGCCCCCTCGGGCGCGGACGCCACGGGATGCGGCTTGGCCGGGTTCTTGCCGTACAGCGGCGCGTTCGGATCCCAGTTCTTGTTCTTCGCCGCCTCGGCCGCGTCCTGCTCGGCCGTGCGTTGGGGCACCTTGTTGACGAAGGGCACGGGCACCTTGTTGACGTAGATGGCCACGGCCAGGGCGATGCCCAGGCCCAGCAGCAGGCCGATGATGAGTCCGACGACGGTGCCGCCGCGTTGCTTGTGCATGGATGTCCTCAGCAGGAGTCGCGCGCCTCGCGGCGCAATCACATTTGTTCGGGAGCGCTCACACCCAGCAATGCCAGGCCGTTGCGCAGCACCTGGGCCGTGGCCATCAGCAGGGCCACGCGGGCCAGGCGCAGCGGCTGGTCGTCGACCAGCACGCGGGCCGCCGCGTAATTGCTGTGGAAGGCGCTGGAGAGGTCGCGCAGGTAGAACGCCACGTCGTGCGGCGCCAGTTCACCGGCGGCGCGCTGGAGCATCACCGGGTACTCCGCCAGCTTGAACATGAGGGCCAGTTCGGAATCCAGGGTCAACAAGCCCAGATCCGCATGCAGCAATGTGCCGCCCAGGGCGTGGGTGCTGACTTCCTGGATGCCCGCCCCCTCGGCGAAGGTGCGCAGAATGCTGCAGATGCGGGCATGCGCGTACTGCACGTAGAACACGGGGTTCTCATCGTTCTGCTTCAACGCCAGGTCGACGTCGAAGACGAACTCGGTATCGGCCTTGCGACTGATCAGGAAGAAGCGCACCGCGTCCTTGCTGGTCCACTCGATGAGGTCGCGCAGCGTCACGTAGCTGCCCGCGCGCTTGGAGATCTTCACCTCCTCGCCGCCCTTCATCACCGTGACCATCTTGTGCAGCACGTAGTCCGGATAGCCCTCGGGGATGCCGACGTTGGCCGCCTGCAGGCCAGCGCGCACGCGGGCGATGGTGCCGTGATGGTCCGAGCCCTGGATGTTGACGACCTTGTCGAAGCCGCGCTCCCACTTGGCGATGTGATAGGCCACGTCCGGCACGAAGTAGGTGTAGCCGCCATCGGACTTGCGCATCACGCGGTCCTTGTCGTCGCCGTAGTCGGTGCTGCGCAGCCACAGCGCGCCGCCGTCCTCGTAGGTCTTGCCGGATGCGATCAGCTTGTTCACGGCCTCATCGACACGGCCGTCGGTATAGAGGCTGGACTCCAGGTAATAGTGGTCGAAGCGCACGCCGAAGGCCTTGAGGTCCAGGTCCTGCTCGTGGCGCAAGTAGGCGACGGCGAACTGGCGGATGTTGTCCAGGTCTGCCGGGTCGCCGCTGGCGGTGAACTCGCGGTCGTCGGCGTGGACGGTCTTCTTCTGCAGGTAGTCGTGGGCGATGTCGGCGATGTAGTCGCCGTTGTAGGCGGACTCCGGCCAGGCCGCGTCGCCGGGCTTCAGTCCCTGGATGCGGGCCTGGGTGGAACTGGCCAGGGTGCCGATCTGCACGCCGGCGTCGTTGTAGTAGAACTCGCGCCAGACCTGCCAGCCCTGCGTCTCCAGCAGGTTGCAGATGGCGTCGCCCAGAGCGCCCTGGCGGCCATGGCCCACGTGCAGCGGCCCGGTGGGATTGGCCGAGACGAACTCCACCAGCACGCGTTTGCCCTGGTCCGGCTGGCGGCCGAAGTTGCGCTCGTCGTGCAAGACCTCCTTGATCACTGCCTGCTTGGCCTCCGGCTTGAGGCGCAGGTTGATGAAGCCGGGGCCGGCGATCTCCAGGGCGGCCACCCAGCGCCGGACGGCGCCCTGCCGGTTCAGGGCGTCAACCAGTGCTTGGGCCAGCTCACGTGGGTTCTTCTTCAGTGGCTTGGCCAGCTGCATCGCCGCGGTACAGGCGAAATCGCCGTGCGAAGCCTGCTTGGGCGACTCGAACAGGGCCGGGGGCGGGTTCTCGGGCGCCAGCTCGGCCAGCGCCGCGGCCAGCGCACCCAGCAATTCCGTCTTGACTTGAATCATTCGAAAGATTCTACGGGGCGGGTCCGACGCGCCGATGCGCCGCACAAGATCTGTAACCACGTGCGAAATTGCCCGCCGGGGGGCCTGCTTTTCACGGCCTGCCGAGGCCCAATGGGTGAAAAGATCCGCGGACGATTCCTGCCCCCTTCATGAACGCGACGATCGACATCGAGCTGGACTCCCAGCAGATCGGCAAGTACCGCATCCTGCGCAAGCTGGGTGAAGGCGCCACCAGCGAGGTCTTCCTCTGCCGGGACGACTTCCACCAGCGCGACGTGGCGATCAAGCGCGTGCGTGCCGGCTCGCTCGTGGACGCCGTGGATGGCCCGGTCTACGCACGCTTCTTCGCGGCGGAGGCCGCGCTCGTCGGCCGCCTGCAGCACCCCAACGTCGTGCAGATCTACGACGCGGTGGCCGACCCCGTCGCCCCCTATGTGGTGATGGAGTACGTGCCCGGCTCCACGCTGCGCCCCTTCTGCCGGCCGGACCACCTGCTGCCGCTGGAGCTGATCATCGAAATCGGCTTCAAGTGCGCGATGGCTCTGGGCTACGTGTTCCGCCAGGGCCTGATCCACCGCGACGTGAAGCCGGCCAACATCCTGGCGCTGACCACCAACCCCGACGGCAGCGGCGCGCTGACCGACGTGAAGGTCAGCGACTTCGGCAGCGTGCTCAACCTGACGGCCGAGACCACCCAGGTCTTCCACGTCGGCTCGCTGGCCTACATGTCGCCCGAGCAGCTGGACGGCCAGGCGCTGGACTGCCGCGCCGACATCTACTCGCTGGGTGCCGTGCTCTACCACCTGGTCAGCGGCCGCCCGCCGTTCGACGCACCGTCGCAGGCGGTGCTGATGAACCACATCTACAACCAGACCCCGCAGCCCCTGATGGGCATGCGCTCGGGCGTGGACGAGGCGGTGGACGCGGTCATCCAGCGCGCGCTGTCCAAGAACCCGGATGAGCGCTACGCCAACTGGGATGCCTTCGCGCAGGACCTGTCGGGCCTGATTGCCGAGAACAAGGTGCCCCGCGGCCAACTGCAGGGCGTGCTGGACTCGGAGCGCTTCAACCTGCTGCGCACGCTGGACTTCTTCTCCACCTTCGGCGACGTCGAGCTGTGGGAGGTCGTGCACCGCGCCAAGTGGCAGCGCTTCGCCTTCGGCCATCCGCTGTACAAGCGCGGCGAGGAAGGGCGCTCCTTCCACATCATCGCCCAGGGCATGGTCGAGGTGTACCGCGCTGGCAAGCGCGTGGCGCAGCTGGGTGCCGGCACGTCCGTAGGCGAGATGGCCTACCTGGCGCCCAGCCCTGAGCTGCGCCGGCACAGCACCGACGTGCTGGTCACCGAGACGGCGACGACGATCTCCTTCACGCCGGACACGCTGTCCCAGCTCAGCCCCAACTGCCGGCACCTCTTCGACGAGGCCTTCATCCGCGTGCTGGTGCGCCGCCTGCACGCCGCGCACGAGGCCCTGGCGCACCCGCGCCGCATTCTCTGACGGCGGTCAACGCCGGCGGCGGCCCGGGCGTTGCTTGCTCTGGCACCGTGTGCCGACAGCGTCGCGCCCCCGCGCGGCATCTCCCCCCTTCCCCAGGAGCATCCCAATGAAGCATCTGTTTGCCGTGCTGGCTCTGGCCTGTGCCGTCGCCTCCCCCACCTTCGCGGCCGATGCCGCCTCCGCGCCGTCTGCGGCCAAGTCCGAGCAGGGCAAGAAGCTGGGCGCCTGCAGCAAGGAAGCCAAGGCCAAGGGCCTCAAGGGTGAAGACCGCAACAAGTTCCTGTCGTCCTGCGCCAAGGGCGAGACCGCTGCCGCCGATGCGCCGAAGAGCCAGGGCCACAAGCTTGGTGCCTGCAGCAAGGAAGCCAAGGCCAAGGGCCTCAAGGGCGCGGACCGCAACAAGTTCCTGTCCGAGTGCGCGAAGGCCTGAGCGCCCAGCCACGCAGATAGCGCCTGTGCGGCACCCGCACAACCCCGGCATCCCCGCGTCGGACAAAGCCTGACGTGACCGACGCCACGGGCGCGCATGGCGGATCGGAATAGACATCTCCGATCCGCCGACTATTCCTCATTGCTTTCCGTCAAGCCTCCTGCAGTCCCGTCGATAAGACCGGGCAGATACGGGATAGGTGCGCCCATGCGTGCGCCGGTTCGCGTTGCCGGCTCCAGGCAACGCCCTATAGAGGTCTGGATGGAAAAAGCACTGGAGCGAGTTGCCGACTGGTCCGCTGGCTTGAAGCTGGCGGCCGCGGTGACGGCTGTCTGTGGTGTCGCGCTGGCCGTTGCCGGATGGCAGGGAGCGGCGCGCCAGCTCGGGCACGAGGCGGACGCCGAACTCGAGCAGACCTCGATCACCCTCGCCGGACAATTGGGCGAGCAGATCTCGCGCCACGTCGATGTGCTGATCAGCTTCCAGGGCCTGTTCCGCGCCAGCGACGACATCACGCGCAGCGAATTCCACGAGCACTTCGAGACGCTGCGCGTGGCCGAGAAATTCCCCGGCATGCTCGCGGTGCAGTACGGCCCCGTAGTGTCGGACGCAAACAAGGACGCTTTCGTCGCCGCCGTGCGCGCCGACCGCAGCCTGCGTCCCCAGGGCTACCCGGACTACGCCATCCGCCCTGCCGGCCGCCGTGCGGCCTATGCCCCGGTGCTCTACAACGAGCCGATGACCGGCAACGAGGCCGCCTTCGGCTACGACTTCCTCGAAGGTGGCGTGCGGCTGGCCGTGCTGGAGCGCGCCCGCGATACCGGCCAGCCTTCGACCTCGGCGCCTTTTGCGCTGCTGCAAGGTGGCCAGCATCCGACCGGCTTCGTCGTGCGCGTACCGGTCTACCGCCGCGGCGCACCGACGGCCACGGAGGCCCAGCGACGCGCCGCCTTCGTCGGGCTGCTGAGCGGCGTCTACCGGGCGTCCGACCTGATCGCACACCTGGTCGATCCGGCAGTGACCGCCAGCTATCACGTCACCGTGCACGACCTGGGGCCCTCGGACTGGCACCTGGGCGACCCGCGCCCCGCCACGGTCCAGCTGTTCGACAGCGGGGTGGACACCGGCCCCGACGCGGCCGGCCAGGACCGCCGCGGCTCCGAGGCCCGCCAGCACGTGCTGGACATCGGCGGACGCATGTGGTCGCTGCACGTTTCGCATCCTCCGGTCGCCTGGTCCTGGCAGCCCTACCCGCTGTCTGTGCTCGGCGGCGGCTTGGCCGCGACGCTGTGCCTGGTCGGTGCGATGCTGGGGCTGTCGCGCCTGCAGGCCGCTGCCGCACGCCTGGCGCGCGGCCTCAGCCGCAGCGCGATCGAGAGCGAGACCCGGCTGAAGGCGGTCATCGACCACACCGTGGACGGCATCCTCACGCTGGACGAGCACGGCACCGTGCTCACGGCCAACCCGGCCATCCACCGCATCTTCAGCCGCACGCATGAACAACTGGTGGGCGCCAGCATCGGCGAGCTGGTGCCGCGCCTGGCACTGAGCAAGTCCGGCGCCGACCAGTCGCGCGCGATGACGCTGCGCCTGCTCGACGGCCTCACCTGCGAGATGGAGGGCCGCACGGCCAAGGGCCAGCTGATCCCGCTGGACGTCTCGGTCAGCGAGATGGAGCTGGAGAGCGAGCGCCTGTACGTTGGCATCGTGCGCGACCTGCGCGAGCGCAAGGCCTCCGAGGCCGCGATCGAGGCCACGCGGCGCCAGCTCAACGAAGTCGACGAGATGCAGCGCGTCACGGTGCAGTGCGCGCCCTACGCGATCTTCGTGCTGAGCCGCCAGGGCCTGGTGCTGTCGATGAACCCCGCCGCCGAGGCCCTGCTGGGCTGGCGCATCGAGGAGATCGTCGGCCGCCAGACGCTGGAGATCTTCCACGACCCCGAGGAGCTCCGCCAGCGCGCCCGCCACCTGAGCGCGCGCATCGGCCAGGAGGTCAAGGGCCTGGAGATCCTCTCCCACTACGCGACCGACAACGGCGTCAGCGCCAGCGACTGGACGCTCGTCCACCGCGACGGCGACAAGCTGATCGCCGAGATGAACTTCAACCCTCTGCGCAACGACAACGGCGAGATCGTGCGTTACCTGGCCATGGCCCACGACGTGACGGCGCGCCGCCACGCCGAGCACAAGCTGCAGCACCTGGCGCTGCACGACGCACTGACCGGCCTGCCCAACCGCAACATGCTGCAGGAACACCTGAAGGCCGTGCTGGCGCGCTCGGTGCGCGACTCGCATCCCGCGGCGCTGATGTTCCTGGACCTGGACCGCTTCAAGAAGATCAACGACAGCCTGGGCCACCACGTCGGCGACAGCGTGCTGATCGAGGTCGCGCAGCGCCTGCGCAGCGCGGTGCGCAACTCAGACATCGTCGCCCGGCTGGGCGGCGACGAATTCGTCGTGCTGTGCCCGGTGATCACGTCGCCGCAGGACGTGCACACCGTCACCGAGAAGCTGATGGCGCAGTTCCGCGAGCCCATCGTGATCGGCGCGCACGAGCTGCGCGTGACGCCTTCCATCGGCGTGGCCATGTGCCCTGAGCACGGCACCGACGCCTCCACGCTGATGCGCCACGCCGACCAGGCGATGTACCACGCGAAGAACGCCGGCCGCAACGCGGTGCAGGTGTTCGACCCCGAGCTGGACCGCGCCAGCGCCGACGCGCTGCAGATCGAGAACGAGCTCTACCACGCCACCGAGCGCAACGAGCTGGTGCTGCACTTCCAACCGCAGTTCGAGTGCGCCACCGGCAAGCTGGTGGGCGCCGAGGCCCTGCTGCGCTGGCGCCGCAACGGCACGATGGTGTCGCCGGCCGACTTCATCCCCATCGCCGAGGAGACCGGCCTCATCGTCGAGATGGGTGCCTGGGTGCTGCGCGAGGCCTGCCAGGTCGCGCGCCGCTGGCACGACGCCGGGCGCGGCATCCGCATCGCGGTCAACCTGTCGGCCATCCAGCTCGACCATGCGGACGTGGTCGACCACGTCGCCGAGGCCCTCAACCGCAGCGGCCTGCCGCCGTCGGACCTGGAGCTGGAGATCACCGAGAGCGTGATCGTGCGCGAGTCGCTGCGCGCCGCGCAGACCCTGGAGCGCCTGCGCGCGCTGGGCCCGCACATCGCGATCGACGACTTCGGCGTCGGCTACTCCAGCTTCTCCTACCTGCGCGAGCTGCCGGTGGACCGCTTCAAGATCGACCGCTCCTTCCTCAGCGCGCTGCCCCATTCGGCGGGCGACTGCCGCCTCGTGGCGGCGCTGATCGCGATGGCACACCGGCTGGAAGTCGGCGTCGTCGCCGAGGGCGTGGAGACCAAGGAGCAGCTGACCTTCCTGCAGGACCACGGGTGCGACGAGGTCCAGGGCTTCTACCTCGGCAAGCCGATGCCCGAGGAGGCCTTCAACGCACTGCTGCAGGCGCAGCCGATGACCAGCTGCAGCAAGGTCTGAGGCCGCGGCCTCAACCCAGCTCGGCGCCGAACAGCGACCCTGTCTCCGCGCCCTGTTCGGCCTGCGCGTCGCCTGGCGTCGCGGCGATCGAGCGGATGTCGTGCGCGCCCCAGTAGGCCGGGTCGCCATAGGTCGTCTTCAGGAAGTCGATCCACAGCCGCAGCCGCAGCGGCAGGTGCTTGCGCTGCGGGAAGACGACGTAGATGCCGTTGGGCGGCGCGGCGAACTCCTCCAGCACGCTGACCAGGCGGCCGGCCGCGATGTCGGCCTCCACTTCCCAGGTCGAGCGCCAGGCCACGCCCAGGCCGGCGAGGCACCAGTCGTGCAACACCTGGCCGTCGGAGCAGTCCAGCGGCCCGATGGGGCGCAGGTGCACGACCTCGCCGTTGAGGCTGAAGGCCCAGCCGCGGGTCTGGCTGCCGTCGGAGCTCAGCGTCAGGCAATCGTGCTGGGCCAGCTCGTCGGGGTGGCGCGGGCGGCCGCGTTTTTCCAGGTAGGCCGGCGCCGCCACGCACAGCCGGCGGTTGTCGGCCAGGCGCACGGAGACCAGCGACGAATCCGGCAGGTCGCCGACCCGCACGGCGACGTCGAACTGCTCGCGGATCAGGTCGACCATGCGGTCGGCCAGGTTCAGCGAGATCGAGACATCGGGATGCAGCGCCACGAAGCGCGGTATCAGCGGCGCGACGTGGCGGCGACCGAAGCCGGCCGGGGCGGTCAGCCGCAGGTGGCCACTGGCCTTCACGCCGCCGGCGCTGACGCTGGCTTCGGCGTTGGACAGGTCGGCCAGCACCCGCTGGGCATCCTCCAGGAAGGCACTGCCTTCGTGCGTCAGCGTGATGCGGCGCGTCGTGCGCACCATCAGCTTGACGCCCAGGCGCTCTTCCAGCGCGTCGATCCGACGGCCGATCACGGCCGGGGCGACACCCTCGGCCTGGGCGGCCGCCGTCAGGCTGCCTTTCTGGGCAACGGCGACGAAGGATTCGATCTGCTTGAGGCGATCCATGTCCGCTAGGGCTGGCTACTGTTGACTTGAAAAGCGGCAATTACCGCAGGAAGCCCGATCGTAACGCCACCGACAGGTTGGAATGTGAGCGCCTGCTGATCGTAAACGCGTAGGACTGCACGAAGAGCGACGCCCATCGTGGCCCGAAATTCGCACGAGAGCCTCTGGATGATTCCGGCCATCGAGGTAAAAGATCAAAGGCGGCCGGGGCTCTTAATCGATGGCTAGAGTTCGTAATACAGTCTCGGCCTCTCCTCGCGCGCGCGTCTTTGTGGTGTCTGTGGTGTGCGCCCGAGCCCGATTCCTTCGCATTTCTTTCAATCCGGCGACGTCCTGCCGCCCACTCCTGGAGCTAGTCCATGACCACCTTGCAACTGCCTGCCGGCATGCAGATCACCGGCGCCATCGAGCCCGGCTTCGAACAGATCCTGACCCTCCCGGCGCTGGAACTGGTCGCCAAGCTGCATCGCAGCTTCGAGGCTCGCCGCCAGGAGCTGCTGAAGGTGCGCGTCGAACGCGCCAAGCGCCTGGACGCCGGCGAACGCCCGGACTTCCTGGCCGAGACCCAGCACATCCGCGACGGCAACTGGACCATCGCCCCGCTGCCCAAGGCGCTGGAGCGCCGCCGCGTGGAAATCACCGGCCCGGTCGAGCGCAAGATGATCATCAACGCCTACAACTCGGGCGCTGATTCGTACATGACCGACTTCGAGGACTCGAACACCCCGAACTGGGGCAACCAGATCCGCGGCCAGATTAACCTGTACGAAGCCATCCGCAAGACCATCAAGATCGACGGCGGCGCGGGCGGCAAGAGCTACCAGCTCAACGACAAGGTCGCCACGCTGCAGGTCCGTCCCCGCGGCTGGCACCTGGACGAGAAGCACGTGCTGGTCGACGGCCAGCGTGTCTCCGGCGGCATCTTCGACTTCGCCCTTTTCCTCTTCCACAACGCCAAGGAACAGATCGCCCGCGGCGCCGGCCCCTTCTTCTATCTGCCGAAGATGGAAAGCCACATCGAGGCCCGCCTGTGGAACGACATCTTCGTCGCCGCCCAAAAGGAAGTCGGCCTGCCGCAGGGCACGATCAAGGCCACCGTGCTGGTCGAGACCATCCTCGCCGCCTTCGAGATGGACGAGATCCTGTATGAGCTGCGCGAGCACAGCGCGGGCCTGAACGCGGGCCGCTGGGACTACATCTTCAGCTGCATCAAGAAGTTCAAGGTCGACAAGGACTTCTGCCTGGCCGACCGCGGCAAGATCACGATGAACGTGCCCTTCATGCGCGCCTACGCCCTGCTGCTGCTGAAGACCTGCCACAAGCGCAACGCGCCTGCCATCGGCGGCATGAGCGCGCTGATCCCGATCAAGAACGATCCGGAGAAGAACGCCGTGGCGATGGCCGGCATCATCGCGGACAAGAAGCGCGACGCCACCGACGGCTACGACGGCGGCTGGGTGGCCCACCCGGGCCTGGTCGAGTCCGCGATGACCGAGTTCGTCGCCGTGCTGGGCGACAAGCCCAACCAGATCGACAAGAAGCGCGACGACGTCAACGTCACCGGCGCCCAGCTGATGGACTTCCAGCCCGAGACGCCGATCACCGAGGCCGGCGTGCGCAACAACATCAACGTCGGCATCCACTACCTGGGTGCCTGGCTGTCCGGCAACGGCTGCGTGCCCATCCACAACCTGATGGAAGACGCCGCCACCGCGGAGATCTCGCGCTCGCAGGTGTGGCAGTGGATCCGCAGCCCCAAGGGCAAGCTGGAGGACGGCACCAAGGTGACCGCCGAGCTGGTGCGCAAGCTGATCGCCGAGGAGCTGCCGAAGGTGAAGGCCTCCGGCGCCGAAGGCCAGTTCGACAAGGCCGCCGCCATCTTCGAGAAGATGAGCACCCAGGAAAGCTTCGAGGAATTCCTGACGCTGCCGCTGTACGAGGAAGTCTGATCCGGCGATCTGCGGTTGAGAGAAAAAACGGCGCCCCGCGGGGCGCCGTTTTCATTGCGCGACTGTTGCGGGTCAGAAGCGGTGGCGGATGCCCACGCCGATGCTGCCCTTGCTGTCCTGGCGCTCTTCCTTGTCGTACATGGCATTCACGTAGACATCGGTACGCTTGGACAGGAAGTGGTCGTAGCCCAGCGTGAGGATCTGGTGCTTGGTGTCGACCGCGCTGGCGGCCGGATCTTCCTTGGTCTGGCCATAGGACGCCAGGATGCTGCCGGAGGTGGACAGCGGCACGCTCAGGCCGAGCTGCCACAGCGTGGTGTCCATGCCGGAGGGCACGTCATCGCTGTCATCGATGCGGCCGACCTGGCCGAAGGCCTTCAGGACACCGAAGTCGTAGCTGGTGCCCAGCAGCCAGGTGGTCTGCTTGCCATCGGCGATCCCAGCCTTGAGCTGCTGCCAGCCGAAGCCGATGCCGAAGGGGCCGGCGAGGTACTTGCCGCTGAGGCTGACGCCACCGCCATTGTTGTCCGCTTCCTTGGCCTGGACCTGCACCACGCCGGTGAAGCCGCCCAGGTTGGGCGTGATGTAGTTGAGCGTGTTGCTCCAACCCGAGTCACCACGCACGTTGCCGAACTGGCCGAAGGTCAGGCGGATGGTCGGCGACCAACCGAAGGATCCGCCGTAGGGGTTGAAGGCCAGCGCCTGCTGGTAGAGCTGGTTGTCGAAGCGGCCGACGATCACCGAGCCGAAGCCGCCGGTCAGGCCGACATAGGCGTTGCGCGACCACATGGTGTCGGCACCGAAACGACCCGACGCGCCGGTGTCGGCGCGATAGAAGCTCTCCAGCTTGAAGACCGCCTTCAGGCCGCCGCCGAGGTCTTCCTCGCCGCGGAAGCCGATGTAGCTCGTCGTCATCTGCCCGCTCTGCACGGCGCTGATGCGTTTGGCGGTATCGCCGCTGTAGTCGTAGGACCCGAAGGCCAGGTCGATGATCCCGTAGATGTTCAGCGTGTTCTGGGCATGCGCCGCAGAAGCCGCCAACAGACTCGTCGCTGCGATGGCGACCAGGGATCTTTTCTTCTTCAAGGACATAACCGCTCCATGTGGGTTCAGTGGGGTAACCGGGTGGAGCGGGAAGCAGGAAGCTTGCCTGCGCGATACATCGGGTGACAGATGAACCGAGCTTGCGCAGGCAACAAAAAAGCGCCCCGAAGGGCGCTTTCAGCTTCGGATCCGTGAGGATCAGAAGTTGTGGCGGATACCGACCACGAAGGAGTTGCCACCTTCCAGGTCGGTCTGCTTGTTGTTCGAGTACACGACGTACGCGTCGGTGCGCTTGGACAGGTTGTAGTCGTAAGCCAGCGAGAACACCTTGTCGGTGACCGAGCCGTCGAAGCCGTCTTGCTTGACCTTGGCTTGGCCGTAGGAAGCCAGGACGGAGCCCGGGCCGGCGGGGATCGACACGCCCAGTTGCCAAATCTTGTCCTTCACCGAGCCGCCGAAGTCGACGATCGAGGTGGAGGTGGCCAGGCCCTTGGTGGCCTTCACTTGCGAGTAGGTGGCGAACAGCTTGGCAGCGCCGAAGTCGTAGCTACCGCCGAAGGCGAAGACCTTGTCGTCCTGCAGCCAGGAACCGACCGGGCTGTTGGACAGCGCGCCTTGCACGTACACGGCGCTCAGGCTCAGGGGACCCGCGTTGTAGAAGCCAGCCAGCGTGAAGCCGTTCTTGGCGTCGTTCAGGGTGGTTTCCTTGAACGCGTACTGGGCCACACCGGTGAAGCCCGACAGGTTCGGGGTTTCGTAGGTGATGGAGTTCACCCAGCCGGTGTCAAAGCCGGTGCCGTAGCCGGTTTGGCCGATGTAGTTGTAGTGGCGCATCGTCGGCGAGAAAGCCATCGAGCTGCCGAACGGGTCGTAGGTGTAGCCGAAGGTGAACAGCGGATTGTCGTACTGGCCGATGGTGACCTTACCGAAGCTGCCGCTCAGGCCGACCCACGAGGCACGACCCCAGAAGCCGCCGCCGTTGTTGTTCAGCGTACCGCCGGTGTCAGCAGCCAGGAAGCTTTCCAGGGCGAACTCAGCCTTCAGGCCGCCACCCAGGTCTTCGGAGCCGGAGAAGCCGATGAAGCTGGTGGTCATCTGGCCACTGTTCACGCTGGGCGTGGCGACCGGTTGGCCGTTGGCCGCGATCTTTTGGCCAGCGATTTCCACATAGGCCGGCTTGTAGCTGCCGAAGCTGACGTCCAGCAGGCCATAGATCTTGACGGAGGACTGGGCGAACGCGCCGGAGGCTGCCAGAGCGAGCGCTGCGAGGGCAACGCCGTGGGATTTGCGGATCATTGAAGAACTCCTAGCTGAGAAGGAAGGAATAAGACGGGTTGGTTAAGGGACCGGTCGGGCTCACGAAGGCCCGTTCACCCCGAAATGGATTCTGGAGTCACTTCCCGGACCGGCCAGGGTTGACCCGGTTGTTTCGCGCTCTTGGGGGGCACAAATCCCCCGTTTTGTCTCGCTGTCACAACATTTCCCGCCCAAAACGTGACTCCGGTCACGGTCAGCAGGCAACGGACAGCAACTCCCGGGTGGCCAAGGCGACCTGGCGAGCCGCCTGGGCGAAGCCAGCGTCCTGGCCGGCGTAGAGCACGGCGCGGGAGGAGCTCACGACAATCGGCCCGGTGGTCCCGCCGGGCCCACCCCGCCAGCCGGCGGCCACCGTCGCCCGCGCGTCGCCGCCCTGGGCGCCGATGCCGGGGATCAGCAGCGGCACGGTAGGCGCGAGTTCGCGCACGCGGGCGATCTCGGACGGGTAGGTCGCGCCGACCACCAGGCCCAGCTGGCCGGTGCGATTCCAGGGCCCCTGGGCCAGGGCCGCGATGTGCTCGAACAACCGCGGCTGGCCGTCGACCTCGGCCAGGCGCTGGAACTGGAAGTCGTCGCCGCCCGGGTTGGAGGTGCGGCACAGCAGGATCACGCCCTTGTCCGGGTAGCGCAGGTAGGGCTCGATGGAATCGAAGCCCATGAAGGGGGACAAGGTCACCGCGTCGGCCGCGTAACGCTCGAAGGCCTCCTTGGCGTACTGCTCGGCCGTGGAGCCGATGTCGCCGCGCTTGGCGTCCAGGATCACGGGCACGTCCGGGGCGCGCTGGCGGATGTGGGCGACCAGGCGCTCGAGCTGGTCCTCCGCGCGGTGGGCGGCGAAATAGGCGATCTGCGGCTTGAAGGCGATGACCAGGTCGGCCGTCGCGTCGACGATGGCTGCGCAGAAGTCGTAGATGCGGCGCGGATCGCCGGCCAGGTCGGCCGGGAAGCGCGACGGCTCCGGATCCAGGCCGACGCACAGCAGCGAGCGGTTCCTGCGCTCGGCCGTGCGCAGCTTGTCGACGAAGTTCAGGCCCAAACGCCGCTCCCGCAGAAGATCATGAAGACTCAGCGCTTGCGCAGCGCCAGCTCGGCGGCCTTGCCCGTGTATTGCGCCGGGGTCATGGCCAGCAGGCGCTGCTTCTCCTCGTCCGGCAGCGGCAGGGCGGAGATGAACTCCTGCAGGGCCTCGCGGGTGATCTGCTTGCCGCGGGTGAAGTCCTTCAGCTGCTTGTAGGGGTCGGGCAGGCCGTAGCGGCGCATCACCGTCTGCACCGGCTCGGCCAGCACCTCCCAGGCGGCGTCCAGGTCGGCGTCCAGCGCGGCACGGTTGAGCTCCAGCTTGTCCAGGCCGCGCAGCAGGCTGTCATAGGCCAGCACGGCATAACCGATGGCCACGCCCATGTTGCGCAGCACGGTGGAGTCGGTCAGGTCGCGCTGCCAGCGCGAGATCGGCAGCTTCTGGCTGAGGTGGGTCAGCACGGCATTGGCCAGGCCCAGGTTGCCTTCGGCGTTCTCGAAGTCGATGGGGTTGACCTTGTGCGGCATGGTGGAGGAGCCCACCTCGCCGGCCTTCACCTTCTGCTTGAAGTAGCCCAGCGAGACATAGCCCCAGACGTCGCGCGACCAGTCGATCAGGATGGTGTTGGCGCGCACGATGGCGTCGAACAGCTCGGCCATGTAGTCGTGCGGCTCGATCTGGATCGTGTACGGGTTGAAGGTCAGCCCGAGGCGCTCCTCGACGACGCGCTTGGCGAAGGCCTCCCAGTCCACCTGCGGATACGCCGACAGGTGGGCGTTGTAGTTGCCCACCGCACCGTTCATCTTGGCCAGCAGCTGGACGCCGGCGATGCGTTCGCGCGCGGCCTGCAGCCGGGCGACGACGTTGGCCACTTCCTTGCCGACGGTCGTCGGGCTGGCGGTCTGGCCATGGGTGCGGGCCAGCATGGGCTGGGTCGCGAAGTCGGCAGCCATCGTGTTGAGCTTGGCGACGATGGCGTCGACCGCCGGCAGCAGCACCTGGCCGCGCGCGGCCTTGAGCATCAGGCCGTGGCTGGTGTTGTTGATGTCCTCGCTGGTGCAGGCGAAGTGGACGAACTCGGCCGCCTGTTCCAGCTGAGCGTGGCCGGTGAAACGCTGGCGCAGCCAGTACTCCACCGCCTTCACGTCATGATTGGTCGTCTTCTCGATGTCCTTGATCGCCTGAGCATCGGCCTCGGAGAAGCGGGCAGACAGCCCGCGCAGGTAGCCGCGCGAGGCCTCGGACAGCGGCGCGAACTCCGGCAGGCCCAGGTCGGACAGCTCGATGAACCACTCCACCTCCACCTGGACGCGGCGATGCATGAGGCCGAACTCGGACAGCAGCGGACGCAAGGCCGCGACCTTGGAGGCGTAGCGGCCATCCAGCGGCGACAGGGCAGTCAGGGGCGAAGAGGACATGGGCGGGCGATCGGCAAAAGTGCCGGATTGTAGTTAGGCGCCTCACCAGCCCAGCCGCAAGCCCGTCATCTCGTCGACGAAGCGGCTGTCGAGCTGCGACGCCGGGTTGTGCAGGCCCACGACCAGCTCGTCCGGCACGATGCGCGAGATCACGAACACCGCCCCCAGCCGCGCGCGCCGCTGCGCGACCGCAGCCCAGGGCGTGTAGAACCCCAGGGTCAGCAGGGCCAGCAGGTGATGCTTGAAGAGCAGCTGCGCATAGGGCCCGGTCGCCAGGGCGCTGCGGAACCGCAGGTAGCGGTTGCCGGTGTGCGCCCACACCAGGTTCTGCAATCGCGCCTGGGTCAGGGCCCGTGGCAGGAAGGCTGTCAGCCAGGCCAGCGCCGCGGCGCAGCCTGATGCGACCCAATAGCCATGCGGGCCGAGATGCCCTTCGGATGCCGCCCAGCTCAGGCCGATCCAGATGCCGACGGCCAGCAGCAGCCAGGCCACCCAGGCCGCCACCAGCGGGCCTGCGGTGCGATAGAGCAGGCCGGCCTCGACGTGCCATTCGGTGCGCAGCGGCCCCAGCTGCAGGCTGGACTGCCGGTAGCGCAGCACCATCCACAGCGCCAGCGGCGCCAGCGCGCAGGCCGCGACGCTGAGCAGGCCGGCCGCCGCGCCGAACCAGGCCGAGGGCACGAAGCTGACGGCCACGCCATCGGCCAGCATCCAGGTCTGCTCCACCCCGGCCTGGTGCGGCCACTGGTCGATCAGCAGGCAGGCGGCCAGGCCCAGCAGCAGCGGCAGCACGTGGGCCCAGTAGGCCGCGGCCCAGCTGGCGGAGAAGTCGAAGATCAGCCCCTGCCAGGAGGTGTGCTGCAGGCGGTGACGGATGCGCGCGTGCGCCAGTGCGGGCAGCCACAGCAGCGCCACCCAGGCCGCCCAGGCGTAGGCACCGGGCCGCCAGAGCAGGACGCCGGCGACGCTGCACACGGCGATGAACAGCGCCAGCATGCCGCGCGTCAGGCGCGTGGGGTCGCCGTGGAAGCCCATCGGCATGCCGGCCACCAGCGTGTGCGCGTCCAGGTACTGCAGGCGGCTCAGGCGCGCCCACGGGTAGTAGAAGCCGGCGGTGACGATCGTCAGCAGCAGATTGAGGAACCAGACGCCGGCATAGCGGCGGGACTCGACGACCACGTGCAGGGGCCAGCGCTGGGCGTCCTCCGGCGCGCAGCGCGACAGGCCCAGGTCGTCCAGCGCGCGGCTGATGGTGTCGAGGTCGCGCTGGACCTCGCCGTCCACGCGCACGCCCTGGGCGGTCTCGACGTCGGTCTCGTCGACACCGATCCAGCTGCCGCCGATGACCGAGCTGGCGGCACCGGTGGTGTCGAAGGACGAGGTATCGATGCGCGAGACGTGCGGCACCGTCGCCGGTCCGAGCTGGCTGTCCGCGTCGAGGTGCTGGGAACGGGGCTGGCGCATATCCGGATGCGAGGCGTGCGACAGGACGGCATCTTGCCAGCCCGCGGCGACTTCGCCTGCCCTGCACGCGCGAGCCCCGGGTTAGCACGGTGCCTTGGCTAGAATGAAATTCACCCTCCCGCTCTCAACACCATGAAACTCATCGGTTCACTCACCAGCCCGTACGTACGCAAGGTACGCATCGTCCTGGCCGAGAAGAAACTGGACTACAAGTTCGAAGTCGAGGACGTCTGGTCTCCCCAGACCCAGATCCAGACCTCCAATCCGCTGGGCAAGGTGCCCTGCCTGGTGATGGAAGGCGGCGAGGCCATCTTCGATTCGCGCGTCATCGTCGAGTACGTGGACACGCTGTCCCCGGTGGGCAAGCTGATCCCGCTGTCCGGGCGCGAACGCGTCGAGGTCCGCACCTGGGAGGCCCTGGCCGACGGCCTGATGGACGCCGCCATCCTGGCGCGCCTGGAAGCCACCTGGCCCGGCCGCGCCGACGAGCAGCGCAGCGAAGCCTGGATCACTCGCCAGATGGACAAGGTCTACGGC